>JAZQCH010000001.1:0-315805 GCA_045546195.1 Candidatus Enterousia sp.
ACCCTTTTCCTGCTTTTCCGCAATCGATGCTTCCAATGTTGTCCTTAATGTATTCAATTCTTCACTTGTCGCCAAACCGTCAATTGATGGAATTTCTGGTTTGCCTTCCAAGTCCGCATACTGACCACTTGTCGCAACCGCTGCCAAATCCGCTGTCTTGGCATAGCCTACCAACGATGGAATCAAAGCCTGAACCCCGGCAATCGCTGTCTGCATTTCAGAATCAGTCACATAATCAGATTCAATCGCAGCAACCTTGGATCTCAATTCTTGAACCACCTGGCTGGATGCCGACGAATCTTTCAACGCCTCTACATCCGCCACCAATTCTTCCAAGGCATCCGCAGCCGCGTATTCGCCAGCCGCCTGTTTGCCATCAATCGCCGCCTGCAACGCCTGCTGCGCCGCAGTTAACGCTGCGACATCTGCCTTGGACGATTTCAAGCCCTCAATTTCCAATTCGTTCGCCGCAACACGCGATTCTAATGCCGCCAAACCATCGGCAACACCCTGTAAATCTTCCTTGACCTGGGCCAATCCAGAAACAGATTCACTTGACCCTGATTCCAACGCCGCGATTTTTTCGTTAATCGTCTTGTCCGCATTTTTCAAATCACCAACCAGACCATCAACATATTCCTGTTCCGCATATGACGTCAAATCAATCAGATTTATCGCATCCTGCAACGCGTTGTCCGCTGCCTGTAATGCCGCGACCTGCTGCGCAAATTCACCCGATTCGACCGCATCCAGACTTTCAATCGCCGCGTTCAGGTCTTCAATTGCCTTTTCATTTGTCGAAACACGACTGGTCAGTTCATCCAACGCCGCCTGCAGAGCATCCAAGCCTTCCTGGGTCAAGAAGTTCGCCTCAATAATCTTGTTATCACCCTGCCAAATAGTCAGTTTACCTGCATCCTGTTCTGCTTCAATCTTATACTCTCCACCCGTCGCATTCAAAGCGTCCTGCAGTTCTTCAACACGAACCTCCAGCTTGGCAACACGATCACCAACAGAACTAGCCTGTCCCGGCTTAGTCACACCAGACGCCGCCCCACCAACCGTGGTCGCACCACCCAGATACTTACCAATCGACAAACGTGGCGACGCAGACGAACGTGTCGCCGCACGCGTTGTTGATGTTGTTGTAGTCACCGGTTTGGCATTTGTGACACGCATTGACCCACCACGCACTGTACTTGCACCAGATGACGCAGCACTAGACGCACTGGAATACGTTCCCGCACCACCCAAGGCACGCACCGCAGAAGCACCAAACGACGGCATTGTAACAGCCGCGCACAACACGCAAACTATTGATAGTGTTGATATTTTTAGTTCGTTTTTCATAAGCTCTCTTCTCTGTTGCTTTAAGTTTATCACATTTTGCGAATCGGGGTCAATACCCTTTTTCCTACTTTTTTAAATTTTTTTAAAATTGATATCTGATACCCAATGAAAACGAGTTATCCAAGATTAAACCAATTTCATTTTTAAAAGCAACGCCCGACACATCAAAGCCGCCAATACCGGTACCTGTATTCCAAACACGTTCTTGGTCCGTACCCCACAGCATCGCCAAGCGATAACGCAAATCCAACGTCAGATTGTAATCCAATCTGTAGCTGTACCCCGCCATCAGCCCCAACATCGGTGAAACATTACGTTCTGTGCGACCACCACTTTTAAATGCATCGTCACTTAATTCTGTTGTCGGCAGTGCCAACCCCAGGCCGGCCCCAACATACAAACCATTTGCGAAATCGTAATAACCGTTCGCCATAACATACGGCACAGTTAATTTAAATTCATAGCCTTCATCCGCATCATCATACTGACCAATTAAGCCCGCCTCGACTTCTGCACGCCAGAAATATTTAAATGTATGCCCAACAAAGACATTACCACCAAACAAAACTTCGGTAAAATCTTCTGTATTCCCTGCGATACCGATTTCTGGTTCCGTACTATATTCATTTTCCCAGTTAACCAGGCTCAAACTGGCACGCCCACCGACATACCAACCGGTCTTTGCTTTATCATTATAATCATATGTGACATTATAATTACCATCCTGGGTACGTCTGATATAGCTTGGTGCGGCGTCCGCCACAGTTACTGTCAATGCGCCCAAAACCGCCAAAGATACTATTTTTTTCACGATAAACTCCCTTCCATTTTTGTAAAAAAATATATTAACCTCGCGACACAGTATATCATAAATTTGATAATATTCCAAAACATAAAATCAGATATTGACATTATTTTATGATTTTTGCTAACTTTCAAAATGTAAAGACAAAACATCTTTTATTCATACCAAAGGACAAAACATGAAAAAACTACTTTTAACCTTGGCAATCGTCGCTTTATCGGCATGTGCCCATGCCCCCACCGAACTAGAAGGTCAACAGGCGTTCTTTGCGTTTGATTCTGCCGAAATTTCGTCCGAAGCAAGAAAGAACCTGCAGGGCCAGGCACTGTACATGAAACAAAACCCTGATATTAACATCACACTCCAGGGTCGTTGTGACGAACGCGGTTCAACCGAATACAACCTGGCATTGGGCGCGCTGCGCGCGGGCAATGCGGCACACGTTATGATACACGAAGGTATCGAACCAGAACGTATCAAAACCATTTCATACGGCAAAGAAAACCCAATCTATCCCGGCACCGGCGAAGAAGTATGGGCAAAAAACCGTAACGCAACAACTGTTGTTCGCGAATAAAAAAATTCCCCCGATTGGGGGATTTTTATTTGACGATATATTTTTTTTCTATTATATTTTCAACCATGGAAGAAAAGACAGCAATCTCGTTCGCAAATGTGGCGGCACGCTATGACGGCACCCCCGATATACTAACTGATGTTTCCTTTAATATCAGCGGTGGCGGTTTTTATTTTTTATCTGGTGCATCTGGTGCGGGCAAAACCACATTATTGCGCCTGATATACCAATTACACAAGCCATCACGTGGTCAAATTAAATTATTTGGACAAATAACCAATGACATGACCCGCGACGAAATCACAAAAATCCGCCAGCGCATGGCAATTGTATTTCAATCTTATTCCCTGCTGTCACATTTATCTGTATTTGATAATGTCGCCCTGCCCCTGCGGGTACGTGGCGTTCCAGAAACAAAAATCAAAAAACTGGTATCCAAGGTTTTAGATTGGGTCGGCCTGGGCAAATACGCTGACGCCGCCCCATTATCCCTGTCCGGTGGCCAGCAACAGCGTGTATCCGTTGCCCGCGCCATCATTATCCAGCCAGCCATCCTGCTGGCCGACGAACCGACGGGCAACTTGGATGACGAAAATGCATCACGCCTGATGGAACTGTTCATCCAGATGAACAAAATGTTTGGCACAACAATTATTTTGGCAACGCACAGCAAAAAGTTAATGGAAACCTATAAATTCCCGGTTATCCACGTTGAAAACCACCGTGTCAGTTTTTCTGGCAAATCCGCACCCGCGCAATCCAAACCAGAACCCGAGGCTAAACGCATCTGGCGCGGACCAAAGCCACAAAACTATTTTACCGAACTATCAAAACAATTTGACGACATTGGGAACGCCTAAGATATGAAGACACCGACTGTATTTTCACTGGTTCGCGAACAATCTATGTTTATGACGGCAATTATGTCGCTGTTGACATTTTTATCCGTACTGGCACTGGGCATCGCCCTGTCTATTGGCACCGGCGTAATGCGTTGGAACGCCCAATGGGAAAACTTTGCCACGGTTCAGGTCACAAACCCAGACAACATCAACAGCGTAAAACAGATTATCGCCAACAACACCGACAAAATCGAATCCATCAATGAAATCAGCACAGACCAGATGAACGACCTGATGGCACCATGGATTTCGGGTGGTGGCGTACTGAAAAATTACCTGCCCAAGATGTGGGAAATCGAATTCAAATCCAACGATGATATGAAAACTGTCGGTGCACAACTATCTAAAAACGCACGCTTTTTAACACACGCGACCGCCCTTAAATCATCCACCAGCGCCGGCTGGAAAATGATTTTGATGTCCACATTTATATTGATTCTAACAATCGGCGCCATTGGCATATGCATTTCATACATCGCACGCAACACCGCCATGCTGCACCGTCGCGAACTGGAAATCCTGAATCAGATTGGCGCATCCGACAACTTTGTCGCCCGCCAGATGCAAACAATTGTCGCAAAAATCAGTTCTACCGCCGCGCTTATTGGCTTTATTGCTGCCGCGCCGGTACTATTGTTAATCATATCAACAGCCCACAGCGCCCGCGTCGGTCTGATGGCTATGCTAGGCTTATCTGGTGGCGGTTGGTTCACACTGGTACTATTGCCAATTGTAATCGTCCTGTTTTCAATCTGGACTACGCGCCGCACAACAATTAAAATTCTACAAAATTCTTAAATATGTACAAAATACTTACCCCATCATTTGTAATATTTGCCTGTTTTGTCATCGGCGGCATGATTTTCAAGTCCACCGCCCCAATCAGTTGCGACAAAATCCATCCAAATGACAGTATTTTCGTTCTGACCGGCGACGAACGCAGAATCCCGTTCGCCATGCGCAAGATGCGCGAATTCCCAACCGCCGACCTGTACATCATTGGCGCCGGCGCCCAGGGCAAAATCGATGTCGCCCGCCCTGCTGTAATTGAATCTACATCAAAATCAACATACCAAAACGCATTGGCAATACGCAATATCGTGACCGCGCGCAAACTAAAACGTATTGTCGTCATCACAACCGAAGACCACATAAACCGCGCCACATACTTGATTAAAAACGAATTACCGATGGTCGATGTTGTCGCATGCCCCGCCACCCTGGCCGGCATGCCCCCCGCGAAAAGACTTGAAAGATGGACCACAGAATATATAAAATACATTGCGACCATGCTGGGAATCAAAGAAAGTTAATAAATAAAAACCAAAGGAAACACACAATGTTACGCACAATCATATTCAAGACCGCCCTGGCCACCCACTTTATTTTATGGTCACCGTTGTTGTTAATCAGCCTGATTAACAAAAAATTATGCGGCTGGATGGTATTCCATTGTGCGTATGGGGTATTAACTGTTGCGCGCATATTCGCCGGCATTAAATACCGCGTAGAATTCCCAAAAACCGAAGAAAACGGCATCCCAATGATACCCAACGAAAACCACCGCCTGGACGGCAAAGTAATCATCGCCGCCAAGCATATGTCTATCCTTGAAATCGCCGTTATTTCCAAAGTGGTACGCAACACATTTTTCATCATGAAACGCGAATTAATGTGGATACCAATCTATGGTTGGGCATTTTGGCGCATGGGTATGATTGGTGTAAACCGTGCCGCCGGCCGAACAAACCTGTCTAAATTATCATCCCAGGTCGAAAAAGAAATCCTGGCTGGACGCATCCTGGTCATCTTCCCCGAAGGCACCCGCGCGAAACCCGGCCAGAAAATTCAGTTAAAGGGCGGCCTGTTATTCTTGGCCCGTCACCTAAAATTACCAATTTTGCCGGTCGGCACCGACGCAGGCCTGTATTGGCCAAAACACGGACGCGTCACCCCCGGCACAGCAACCGTTACATTTGAGCCGATATTGCCCAGCAAATCATCCCTGGACGAAATATCCGAAGCCATCAATCGCCACAGCGCATAAAATTTTAAATAAAAAATAAATTAAGTTAGATAAGTTATTCTAATTTATTTTTCACACCAGGATTGGCGTTTGCCACCACTATACGGGCGCGCCAACCCAGAATCTATCATAATACGCCCCAGGTCACGCCCATCTGGCAAAATCACATTTGCGTTTATCCGCCCCAGATATTTATCATCTTTGATATTCTGTAAATCAACAGTTGTTCCACGCGGTATCAATGTCACCAACAAATCCTTGGCATTTTGGGCCATAATCTTTTCCGCGGCACATTTACCGTTCATTTCCGGCGTATCAATGTTAATAAGGCGAACACGCACCGTAATCTGAACATCTGTGTCCAACATCACACCCGCTGAAAAAGTATCCCCATCAAAGTGATAATCCACCACCGCCGGCACTGCACGCGCCGCGTCGACCCCAAACATACAAACAATAAAAACTAATAATTTTTTCATATTTTTCTATTCTTATATTTCAGCATAAAAACCGCCCGACGGGCGGTTTTTTTATGGTAATCTGGGCGACCAGGTTGGTTCCACCCCATTAACACCATCTGGTAATTCTATATCATATATATTCTGACCGGTAATATCCACACTGCGAATATGACTGATACGTTCAATACCATCTATATGACGTTCTGTTTCATAGTACACCAAACGGCGCGACCCTGGGGCCCAGGACGGGGCCTCCATAAACCAACCACCCGCCAGTATCTTTTCATTTCTGCCACGCGGGTCCATAATTCCAACATAAAATGTATCATCCGCCATCTTGGTAAATGCAATAAATTGCCCATCAGGCGACCATGCCGGTGTCGCATACCGTCCCGAACCATATGTCAAACGTTCCACGGCCCCTGTTTCCAAATCCAGAACATGAATCTGTTGCCGCCCAGAACGGTCCGAATTAAACGCCAACTTCTTGCCATCTGGGGAATAAGACGGACTGGTATTCAACGAATTACCAAACGTCAGCTGACGCAATTCCTTGGTTTCAATATTGTATTCATAAATATGTGTAATCCCTTTTTTCACCAAAGAAATCGCAACGCGTTTGCCATCGGGCGAAAAACGCGGCGCAAAGTTCATACCACCAAACATCCCCAATCGACGCTGTTCACCCGTATCCAGGTCCAAACTCCACACCATTGGGTCATCGTTATAGTAAGACAAGAACACAATCGATTGCATATTCGGTGAAAAATGTGGCGACATAACAAAGGTATCTTTGTCCGACAAATAGCGCAATCCATAACCATCCTGATCCATAATCGCCATGCGCTTTGTACGATTATGAACCGGCCCCGTTTCCGCAATAAACACAATCTGGGTATCAAAATAGCCCACTTCACCGGTCAATCTTTCATAAATCGCATCTGCCATAATATGCGCCAATCGGCGTGCCGATTTACGCGACGCCACCAGGGATTGCGCCTCTATCTGTTCGCGTCCATCAACATCCCAAACAAAGAATTCCAGTCTATATCTGTTACCTGATTCCGCCGACAACTTCGCCTGAACCAGAACCTGGGTCTTAATCGCCGCCCACGATTTAAAGTTCGGCAATTCATGCATCTTGACATATTCTGGGAATGCATCATGATTAACAATCCGGAACAATCCGGTGCGTTTTAAATCCGCCTCGACTACTTCGCGTATCATCGCGGCATCTTTGCTACGCACATCGCCGCCCACTTCAAACTTTTGAACTGCGATTGAAATTGGATTCGCCGCCCCGGCAACGATATCTACCTTTAATTCCGCCCGTGCTGGCAACACCGCCAACGCCGCCAAAACAAACACCGCTAATATCTTTTTCAGCATAACAATCCCTTTCCTATATTAAATACATACACCAATTTTATAGATATAAATTACAAAAATCAAATTAAATACACCACAACACAATCGCCCACACACCCCACAACACACCCGTGATTACAGGCGTAAATATATTTGTATTGACAATTGTATTTACATTGGTATAGTTCATTGTAATGACCGTGGTATTGCGGTCGGTATAGAGGATTGCCCATGCCAAACGTTATGCAACAATTGTTCATTATGAACATCGAAACCTTGTTAAAAGAATACGCCGCATACAAGGCGTTTAACAAATCAGACTGTGTTATCAACATGCGCATTCCGCGCCCTATTCTGGACAAAATCAAAGAATTAGCGGACGCCCAGCATGTCCCGTACCAGTCACTGATATCATCTGTTTTATTTTCCCTGGCAAATATCGAAGATAAAAAATAATCCACCACCAAAAAAAACAAAAGGCACCACCATGGCATTACCAAAAAAATCAGTTATATTCGAAACCCTGAATGCCAAACGCCATCGCATCGACGAAGACACGCAATTCAGCCTGTTCCCAGAACTGCGTGCCGAAACCCCAACCATACACAGTGAATATTGGTATTATTCTGATTTACACAATCTGTTTGGCGAACACTATTTTCCAATTGCGCCAAATATGAACGCCCACACTTGGGAAAACATGGTTATGCCAATCCCGCAAAAAAATGCCCGTGCCACACCACAATTGGTGCGCACAGACCTGCCGTTCTATGACGGGCACATCGCAACAATTCGTCACGAATACACATTGGATTCCAATGCATATAAATACGCCAAGGATTTACGTCTATCGCGCTATGCGTGCTGGTGCATGTCACGCAACAAACCCGCAATGATATTTTCGCGCACATATTTTATTTCACCAATTATCAACCCACGCATGAAATTTGATGACATGAAAAATCTGTCGTACCAATTTGCCCGCGTTCATCTGCGCGAACAATTGACTGGATACGAAAAAATTATCGCCGGCATATTAAAGAAATACAACGCCGACTATCGTCAATTCAATCACGCAATGACACGCGCTTTCTTTTATAACTATACCGCAAACGATTTAAAAGAAATACATCGCATCCAAAACAAACCGAACGACCCATTGGCAAACTATATGGGTGCCGCCACATTAAACGCCCGCATAAACGCAATACATAACGCCGTCGAACATTTCAAGCGCGCCACAAAACCAAACCTGGCCACATTCGAACAGATTCTGTATCACGAACTGATCAACGCCCGCGTTCGTGAAATCCACGACGCATCAATCCGCCCCGAACAGGATATATTCCCCACCCCTATATCCCAGGTGCAATCACAATTGATGCGCACTGAACGCGATTTCATATTAAAATACAGCAACGAAAAAATCAGATAAAATATACAAAAATAAAAATCCCGCATTACGCGGGATTTACTTTAATTAAAGAACTTTTCAACACAATTCAAGGAACCACCATCACCGGCCATATTCATAAATACCGTCAACAATGTCCCTATGCTAAACAACAGGATAAATCCAATCAACAAAGCAATCCCTTTTTCTTTAACTTCTTTTATCGCGTCTATCTTACCGGCAGAAATATACCCCCATGCCCAACCGGCAATCGTAACACCAGCACCAACAAACGCCAACAAACGAATTGCTGAAAATATCTCACCAAACTGTTCTGCTAAATCACACAACGCCTGATTAATATTGCCCGCCGCCATCGCTGGTACAGACGTCATTACACCAACAATTGCGAAATTCAATCTTTTCATCAGTTTTTTCATATAAAACCCCTTTTTCCTTTTCCTGTATTTTATCACAAAAATAACCACAATTCAAATAATATAATTACCCACCCCCTTGCACTTGAAACAAAAAAATTAAAGATAATGGTATAGATAAACGGGTTGGAAATGGCGTAGTGTACACAAACGTACATGAGCCATTGCCAACCCGCTTTAGATATGCCATTATATTTAATTTTTTTATTTTGCCCGTTCGACGTATTCCAACGTTTCAGTATTTACAACAATCTTTTCACCCTGTTCGATAAATAACGGAACCTGAACACGAACGCCATTGTCCAAAATGGCGGGTTTGCCACCACTGGACGATACGGTCTGGCCCTTTAACGCAGGCTCTGTTTCTTCGACAATTGCGATTACTGTTTTTGGCAAAGAAATGGAAACAGGTTGACCTTCGACAAAGTTCGCTTTGACCACCATTTCCGGCGCCAAAAATTTCATAGCCTCACCCAATGAATCCACCGGCATTGTGAACTGTTCATAATCAGACAAATTCATAAAGAACGCATCCGTCCCATCGGCATACAGATACTGACAATCAAAATCTTCGACCATCAGTTTTTCAACCTTGTCTTCGGCGCGCCAACGGTCACCACCCTTGTTACCTGAATCAATATCGCGCAGGTCGGCCTGAACAAACGCGCCACCCTTGCCTGGTTTAACCTTGGTAATTGATGTAACCGAATAACGTTTTCCGTTATGCGAAATCACCCAACCCACACGCATATCATTTGCAATATAAGATGCCATTTTAATACCCCTTTTAATTAATTGATTTGATTATAAAAATATCCCACGCAAACGCAAGTTATTATTGCAATTCGCGCTTTTTCGCCCAGTACCGGTCAATACTGTCCATAATCAACTTGTCCGCGGTTGCGCGATCGGCCCAGCCCAAAATTTTCGACCAAGAATTTGGCTGTAAATCCTTGTAATGCAGGAAAAAGTATTCAATTTTCGACCGCAGAATTTCCGGCAACTGTTCGATAAATTCTGTTTTTTCATAGTACGGGTCAATCTTGTCACGTGGCACACAAATGATTTTTTCATCACCGCCCGCCTGGTCTTCCATCAACAGGGCCCCAATTGGTCGCACCTCAATCAGCACACCGGGACGCAGTGGCGCATTACACACAACCACACAATCCAACGGGTCGCCGTCATCACCCAACGTTCCCGGAAAATAACCATAGTTCGCCGGATACGCCATCGGCGCATGTAAAATACGGTCAACCTTTAACAGACCGGTTTCTTTATCAATTTCATACTTCACATGTCCATTTTCTGGAATTTCAATAATTGCGTTCATCTTTTTTGGTGGCATCTTGCCTGGTGCCAACTTTTCCAGTGTCATAAATAACCTCTTTTATTTTTAGTTGGCAAATTTTATCACAAAAAAACGCAATTGCAATTTATTAAACTCATAACAAAAAAATAAATTAGAATGATTTAGATACAAGTGAACCCGCAACCGTAGTGTACAGAAGTTACATGAGGTTGCGGGTTCACTTGTAGATGAATTATTATAATTTATTTTTTACATGCGCATTGGCATCAAGACATACAACGCATCCGTATCTTTATCAACGGAATTAATTTTCGTTGGTGCCAATGGGTCCTGCATTTCCATCTGGAACTTTTCCCCTTCGACCTGGCCAGCGACATCCAACAAGAATTTCACATTAAACACAACTGTGAACGAACTGTCACCATTGTATTCAATATCCAATTCCTGGGTCGCGGTACCGGCATCTGGACTGGACGCATTGATAACCAATTTATTCATACTGAACGTCAACTGAACAGACTTTGTTTTATCAACACTGGCAACAGACACCAAGTCAACCGCATTGATAAACTGCTTTCTGTCCAGAATTGCAATCTTGTCATTACCCTTGGGAATAACAACACGATAGTTTGGATATTGTGCATCAACCAATTTACTGGTCAATGTTGCGGAACCGACTGTGAAACGCGCCTTGGTATCAGACAATTCAACCAAAACATCGTCAACATTGGCATCTTCCAACAACTTGGACAATTCGCCAATCACGCGACGTGGCAAAATAACCGACGGCATATCTGCACTGCCTGCGGGTGCCGGCATTGCGCACAACGCCATACGCTGGGCATCAGTTGCAACGGCTGTCAACTTCTTTACATCACCTTCGTCTGCGATATGGAAATAAATCCCCCCCAAATGATAACGAACATCATCTGTTGGAATCGCAAATTTTGTCTGGTTAATCAGATGCGCCAAATCACCCGTTGTCATCTGGAATTTAGTGGTCAGATTGCTGCCCGCCATGGCTGGGAAATTTTCCGCCGGCAATGTTGGCAAACGGAACACAGCACGCCCACTGGACACAACCAACTGGTCACCCGACTGTTTAAATGAAATTTCCGCATCATCTGGCAATTTACGCACGATATCATACAGCATCTGGACTGGCACAGTAATCTTGCCCCCCAGGGTAATATCAGCCGCCACATGTTCAACCAGTTCTAAATCAACATTTGTTGCAGACAAAATCAAATCATCTGCGGCCTCTATCTTAACATTCATCAAAATCGGCAAAGTCGCACGCTTTTCTACAATCGACTGCATATGCCCCAGCGCACGTATCAAAACCTGACGAAACACTGAAAATTCCATTATAATACTCCTGTTTCCTTATATATATTTGTGTATCCTACACTCTTTTGTCCTAACTTTACCAAAAAAGCCCGATTCGGTGCAAGGGCAAAAGAACACCAACAAAAGCCCCGTCCTAGCAACGGGAATAGAAATAAAAGATAATGGCGTAGATATGGGATGGGGGCGACATCGTAGTGTACAAAACGCTACATGAGATGTCGCCCCCGCCCATAGATATGACATTAGATTTTATTTATACAGGACTTTTTCCAATTTGGCACGCAACTTCTTTACATCTTCGTATTTTGTAATCTTGCCACGTTCCGCGATTGAAATATCGCCACTTTCTTCGGATACAACCAATACGACGGCACCTGAAACCTCACTCAACCCCAAGGCGGCACGATGACGCGTACCATATTTCCAATTCAAATTATTTTGTGACAACGGCAAAATGCCACCTGCATACGCGATACGATTATTTTCAATAATAACCGCACCGTCATGTAATGGCGTCTTGTTAAAAAATATAGTCAGCAACAATTCGCTGCTAATTTTTGCGTCAATCGCGACACCTTTTTTATCAATCGCGCTTTCATCCAGCGAACTTGGGAACACAATCAACGCCCCCGTATGCTTGCCTGACATATATTCAACGGCACTAACAATTGCGTCCAAAGATTTAGTATCTTTTTTATTCTTTACCCCGCCCTTTAACATACGACGCAGCCCCTGAACATTTCCCATCAACGCCATAAACTTGCGCAATTCTGGCTGAAAAACGACAATCAAACTAAGCGACAAAAACAACGCCGTATAGTGTAAAAATGTCGCCAACAAATTCAACCGCACCAAGGGCAACACAAAACTAAGCAGCCACAACCCCGCCAGCCCCAGCAACCCACGTACCAATTTTTCAGACTGGGTATTCTGAATAAAACTGCGATAAAACATATACACCAAAACAGCAATAACTATAATTTGTGCCAAACCAATCCAATCAAACATTTATTTTCTCCCTTTTATTCCTGCTTTAAAACTGAATTAACCAATTCTGCCATTGGCGCCCCCATCCATTCTGGGTCATCACGGTACAACGGTGCCCCGCGTTCCATCGCTGTTTCACACGGGTTCCCATCTGCCAACCAGTTTTCCAGCAAATCCCCTGCGACCAATCCAATCCCGGTTCCCGCAACCAGCCCCAAACCACCCGTGAACGGCGCCAACAGCAACCCCAACCCGGTCGCCGATGCAACCTTGCCTGCGACGGCGGCGCCACTGATTCTGACTGTTGGTTCCGCCAGATTGCCAGTTAATTCAATTGAATTTACAACATTACCTGTCAACGACAACTTTAATCCACGCACTGGAACCGTCGTTAACGCCAACTTCATTTCTTCTCCGCCTAAATCCAGCACCCCCGCCAATCGAACATTAATCGCGTTGGTTTCAATCGCCACACCATTTTGTGTTTCAAACACGCCGTCACGCAACTTTGCGTTAACCGCCACGCATGAAATCTTAATCTGGTTATACTTTTTTTCTGAACTAAACAAATCCTGAACGCTGTGACGCAGCGATGTTAAAAAATCCGTTCCATACATATACGACACCAATGCTGAATGTGCGTACCCTGGTGCCACCGAATAGATATACACTGGCCCCGTTATTGTCTGCATAATCTGGGACAGGTTCTGACCATTTGCCTGGACATAGAATTCAAAATTCACCGGCAATTCGGACAAAAAATCCGTTTTATGAACTTCCTTTAAAATTTCGCCTACATAAACACGTTCGCCAATCGCCCCCGACTGCAACCAGTATCGTCCACTATCATCAATATCAGCATCGACACCTATATCCACATTACCCTCGGCAATTGAAGCATCTAAATCCAAGCGTAGGTGATTTTCCGCCAAACTAACCATCAAATCAACATTTTGAATATCCAGGTCCCGATATACAACCAGGTCATCTACCTTTACACGCACCTTGGCTGTGCGCCCCAGCAAATCCGCACCAAACAGCGGAATATCCTTGAACACATTTAATTCTCGATTTGGCCGCCCCCCATTTCCATCATACCATCCTGGGAACAGTTCTTTTAAATCAACCCGTGGCGAACTAACCGATGCGTTAATAATACTACCTGCGACCGACCAATCCCAATCACCAGAAACTGTAAATTCCGTATTATCAATCCGAACCGACGATTTACGCAACGTGATTTTTTTCCAATCAAATCCACCTGCGACATTTAATCGCAACGCAGGCATCCACGACGCATCCCAACCAAATATTTCCGCAATTGCATCTGGATGTGGCACATCGCCTTTGACTATAAAATCGATTGGTGCTTTGCTTGTACCTTCTAGTGCGACATTGGCAATCAGCGCATCACCACCTGTCGCCACAGCAACCTGCATCGGATATATTTTACGTTCTGCGTTATATCCGCTAAACTTTACAATAAACGGCAGCACATCTTTTTTTGCCTTGACCCAGCCTGAATATTCCCGTCCTTCTTTATGTGCCATCAATCGTACATTAAATCCTGCCAACGAATATTTTTTTCCCAATATATTTGCGCTCAGATTTTTTACCTCTACCCCGCCCAGTCCTGCATCTTTGAACGGATATTTTTCTGGTGCGCCGGCTTCTGATTTAGTTTCTGCGTCTTTGTTTGCCAATCGTGCCACAGAATACCTTCCTGTGGAATTTCGTTCTATATTAACCTTAGCATCATAAACTTTAACATTTTGAATTGTCGGCCTGTCACGAAACAACGAAATCAAATTCAATCGCACATCAATTTTTTCTGCGCTGAACGCATCTTTGTTTTTCGCCCAACTTTCATTTGCGATGCGCACCTGGTTCAATTCCACATGTGGCCGCAGCGATAATTTCCATGACACCGCCCCATCAATTTCCACCGGCATCCCCGTTGCATCACGCAAAATTGCCAACAAATTCCCGCGTAACGATTCCAGATTTATCTGACTTAACGCTACAACAATTGCCACCACCAACCCAACGACGCACAGCCCCAGGATTCTAATAATCGGAAAAAAAAGACTCTTTTTTACCCTCATGGCAACTTAAATTCCAAAAACTTCATCACAGGCACCATAAAGTCCGGCACCGCCGCCCGCAACGTCAACATCCGCCCTGTCCCTGGATGCTGAAATGTTAACTTATACGCGAACAAAAACAAGTTATTTGTTTTCAACACACTGCCCAACGGCCCATCCACCATGTGCCGTCCGCCATACAAACTGTCCCCTACTATCGGCGCGTTCAACGAAAACGCGCTGTGCACACGCAACTGATGCGTACGTCCTGTCTTTGGTGAAAAGCGCACCCATGACACACACCCCGCTGCATTCGACAGCACCGAATATTCCGTCACCGCCCGCTGCGGCCGTGGCCCCGTCCCATTATTCAGGCGCGTTGGGCTATCAAAAACCTGCCCCTTTAACATAAAATTATCGATTGTACCATGCAACGGTTTTACATTCCCATTTAACAGTGCCAAATATTCCTTGTGCGCGGTCTTGTTCTGGAACTGGCCCGCCAGGTTCTGTGACGCCCGCTGATTTTTCGCCACAACTAAAATACCACTGGTTTCCCGGTCCAAGCGATGTACCAACGAAATTTTATCATACGGAAACAGTGCCGCCGCCATTTTATCGACTGATTTGCGAATACCCGTCCCACCCTGAACGGCCAAGCCTGCGGGCTTGTTAAACACGACAATATCGTCATCGTTATGAATAATACACTTGCGCAATTCTTCCAGGTCGCTTAACGAAAAGCGTTCCCCACTTTCTGTTTTTTTCGCACCTGCGTTCGCATATGTCGCCAATGTCGGTGGCACACGGACCGCATCACCGGCACTCAGTATTTCTGTTCCCCGCACACGTTTTGAATTAACGCGAATTTGCCCACCACGACACAACCTATAAAATTCACGCTGGGGCAAAGATGGAAACTGTCGCACAAACCAGCGCAGCAACCGTGTACCATCTTCGACCTTGGAAACTGTAATAAAATCTGCCATCACACACCCCCGCTTGGCATCGACGCGCGAAAATTATTCGCCATAAATAATCTGTACAGAATTCGTTCCGTTTTCACCATTACACGAACCGGTCGCGCCACCCTGTTTGCCACCTGACAACTGATATCCGACCGAATCAGACCACGCTTTTGCCAACAGTGATTCGCACTCACTTTTCCCCAGTCCATCAATTCCAACAATAAACTGACGTGGGTTCGACGGGTCAACCGACAATGTATAATTCCCACCATATGGGTTCTTGTTGCTCATCCCAATCGCGCCAAAAATCGTAGTACCGTTCATACTTGAAAAATCATCATATTCACCGTGAATATTGCGCACCATGGTCACCATCTGGACAACCTGGTCATTAACAGACGTCAATTTCTGTGTACGCATTGCGGTTGAAATCATACCGATTGCACCAACGGTAATCACCCCCATAATTGCCAACACCCCCAGCATTTCAATCATTGAACGTCCTGATTCTTGATTCATTGAAAAACCTCTTATTTGCTATTTAATATTTAATATTCTATCATAAAGATTATGAATATTCAATTTTCAGATTTAATTGAAAACGCACCACACGCCCCTGGCGTGTATAAAATGTATGATGCCGACGGCAACCTGCTGTATGTGGGCAAGGCTAAAAACCTGTCCAACCGCCTGCGCCAGTATTTGGACATCCAAAAACTAGAATTACATAAACAGGTCATGCGCACCCTGGTCACGCGCGTTGATTGGGAAACCGTTGCGACCGAATCAGATGCCCTGATTCGCGAACAAGAATTAATAAAAACGCAAAAGCCGAAATACAACATCATGCTGACCGACGGAAAAATGTACCCAATGTTGGCACTAACATCGGGCGACTTTCCGCGCTTGTTAAAGTTCCGCGGCAAAATTTCCCAGCGTCGCGATGTCTTTGGCCCATATCCGTCTGTATCGGCATTAAACGAAACGATAAAAACGATTCAGCGCGTATGCCAAATTCGCACATGTACCGACACACAAATGCGCAATCGCACACGTCCATGTTTATTACATCAAATCGGCCGATGTTCGGCACCATGCACAAACCCAAACAAACAAAAATACGCAGAAACCGTGCGTACAGCGCGAAAAATCCTGACCGGGGACAGCGAACCAATTATCGCCGACCTGACCCAACAGATGCGCGATTATTCCGCAAACATGGATTTTGAAAACGCCGCAATTATTCGTGATAAAATCGCCGCATTAACACACACATCAAATCGTGGAAAACGCCAAAACAATGCGCATAGCGCGATTTTAGACTGGGACAAAAATGTATCAGAATTAGAAAAATGGCTGAACATAAAAATCGAACTGGCGGGTGTATTTGATAATTCACACCTGTTTGGCAAACAGCCCGTCGGTGCCATGATAACATTTGGACACAATGGTTTTGAAAAATCCGGCTATCGTCATTTTAAATTGCACGACAAATCGCGCGCCGGCAACGACATTGCCATGATGTCTGAATTTGTTCACCGCGCGGTCGAACGTGGACCAAAACTAAGTTTAATAATTGTTGACGGTGGTATGGCACAATGGAACATTGCCAATCGCGCATCTGGTGGCATACCGGTCTTTGGCGTGACCAAGGGCGCGGTCCGCGACGGCGATGAACACTTTATATTACCCGATGGCACGATATATCGCGACCTGCCCAAGGATTCGCCCCTGTTTTTAATGTTGCGCGCCGTCCGTGACGAAGCGCACCGTTTTGTTATCACATACCATCGCAACGTCCGCGCGAAACAGTTAACCGCGTCTGTACTGGATGAAATCGATGGCATTGGCCCGGCGCGCAAACGCGCCCTGCTTTCGCATTTTGGTTCTGTCCGTGCGATTATGGACGCCGACATAAATGCCCTGGGGCATGTCCCCGGCCTGGGGGAAAATGCCGCCGAAAAAATATATGCGCATTTTCATCAATAAGTGATATAATACGCTTATTCATATATTTATTAACCAAAGGAGAAATTATATGAATATGAAATCGTTTGTTAACTTTTTATCTGCGTTTCGCATCCTTGCGGCATTCGCAATTATTGCTACATTATTATTGGGCGACTATGGAACATCATTTATACTGTATGCTTTGGCATCATTATCCGACTTCTTTGACGGGTATCTGGCACGCAAATATAAATGCGAAAGCAAACTGGGTGGCGTAATGGATCACATTGGTGACAAATTATTGGTTGCCAACACATTAATTGTATTATCAATTGTATTGATGTTCATACTGCCTGCGTTTATCCCTGGATTTCCAGTATGGCTGATTATCGTACCAACTGTGCTGATGATATCGCGCGAACTGTATATTTCCGGCCTGCGCGAATTTTTGGGCACGCAAAAGATTGAAATGCCAGTACCCAAGGCACGCTTTTCCATGGGAAAAATCAAGACAACCTTACAAATGGTTGCGACATGCGCCCTGTTACTGGGGTTGTGCATACCACAATTAACAATGTACTCGTTGTTCGTACCGTATGCAAAATACCTAATCTATGGATTTTTCGGTCTGATGTATGGCGGTGTCGCTTGCTTATGGTTGGCATTGGTTGCGTCCGTCTGGTCTGCGACCCAGTACACAAAAACCTTCCTGGGACATCTAAAAACATTGGACAAGAAACAGAAGTAAAAAACCAATCTAAAAACCGCCATATGGCGGTTTTTTTATTCTTGGAAAACCGCAGAAATTATGATAAAATGTCAAACAATAGGGATATAAAAATTCACTTAATCTAAACAGTGGTTTGGATTAGGCAGTACAACAGGAGAGTTTTTCCATGAAAAAAGTTTGTTTTTTCGTGATTTTAACAATGGTATATTGCGCAAACGCATTTGCTGCCCCTTATTGCCCGGGCAGCACAGTATCGTTCCAATGGTTACAGGATTCGGACGACGATGAATTTATGTACACTAACGAAGACGCTTTCAAAGAAGCACAAGCGTGCGAAGACGACAATGGTTGCGAACTAAAAAAAGGTTTTGTCTATGAATGTGACAATGAACAGGGGTGTGGACACTATAAATACTTTCTGACGACTGCTGATTCTTATTTCAAAGGAAGCAAGACCGGACCAAACAAACTATATCAATGCGTTCTAGACAGCAGCGATGAATGGCAGCTAAGGTCATATACAGCCTGTACAACTTTGCCTGAAAACTATACAGATTTAAGTGACAAAATTGTCAATCTGGATGGACGCGATTTTACACTTATTACTTATGGGACAAATATCACTTGCTATCTGACCCCAGATATGCGTGATTGCCTTAACGCAAAAAAATCAGACCCCAAGGTCAAATGGGACACTGTATTGAACGAATGCAGCTGTCGCGAATCCAATGGACAAGAATATGTATGGAACAAAATACAAAAAAAATGCGTTCCATCCGCTTCATCGCACAAACCAGACCCAAACAAAGACACACCTGACCCAGTTATAAATCCGCCCGCTGACAAAAAAACATGTCGTGAACAACGCACGACAACCGAAGGCAAAGCGTGTTGTGATTTACCCAAAGAGGTTGCCGAATGGACCGGCAAAGAATGTCGCTGTCTTGTATCTGGTATGAAATTTGTTGAACGAAATGGTCGTGGATATTGCGAAGCAACACAAAGCGACAAAACAAAACCATTTGAATGTAATACCGACACATTGGACCTTATCGCAAATTGGTCCACACAATGCAAAGATAACGCAGATATAACGGCGCTGATTGATAAAATACAAGAAATGTGCCGTGCCAACACAAAATCAGAACAAGACTTTAATAAATTGTGGGGTTCGCTGTTGGAATTACAGCCACAAAACTGTATCCAGACATCCAATACAGATGTGACGATTACGATTACCAAACTTACCGAACGCGTCAACGATGCGTATTCAAGATTGGTATCTATCCACAACAAATTCCGCGATGAAAAAAGCGTATGGAAGGATAAAGATGGTAATTTCAACACTGCGCGTTTGGCGTCTGATTCAATTGCGGGCGTTGTATTGGGAACGACTGGCGCGTTGGTTACCAGTCATGTTGTCAAAAAGAACCAGGTTGAAAACGGATTCGAAGATATCAAATGTACCATTGGTGGTCAAAATGTATCCCAATGGGGTGACCAGTTCCGCGTCGGTATCCAATAACACAGATGATGGAAAGACAAATCCCCCAACCGGGGGATTTTTTTATCAGAACCAACCCTTTTTATCAGTTTTCGTTCCAGCAAATTCATTTAACAACTTTTTCTGCTTCTCGGATAACTTGGTCGGGATTTTAATCGCAATATCTATGTACAAATCACCATATGTACCCGCGCGACGTGCCGACGGCATGCCGTGCCCACGCACACGCAATTTTTCACCAACCTGGGTACCGGCTGGCACTTTGACCGATAACTGTTTATCATCAATGGTTTCAACCTCAATTTCGCCCCCCAGCGCAAGTGTCGCAAACGGCACATCCATACGCATAATTAAATCATTACCATGTCGCTCAAAACGTTTATCTGGACGAATACGAACATCCAAATAAAAATCACCCGCCGGCGCACCATTTGCGCCTGCCTCGCCCTGACCCGCCAGGCGCAGCCGCGCCCCATCTTCGATACCGGCGGGTATCTTAACCTCTAATGTACGCTGTTTGTGTTCCGTACCTGTACCACCACACTCGCTGCACTTTTTATCAATCTTGCGTCCCAGACCGTTACATTCTGGACATGGGGCCTCCATCGCAAAGAATCCCTGGCGCGTTTGAATAAAGCCACTGCCCCCGCAACGCGGACACGCCGGTGCTGGCTTTCCATCGGCGGTACCAAAACCATGACACTTTTCACATTCGACATTACTAGAAAACTTTACTGTATGTGTTTTACCGAAATAAGCATCTTTCAGGTCAATCACCACTTCATCCAACAAATCACGCCCACCGCGTTGTGGCGCGCCCCGCTGGGGACCGCCACCAAAATCGCCGAATCCAAACCCACGCATGGCTTCACGCAGGATATCTTCCATCCCGGCACCACCACCCATGTTAAAATGGAACGCCCCATCACCAAACGGATTACCGCCAAAACCCGCCCCCGACGCATTACCGCCGGCAAACGCCGCATCACCAAACCGGTCATATGCCGCGCGTTTCTGTGGGTCTTTCAGAATATCAAAGGCATTGTTGACTTCTTTGAATTTTTCTTCGGCATCTTTGTTATCTGGATTTCTGTCCGGGTGATATTTCATCACCAGTTTATGATAAGCCTTTTTAATATCAGCATCGGACGCATCACGTGCCACGCCCAAAACTTCATACGGGTTTTTATTCATGTCTATATGTCCATATAATTATTCGTTATCAAATATATAGAACGCGCCCACAAAAATTCAACCCCAAAATATGGTTTAGGTTGAAATTCTTTGGGCTTGCGAAAAATTCAAAAATGTTTTAATAATACAATCATTATGACAGAGAAAAACACACAATCTTATGATGCGTCCGACATTCAGGTACTCGAAGGCCTTGAACCCGTACGCCTGCGTCCCGGCATGTATATTGGCGGCACCGATGAAAAGGCGTGGCACCACCTGCCGATTGAAATTATGGACAATTCAATTGACGAAGCCGTCGCCGGCTTTGCCAAGAAAATCACTGTAAATTTAATCGATTCCAAGACCATTGAAATCACCGATGACGGTCGTGGTATTCCGGTTGACGAGCATCCTAAATACCCCGGCAAATCCGCCTTAGAGGTTATATTAACAACCCTGCATTCGGGCGGTAAGTTTAATAACAATGTTTATAAAACCAGTGGCGGTCTGCATGGTGTTGGGTCGGCTGTTGTGAACGCCCTGTCATCTGAAATGGTGGTTGATATTGCCCGCGACGGCTATAACTGGCACCAGACATTTTCACGCGGCATAACAACATCGCCAATGACACGGGGTGAACCGACAAAATCCCACGGAACAAAAATACGCTTTACCATAGACGACGAAATTTTTGGCGCGTCCGCTGTTTTTAAACCGGTCAAAATCTATCGCATGGCCCGGGCCAAGGCCTTCCTGTCCCGCGGCGTTAAAATTGACTGGCGCTGCAACCCAGAATTATTAACCGAAGATATGAACATCCCGGCCACAACAACGTTCTTTTATCCGAACGGCGTGGCGGACTTCCTGGCGGAAAAGACAGATTCAAAACCACGAATCCTGCCCCGTATTTTCAGCGGTTCTGTTGATTTTCCAGATGACAATGGCCGTGTTGAATGGGCGCTTACATTTTTAACCGACGAAAATGGCGCAGCATCTGACGACGGATTTTTCTCGTCTTACTGTAATACAATCGCAACAATCGACGGCGGAACACACGAAACCGGGTTCAAGTCTGCGATTACCAAGGGGATTAAGGCATACGGTGAAAAGGTCAACAACAAAGCCGCCGCATCAATTATCGGCGAAGACGTTTTTGATTCCGTCGCAGCCATTGTATCTGTTTTCTATAAAACACCACAATTCCTGGGCCAGACCAAGGAAAAATTATCTAATCCAGAAATCGCACGTTTCACCGAAAACGCACTGCGCGATCCATGGGAAATGTTCCTGGCGTCCGACCCAAAAACAGCAAACGCGTTACTGGAATTTGTAATCAACCTGGCAAACGCGCGCATCAAAACTAAACAGGTCAAAGATGTTGCCCGTAAAACCCCGACCAAGCGTATCCGTATGCCGGCAAAATTGGCGGACTGCTCTAAACACGGCATTGCCGGCACAGAATTGTTTATTGTAGAGGGGGAATCGGCTGGCGGTACCGCAAAACAGGCACGCGATCGTGCGACCCAGGCAATCATGCCCCTGCGCGGCAAGGTTTTAAACGTTATCTCTAATTCCGACGAACGCTTTGGCAACAACCGCGAATTAAACGATTTAATTGACATTATCGGCGCAGGCACCGCCAAAGATTGGAACGAGGATAAACTGCGCTATGAAAAAATCATCGTCATGACCGATGCCGACGTTGACGGCAGTCATATCGCATCACTGCTGATGGCGTTTTTCTATCAATATATGCCCCAGTTAATTTATGGCGGCCACCTGTATTTATCGTGCCCACCACTGTACAAATTAACATGCGGAACGGAATCAATCTATGTTGACACAGACGAAGAACTGGAAAATCTGAAATCAACAAAATATAAAAATAAAAAGGTTGAAATATCCCGATTCAAAGGGCTGGGCGAAATGATGCCAAACCAATTAAAAGAAACAACCATGTCACCCAAGACGCGTCGTCTGATACGCGTTGACCTGCCACCGCGCACCGAAGATGGCGTCGAAGACACGGAAAAAACACGCACAATTGTTTCTGAATTGATGGGTAAAAAACCAGAATTCCGATTTAAATTCATTACCGAACACGCCCAATTTGTCAAAGACCTGTTCGTGTAATTCAAAATATCGGGGATTTTCCCCGATAATTTTTTCGGCCACCCCCTATTGACAATTTGCCGTTTTGTGCTATATATCCATGTGAAAATAAAATTTAACATCAGGGGGATATATCACAATGACAAACAAAACCATAATTCCTGACAACCATGTGTCCCAGAAAAAGAAAAACACATACCAGGTAAAATTTTCGCCACTTATGCCGGCATATTTATTTGAATTATGTTCACACACACCACTGCGGGTTGTTGTTCTGAACGGCAAACAAATTCAAACCAAGGACGGCTGGGTTCCCGGCACAGACTTTCCAAACCCCGGTGCATCCGACATGGCAAAAAAGCAAACCGTACTGCGCGAAATTATGGGCGAAAAAATCGCGACCCAGATTGTTGAATACCTGGACAAAGAAACCGGCAAACCGGTACTACAAGTTTATCCAGAAATTATGTATGTATTCGACGGATACGAAAATAATTATATGTCGCGCCTGAATCACGCATCGCGTCGCGATTTGAAACGCCAAATTGCACTGCGCGAACGCTTAATCAGCGATTTTATGACACGGCACCAAATCCAGAAATAAAAAAACCGACCACACGGTCGGTTTTTTATTATCCCAAAAGCCCTTAATTAAACCAGATATAAACCCGTCCGCTGGGCGGTGTACCCGTCGGTGCCACTGTTGAAATCGTATCAAAACGAACATCATCACCGGCGGCAATCGTAGAATCCGCATCCCCAACCGGCAACAAACCATACGAAACCGTCCCCGACGCCAAATTATCCGCATTTGTTTGATCGACGTTCTTGACATTACCCAAACCAACCTGGACCGCGGTAACCGCGTGTGGATTGGTCTTGTCTGCGACATGATTGCTGACCGTTGTATTTAACGCACTAACAATATCATCAACATAAGATTTACTGGTAACATTTGCACGCAAAACAGTTGGGCACAATCCCCCAACCATCAACAAAATCACAAACAACCCTTTAATTCTGCGCACAATCCCCTCTTTGTGAAAAGCCAAAACCTAGTATTTTCAGACTCTCCACTCTACACAATGAACATTATAACATGTTTTAAACACCCCAGACAATAGATTTTTTTCAGTCCATACAGAATATTTTATAAAATAAAAGATAATGGTATAGATATGGGATGGGGCGACATCGTAGTGTACAAACTCCTTGCCAGGCTTAAATTAAATAGAATGATTTAGATAAAATCAAATCGGGCATCGTAGTGTACAAACGCTACATGAGATGCCCGATTTGGTTTTAGATGAATTATTATATTTAATTTAGAGGTGCACCCCAGTGCTGCTGAATACTACGTTCCGCATCCATTGGACTGACCAGAACCTGTGGCGTCAAGATAACAACCAAAACTTCACGACTGGCCGATGTTTCACGCGAACCAGACAACGCCATAAAGTCAGGATCACCCAAGCCATAACGTGTATCTGAGCCCTTTTGTTTTTCAAAGCCTGATACAACCAACATCTGACCCGATTCCATGATAACTTCTTGCATGAAACTGCGTTCTTCAACTTCTGGCAACTGCAGTGTCACTTCGCCAATCGTCTGGGTTGACATACGCAACAATTCACGTACCGACATACGGAACAACAACAAGATCTTGCCATTTTCCAGAACATTGGGCAACAACTGCATTGTGAACCCTGTTTCCAAATCGTCTTGGTCAACGGTACTGGATTCAACAGTTGTAAAGTTACGCGATTCAAAACGCTTGATATACCCTGTTGTACGCGTATTGCTAACCGGGGCGACACGATTCGAACGCGTTGTCACACCAACATTTGTCACCAACGAAACCTTGCCCTGTTTGGCCAACGCTTCGATTAATGCATTACTGCCTGCGGCACCTGACAATGAACCGTTCATAATCTGGTCATTTGTATATGCGCCTTCGACCAAAGAATTCCCTTCCATATGTGTCGCACCGGTCAATGCGGACACAGTATTCGACAGAACCGCAATGTTCATAGAACTTGCCTCGGTCGATGCCAGATTATTTTTTGGATTCGCAACAATATTCAACCCTGATGTAGAATTTATTGCCGCCGCCAAATTCAAACCAAACGCAGAATCATTTGAAATTGTGACCTGTAATACCTTGACATCAATTGTAATCAGCTGGCTCAAACGCTTGTTCTGACGTTCAATATACTCGCCAACACGCGCCAAAACGGATGGCGACGCAGTAACCGTAATCGTTCCCAAACTGCGCGATACTGTAAAGTCCGCATTGTCCGCCTTGCCAATAATAGATTCAATTGCGTTTTCAACTTCGTCCCATTCCTTTAACGTTGATTCCAACGACACTTCATTTGAATTATCCGTGGACACAGAAGTTTGATACGCAACTTCGGTCCCCAGTGCATATAATGTAAATGTCTTGGTTTCTGTTTCATAGAACACAATTGAATTTTTATCATAGTACCACAGCAAATCCAAATCCGTTGCGACCTGGCTTAACAGCCCCGACAACTTGCCCGTGTACGCAACATTAACCAATTTTCTTAATTTATCAGACGACACCTGGCCATCAATTTTCACTGGAATCCCTGTAATTGAATAAATATCATTTGCCAGAACCTGTAATGACACCGGTTCATTTAACAAAATCGTCACCCCAGTATCTGATTCAAACTTAGACGGCAAATTATTCCGATGTTCCAACACCATCGATTTATTCCCCAACCAAACCCCTTCGGACATAGAAACTGTATCACCACTTGCCACCTTGGCGCGGGGATTTTTCGCCATTTCAAACGCATCATACGCGTTAATAAAATCCTGGTCCACAGACGCCGCAACCTTGGCTGATTCACGTTTTGCGCACCCCGTGACCGTTGCCAAGACAACCCCACACAGAATTAAAAATTTCAATGACTTTCTCATATTTATTCTCCTACGCCATCTGTCTTATGACAATTATTCGCCATCTGTTGAAATTACCAGCACTCTATTACCTTTATAGAATTTCGCATATGGGATTGGTGTCGCACGTCCAAAATTACGAACCAATGCAGATGCCACATCAACAAAACGCCCTTTGAACACCGCGCTGGCCTCAATCGGATATTCGCGCGCTGTTGTCCAAACCAAATCCCAGCCTTCCTTGTCGCACCAGGACTGTAAAACTTCGCGCAATGTCTGACCATTTGCCACAACCCACGAACGAACCTGGTCAGTCAGGTTAACCGGCGCTTCGGCATCCGCAGACACATCAACCGCAAATTCTGTTTCTTCTTCGATTACTGTTGTGCCATCACCTGTTGTATTTGAAACACTCATACTGTCTTCTTCGACCTTCATACCATTACGAACCGCAAATGCTTCGTACCCGTCGGCATATTTACCACAGTTCTTGCGTCCGCTGCGCGACACAGCCAACACATTACCACCATCGTCTTCTAATACTTCGCGATGCAACAATGGCATTTCCGAACCATTACATTCGTCATCAAAGCCAACCGGAATCTGTGTCCCATGCAGCATATTCGCCCCACCAGACCAACCTGTAAATTCACCACGCGCCCCCAGATTGAAATTATTTTCAACAACCAAATCCGCGCCAATCTTGGACACAATGCGAATATTATCTTCTTGTTTTGTCTTGGAACACAGTGCGCCTTCGCATGCAACCTCTACGTCCGCATCCGACCCCGCCAATGGCCACGCAGGCACAGGCATCGGCGCCGCATAATCTTCGACGACATCAATCTGTGTGGTATCAATCTGTTCGTATTCTGCCCCATCTACGACACGATCTTGTTCATAAAAAACCTCTGACGTGACCACCTGTGGCAGTGATTGTGCGGCAAAGCAATACCCAGCCGCAGTTGCAAACATTGCGAAAATCAAAATCTTGCGGAACATAAAAACCTTCCTTTCCTTGAATATTCTTCCTTAATTGATAATTATTATAACAATTTGACCGAATCTGTGCAAGACCTAAAACACACCTAAATCAATCAAAAAATTTATTTCGCATATAATCGCACGAATCGGCAAAAGATGTTATACTGTGCCCAAACAATCAGGCATTTTTTAGGGGGCAACAACATGGAAAACATAATTATTTTTGGATTACTGGGCATAATAGTATTGTTAATTGGCGGAATTTCATGGTACATATACCGCATAAACGCACGCATCAGCGATATTGGCAAGACCCTGGAACACCAATATGCACTGATTGTAAAAATCCAATCTGTTTTGAAAAACAAGTCCGCAACAAACGCGGTTGCTGAAAACGCAGAAATGATTTACCAGGATTTGCTACAAAACCTGATACCGGTAATGGCGGCAATCGATATCATGCCACGCAACACACCCGAACATGCCCTGTGGCGCGCATTGGGCGGCATTATGGACGAATACGCAAAAAATCCATTTGCTTTGGAAAAATTGCGTCGTGCCATCAAACTGGATTCCGAAGTTGCCCGCAGTATTGATAACTATATGCGTCGCGCCGACACATTTTTACACCACCTAACAACGACCGAACCAGACGGTCTGTTATCAAACACATTTACAGACGGCCTGCTGGGGCAATCATTAACATTTTTTGCCCAGGCCAAGCAACTGGCAACCCAAAGCAACTGATGTATGGCAAAACTGTCTGAAAATCTTATTCGCGAAATTTCCGCCAAACGCAACGAACCCGATTGGCTGCTTCAGTGGCGATTGGACGCATACAGCGCATGGCAACGCATGACCGAACCACACTGGGCCGACATCGACTATGCCCCAATAGATTACGACAGTTTAAATTACTATAACGAGCCTGGCGAAATCGACAATTCCGACCTGGAATCTGTGTATGACAAAATGGGTCTGCCCGACAGTGAAAAACGCGCCCTGATGGGGATGGCGACCGACACAGTTATCGACAGCCGTTCTGTCCACACATCATATACCGCCGAACTGAAAAAACTGGGGATAATCTTTCTGCCATTTTCAGACGCGGTTGTAAAACATCCAGATTTGGTAAAAAAATATTTAGGAACCGTCGTACCAGCAACCGATAACTTCTTTGCTGCCTTGAACGCTGCGGTATTTTCAGACGGCACATTTGTTTATATACCACCAAACACCAAATGCCCGATTGACCTGGCCAGTTATTTCAGAATTGAAACCGCCAAGATTGGACAATTCGAACGCACCCTGATTGTCGCCGACGCGGGCGCAGAACTCAGCTACATGGAAGGGTGCAGCGCCCCACGCCGCCCCAACCATCAATTACACAGTGGCGTCGTTGAAATCGTTGTTATGGACAACGCGGTCGTAAAATACGCAACCGTTCAAAATTGGTTTGCCGGCGACTTTGACGGAACAAAAAACAACGGTGGCATTTTGAACTTTGTGACCAAGCGCGGCATATGCCACGATAACGCAAAATTACTCTGGACCCAGATAGAGGTTGGCAGCACCCTTACCTGGAAATACCCATCAACAATTTTACGCGGAAATCATGCGTACAGCGACTTTTACTCATTATCCATCACACGCGGCGCACAGATGGCTGATACCGGCACCAAAATGATACACATTGGCGACAACAGCATATCCAATATTGTATCCTATGGCGTCGCAACCGACGCATCCACCCAAACATTTCGCAGCCTGGTTTCATTTACCGGCACGGGATGTGCCAACGCATCAAAATGCGACAGCCGCATCATTGGAAATCGCGCATCGGCAAACACCCTGCCCCGCATTATTCACGGTGGCCAAAACAATGCCCAATCGCACGAGGCCACAACCGGCACCATCGACCCCGCCACCCTAAATTATTTGAACATGGCGGGCATTGAATCAGACGCCGCAATTGCGTTAATTATCGGCGCAGCCGCCACACCGGTTTTATCACGCCTGCCGATGGAATTTTTGGTTGAATCAAAACAGTTAATACAAATGGCATTATCCAAGGATTAAACTATGCTGGAAATAAAAAAACTAAATGTATCTTATGGTGACCACGAATTATTATCAGACATATCAATGACTGTATCCGACGGCGCACGCCATTTAATATCTGGCCACAACGGTTCGGGCAAATCTACACTGGCACAAACCGTCGCCGGCAACCCAGACTATAAAATCACATCCGGCAAAATCATATTCGACGGTCGCGACATAACAAACGAAAACGCCACAACGCGCGCATTACTGGGCATTTTCCTGGGGGCACAACATGTACCCGAAATACCAGGATTAACGGTTATCAGTTTTCTTAAACACTCAATCGCCGCGCACGTCCATTTTCAGACGGGGCACGACCTGTCCATGGGCGAATTCCTACAAAACCTGGAATCCGCACGCGAACGTCTGGGCATACCACGCCAATGGCTGAACCGCAGTATTAACGTCGGCTTTTCCGGTGGCGAACGCAAACGCCTGATGCTGCTGCGACTGATTCTAACAAATCCGCGCCTGGCAATCCTGGACGAGCCTGATTCCGGTGCCGATGCCGACACACAAAAATTAATCGCAGACACCATATCCAGTATGCCCGACACAACATTTATTTTCATCAGCCACCAAGACGCATTTACAAAAATGACCAAACCAACCAACACAACAACTTTATCAGGCGGCAAAATTGTGATAAAATAGAACTAATAACGGGGGACAAAAATGACAGAAAACAACACAAACAAATTTTCCACATGGATATTATGGTCACCACTTAAATTTGCTGTAATTTCCTTTTGCGTAATGATATCAACGGCATTTTTCTACAGTCTGATTGCCGGCGCCATATACAATCCATCAAGCATACCCCAAACACCGTTATGGATTTTGTTAGCGATTGGTTTTATTTGTTCAATCGCATTTCAGTTCAAGAAACTGCCGCGCGACAAAATGGACCGCACATCGTTTATCGCAATTCACAACACACAAACAATCGTATTGTCTGGGCTATTCTTGATATCTGCGTACCTGATTTCCCGCCACGCCCAACAGATTATGTTCACCCTGCTGATGATGGAAACACGGATATCCGCAACATTTCTGATTGTACTGGGTGCCAGTTTGCTGTTCTATCTGTACCTAATTGGCTTACTGGTCGCGAACATCTGTGCCAAGGTTCGTCGCATTCGCGAATTTGACATCCCAACCTGGAAAATCATCTGCAGTATGCCATTTGGCTTTTCCGCCCTGTGGACACCTGGCTATATACTGGACGCTAACGCATCCAAGGTTCCATCATACGCCCCAAAATCAGAATTATTAAACCGCGCAAACAATCGGATTATATCTACCACCACATACACAATCGCAACATTTATTGCGATAACCTTGTTATCTGGATTCTTTTTCGGATTTAATTCTGTACTGTTAACATTTTCATTAACACTGATTTTTGGCATTTGGGCAATTCAGGTTGGAACAAAAAAATTCATCAAAAGCATGCCTGATAAATACAGCACATCGGCCGTTATTTTCAACATTGCGTTGTTAATAATCACAATTGTATTTTTCAGTCTGGCACCTGCGACAACACCTGATGCCCAAATCACAATTTCAGACACCGAAATCACAGAAACAATAACACAGTAAAAACGCGCCATACGCACGATTTATTGGCACACAGCAAAAAAAGGACGCATCATGCACGGAATAATTATCGTCACCGCAATCATTTTCTTTCTGTGGATTGCCCGTTCAATACTAATACCTATTTTGGTTGCGGGTTTTCTGTGGTACCTGATGAACGCAATATCTGATTATTACCGTCGCGTATTACCATTTAAGCCAACCGAAAACAAACCAAAAAAAACATGGTCATACGTATTCGATTGGGTATCATACATCGGCACATTTGCGACAATATTCTTAATTGGGTATCTGTTTGCGACACAAATCCGCCCAATGTTTTCAGAATTATTTAACGCCCTGCCCGCGATTCAGTCCCGCCTGACCCAACTGGGCACATACTTATCTGATTCTGTGGGTCTCAGTTTTGACGCAAACATGATACCAAACATAACAAAAATCGCCACAAACATCGGCGCATCTGTCGCAGGTGTCGCGACATCAATGGGCATGGTGTTGGTGTACCTGATATTCATGTTTGTTGAACAAAGCACATTTAACAAAAAATTCAGTGCCATGTTCCCCACCAAACGCCAATCCAAGAAATTCCGCTATATCCTGGACAGCATTGACACCAACATGAAAAAATACTTGTTCGTAAAAACGGCAATTTCCGCGGTCACCGGCGTTGCTTCATTTATCTGGCTGCAACTAATCGGCGTTGAATTTGCGGGTGTCTGGGCATTTATAGTATTTATCACCAGTTATATTCCAACCATCGGCGCAATTGTGGCGTGTTCACTACCAATATTATATTCACTGGTATCTGCCCCGACATTACAACAACCTATACTAACCGCTGTTGGTTTAATCGCGCTGCAAATACTATTCGGCAATATTATTGAACCAAAATTAACAGGCAAAACATTAAACCTGTCAACATTGGCAATTCTGATAAACCTGGTCGTATGGGGCATGATTTGGGGAATTGCCGGCATGTTTTTCAGTGTGCCATTATTGGTTGCCATCTATATTATCTGCGCCCAATTTGACTCCACCCGCTGGGTTGCTGTTCTGCTGTCTGCTGACGGTCAAATCCCAGACAAACGCGAAGAATAAAAAACGCGCTATACGCACAAAAATCGGGCTTTTTTTAAGCCCGATTTATCATTGAAATTGCATTTTCAAGTATTACACGCGCAGATTCAGAATCCAACCTTTCCTTTAACTCACGCACACGCACACGCCCCATACTTTCCTGGGCTGTCGCCGATGTTAAATTTTCTTCTATCATACAAATCGGCAAATCTATCTTTGTTGCCAAAGACGCCACAAAATCACGCACCATTTTTGTTGTGTCCGATGCGCTGCCATCCCCATGTACGGGCAACCCAACGATAATCCCCACAATATTTTCAGAACGCGCCACATCCGCAACCAAATCGGCATGATTTTCCGCCCCCCGCGGCACAGAAATAACATCACGCACGAACACAAAATCGCGCATCGGGCTGGACACCGCCACCCCAATTCGACGCAACCCCCAATCAATTCCCAAAATGCGCCCCACGCGCGGAAAAGCCTTGAAATCTGGCAAAATCATTGTATAATTCCTTTACTTTATAAATATAGGATTGAAAATGGCATTTAGCAAGCAGCAATTACAAAAATTTGCGAACCTAATAAGAATTGAAATATCGGATGAAAAACTGGCCGAAATGAACATTGATTCGGTTGTCGAATGGCTGGACAAACTACAAAAAATCGACACGACCGGCATCAAGCCATTACTAAACCCATCGGAACACAAATTACCAATGCGCGATGACGTGGTAACCGATGGCAATATTCGCGATTTAGTCTTGGCAAACACACCCGACAACGCCGGCACCTCACGCGGCTATTTTGCGGTACCCAAAGTTATGGATGGAGAGTAAAGAAATGATTAACCTAACATTAACCGAAGCATTACAAAAATTAAATGCCGGCGAAATTTCCGCTGTGGAATTAACACGGTGCTATCTGGAACGCATTGAAAAATATGGTGCGGACCTAAATTGCTATATCACAACCACACCCGAACGCGCCATGGCGGACGCAGCGGCATCTGATGCACGCCGCGCCGCGGGTGACACTCTGCCCTTGGACGGTGCCCCAATCGCGATGAAGGATTTGTTTGCCACGCGCGGCATTCGCACAACGGCGGCATCACGCATGCTGGAAAATTTTGTCCCAGAATATGAATCAACTGTATCCCAGAAATTAATTGATGCCGGCACCGTTTTATTGGGCAAGGCCAACCTGGACGAATTCGCCATGGGCACATTCAGCAAAACATCTTACTTTGGCGCACCAATTAACCCTTGGCAAATTGAACATCAATTAACCGCCGGCGGTTCATCGGGCGGTTCAACATCCGCGGTTGCATCTGGCCTGGCGATTGCTGCCACTGGTACCGACACAGGTGGTTCAATTCGATTCCCTGCGGCCATCACTGGCATGGTGGGGATGAAACCAACATACGGGCTGTGTTCGCGTTGGGGTTGCGTCGCATTTGCGTCCAGTCTGGACACACCGGGCCCAATCACACGCACGGTTGATGATGCGGCATTACTACTGTCTGCGATGGCGGGACATGATCCACTGGATTCGACCAGTGCCACAAACGGTTTTACCTGCACCGCGCCACTGGAACCAATCCTGGGCGACGGCAAAAAATTACGCGTTGGTGTTATCCGCGAATTTAGCAGCGTTAAAATTTCAGATGACATGAAAACATTATTTGAAAAACGCATTGCTGATTTGAAATCCATGGGTGCGGAAATTGTCGAAGTATCTATTCCAAACATCCTGGACGCATTGGCGGCATACTACATCATCGCCCCAGCCGAGGCCTCGTCAAACCTGGCGCGCTATGACGGCATGCGCTATGGCCTGCGTGTCGAAGGCAACGACCTGATTGACACATACAAAAAAACACGCGCCGCGGGCTTTGGCGACGAAGTACAGCGCCGCATGATTATCGGCACCGCGGTACTGTCCAGCGAATCATATGATGTATATTTCATGCAGGCCGCACGCGTTCGTCGCATGATTGCGGACAGTTTTGCGTCCGCCTTTGAACAATGCGATTTGATTGTATGTCCATCGTCGGCTGGCACCGCCATGCCATTGGCATCCGACCTGTCGCCACTGGAATATTACGCATTGGATTTATTCACGGTTGCGATGAACCTGGCGGGTGTACCTGCGTGCAGCGTTCCATGCGGTCTGGCACAAAACGGTCTGCCCCTGGGGATGCAGGTCGTTGGTCCACGCTTTGATGATATGCGCGTTCTGCAATTGGCGAAACATATAGAAACAGCCGCCGCGATTGACAACCGCCCAACAACAATTATGGGGAAATAAAAAATGACCGTAAAAACGGCCCATTTCAGAAAGGATATGGTGGCTAGGGACGGAATCGAACCGCCGACACAGGGATTTTCAGTCCCTTGCTCTACCAACTGAGCTACCTAGCCAACGCGAGGACAATAATAAGATACGAAAAATAAAAAAGCAAGGGAAAAAGATAAAATGTTTACAATAAAAAGCAAAACGTGTGATTGGGAACTGGTAATCGGACTGGAAACCCATATCGAGGTACTGTCTGAATCGAAATTATTCAGCGGTGCATCTGCGGATTATAATCCAACTGTTGCGCCCAACACCCAGGTATCTATGGTCGATGTTGCGATGCCTGGCATGTTGCCAGTATTAAATAAATACTGTGTTGACCAAGCGATTAAAATGGGATTAGGACTGAACGCAGAAATTTCCAGAACCAGTCGTTTTGCCCGCAAACAATACTTTTACCCTGACCTGCCCCAGGGATATCAGATTTCACAACCCGCAGACGAAGCACCGGTTGTCGGCCGTGGCTGGGTTGAAATTATGGGTGACGATGGCACCCCCAAGAAAATATTTATCGAACGCGCCCACTTGGAACAAGATGCGGGCAAATTAAAACATGATGTTCACCCAACAAAATCCTTTGCTGACTATAACCGCACAGGTGTTGCCCTGTTGGAAATCGTCACATTCTTGGACACCAAGAATCCTGAAAACAATTCATATATTTCATCCCCAGACGAAGCCGAACGCTATCTGCGCGAAATCCGCGAAATCGCACGTGCCCTGGGCGTATCACGCGCCAACATGGAAGAAGGTTCTATGCGTGCCGACGTAAATGTATCTGTCCGTCCAGTGGGTTCCAACGAATTTCGCACCCGCACAGAAACAAAGAACATGGTATCATTTAAATTTATTAAATCCGCCATTGAATACGAGGCACGTCGTCAAATCGAAATCTATGAAAACGGCGGTACAGTCACCCAGGACACAATGCGCTATCACCAAGATGACGGCACAACATCCGTAATGCGCAGCAAAGAAGACGCACTTGATTATCGTTATTTCCCGGACCCAGACTTGTTGCCAATCATTATCACAGACGAACAAATCGAAGGCATCCGCCGCACTATGCCCGAATTGCCATCCGCAACACGCGCGCGCTATACGCATGAATTCGGGCTGTCTGAATATGATGCGGCACGTTTAACCGAAACAACTGACATATCGCACTGGTATGACGCGGCCGTAAATGGGAAACCAGAAAACGCCAAATCAATTGCCAACTGGATGATATCCGAACTGTTTGCCCACCCTGAAAACTGGGATATAAAAAATGAAAAATCTGGCATCGTGGATGACATGCGTATTATCACACCATCTGATTTATCAGAATTGGTTGAAATGTTGGCAGACAAAACAATCAACGGCAAACAGGCCAAAGAAATCTTTATCAAAATGCTGGATGGGCAATCCGGCACACCACGCGAAATTGCCGACAAATTTGGCATGAAGCAGATGACCGACACCGCCGCCATCGAAGGCATTGTTGACGAAGTCATCGCCGCAAACCCCGCCCAGGTTGAACAATATAAATCTGGCAAGGTTGGATTGCTGGGCTTCTTTGTAGGTAATGTTATGAAGAAAACAGGCGGCACCGCAAATCCCGCCGTTGTCAACGAAATATTAAGAAACAAACTAGCATAAAGGAACAAATCATGGTAAAAGTAATTGGTATTATTGAAAACAATTTAATCACCGGCGTAAAATACGGTACTATCGAGGTTAAAGAAAACGTATCAAAAATTGAACAAGCGAAATCCACCTATGATTCCGCAGTCGCCAAAGTACAGTCAACACGCGCCAAGAAAATCCGCAACGAAAAAACCAAGAACAAATAAAATGTACACATCGGTAAAGCGCACCTTGCGCGAAATGGCACAAACCGAAGCCATGTCCAAAATTCAAACCCACGAATGGTCTGAACGCATGCGTGCATGTCGTCGCGCCTTTGACACGGCGACCCGTCGCCAAATAAAACGTCTGCGCAACGAACATACCAAGCATAAGTAAAACTAACATGAAAAAATTCTTTATCCAAACCTTTGGCTGTCAGATGAATGTTTATGATGGATGGCGAATCGCATCAATGCTGGAACACCGCGGCATGGTGCGTACAGACGATGTTTCCGACGCAGACATTATCATATTAAACACCTGTGCTGTCCGCGCCAAGGCAACCGATAAAGTCTTTTCCGCCCTGGGGCGCATACGACGCGCAAAAAAGCCATCTGCCCTGTTCGGCATTGTTGGTTGCGTTGCCCGCGAATCGGGCGCAGACGCATTTCGTCGCATTCCTGATTTGAACTTTGTTTTGGGACCGCAATCGTATCACAAATTACCCGACATCTTGGAAAACCCAGACGCCCGTCTGTTAAACATCGACCTGGGGGGGCTGGAAAAGTTTGACGCCCTGCCCCAAATGGAAAAATCACCCCGCATCGCCTACATCCCAATCCAAGAAGGCTGTAACCACGTCTGTACATATTGTATTGTTCCATACACACGCGGACGCGAAATTTCACGTTCATTTGAATCGGTTATGTCGGAAACAATCCACGCTGCCAAAACTGGTGCGATTGAAATTTGTTTTCTGGGGCAAAACGTTAACGGTTATAAATACACCGATGAAAACGGCACACTTTATCGCCTGTCTGACCTAATACGCGAAACCGCAAAAATCCCAGAAATCATGCGTATACGCTTTACATCCAGTTATCCAACCGAAATGACAGACGACCTGATTGATATGTTCCGCACCGAACCAAAATTACTGCCATTTTTAAACATGCCAATTCAAAGCGGTTCACAAAACATTCTGTCACGCATGAACCGCCCATACAGTCTGGAATTATACACCGACATAATTCGCAAATTAAAAATCGCCCGTCCAGACATTCAAATTTCATCTGATTTTATTGTTGGTTTCCCCGGCGAAACGGACGAAGATTTCGAACAAACAATGCGTATTGCTGAACAAATAAAATATATCAATTCATACTCGTTCAAATATTCGCCACGCCCACATACCGCGGCGGCGTTAATGCCGGACCAAATACCCGAAAACACCAAGGCCGCGCGTCTGGCCAGACTGGACACATATTTAAACGAAATCCAGCGCGAATTTAATGAATCTTGTATCAACAAAACATTATCCTGCCTGCTGGAAGGGGCTGACAAAACCGGTCGGCATCTGGTATATCGCACACCATTTATGCAACAATGCATCGTTGAATATCGCGACGACGCGCCTGAATTGGCCGACATAAAAATTACCGCTGCGAACAAGGCGTCCCTGCGCGGTAAATTTATTGACTAAATCAAAAAGATAACCTGCCCGCGATTGACACATGATATGCCATCGCATCAAACATACGAACAACGCTAAATTTTGCGTCACCGCCCATCATATCATACTGTGACCAAAACCCAATCCGCCCAGTACCATGCATCGCATTTTCTGAATCCATACCAACCACAAAATCATAGTTATATTTTATCCCCATCATTTCATAACCATACCCAGCACCAACACCACCACGCGCGCACATCCCCACATTATTCATATCATCTGTTTTATAGTTTGACGCATCAAATCCAACAAATGGCGTCACAAAAAACGAATCGACCGGCACATACCAGTATCCAAAATCCACCGCACCATTTATTGACACAACCGACGGATTGCTTACAACATGATTTTCATAAAACACATCCCCAATATTAAAATCAAACCGGGCGACATCCGCCACACCACGAATCCATAAATTATTTTTCATCGCATATTCCGCACGCAAATTCAGTCCAAAATACGCACCTGTAAATTTATCCACATCTGATTTATACTGAATATCACCTGCGCGTACATTTGCCGCAACTTTTACAGCACCGACATTCCCTGTTGCGCCCACATCCACACCATACGAATAAAAATTTTCCCCCGCAACCACACCGGCCCCTATACCGATTTCATTTTCAAAACCAAAGCGATAAAAACTGTTTATAACCTTCGTAACATTTTCCAATACATCTGGGTTAAACCGCACCGAACGCCCCATAGCATCCCGCAAAGCATCCATATCCACTGCCGAATCCAACACACGCAGCAGCCCATCACCTGGATTAGATATACGCAAATTATTTAGGAACACACCCACATCGTTTTTCAAAACCTTAACATAGTCTGTTTCACGCACGCGCTTTACATACAAATTCCCATCATCAATATAACCCACATCCGCATACATTGGATTTTCCGCACGACTGTGAAATCTCACACGCCCATCACCCGACACATTATTTATAACCACCGCATCATATAACCCCGACAAATCATCCGCCACAAACACAACATCGCCACGCAGTTCTATGCCTGCAACGCCACTAAAATCGGCATCATTTATATTAACCACAGAATCCCTGATAACAATTGTTCCAATATCACCATTACCCAAGACACCGTTCAAACTGATTTCATCTGTCCCATCAACAAACAAAGTATATTCTGTATCACTAACAATCGGATTCAGTTCATCCACATCCCGCACCACTTGTTCAATCATCGCACCATCTGCCAAACTAAAATTAGCCACAAAATCACCATGATTCACAATACGGAATTTACAATGACTACAAACCGCAAATTCAGAATTAACGTGTCCATAATTTTCGAACAACAACGACCGTTCTACATCAACCACACCCGGCATAAAATTAACATCATCGCCAACAATTGTATTTGCGTTTAAACAAACCAGTTCCCCCGCTTCATCACCCATAAACGAATCGGCAAATGCTGCACACGCGCCACATAAATTTATCAAGATTGCCAGATAAAATAACTTCATTTCCTGTCCACGCAAAACCATAGCAAATAAGAATATATTCCAAAAGCAAAAACATACAAAATACCCCGGGAATTCCCGGGGTACAGCAGCAGTCATCTATAACGAAATTATTTTTCCAATTTGCCCCAACCGGCTTTGTATCCACCATCACGTTCCAGATAGATATTTGCGCCATCTAACTGTGCCGCACTCAGCCCTTGAATCATATATGTTTGGTTCAGGTGACGGCTTAAACCGGCCTGCAACATCGGCAACTGAACGTTCATCAATTTGGAATTATTACAACATTTCGCATCATTATAACATGAATTACACTGATACAGTTTTACATTGTACTGAACACCTGGGCGCAAATCTTTCAAATCAACCATCATTTTCAAGCCATTATCAGTATCTTTGAATTTGATATGTCCCATTTTTGACTCACCGCCATTACTGCTGTGTGTGTACATTTTGGCATAGACGTGATTAACATCTGCGTTTTCGTATGTCTGATATACAACGATTGCGTCTGTTTCTTCTACGACTGCGACTGGCTGAACACGCTGTACTGGTTTATGATGACGTACTTTTTTATTTGGACATTCCATCATACATCCCGACAGCACAACCGCCGCCCCCAACACAGACGCAAATACGCCCATTTTTTTCATTAAGTTTTTCATGATATTTTCTCCTTTTGTTCCGTGTATTCACACACCATAACTCTACTATAAAAAATCACCATTTACCCCAGGTTTGATTCCCTAGGAATCCCCAGATTCAATGCGTACACAGCGATTTTGAAACCAGTCCTATACCATTTACAAACCATATCTGATATTGTCACCCCAAAGGGGGAAAACATGTACACACTGATGCAATATTTAATCGCGTTCAAATACGCATGTAAAATCAATCACTGGTCAACTGACAGTTATTCCAAACACCTGTTGTTCGATCGCCTGACTGGCGACATCGACACCTGGGTCGATTCGATTGCTGAAAACTATTTCATGGCCGACGACAACAAAAAAGTATTTAAACCAGATATTCTAAATCCAAAATTCATCAATCGTGACCTGGTCAAAATGTGTATGATTATAATATCACACCTAGAAGAATTACAAAACGACGGCGAAACGAACGAAGGTCTAAATTCACTTCTCAGTGCCATCGAAGAAGGTTTCTTAAATAAACTTGCCCTGGCCAAACTAACCTAAAAAGAAACCCGCAAAAGCGGGTTATTTATTTTAATAAGATTTACTGACACGCCCGCCATCTTGTGCTGCTGTAATACACACAAAACGAATCGCCCCTATAATAACAACGCCCAACAAAAAATCCCCCATATGGGGGATTTTCTGGATTGGATTTAGAACATAAATCTGATACCGACATCACCGCCAAAGTTATGCAACCCTGACTGGATATCAACATATGTATAGCGCGCAGCCACATCAACTGCGAAACGTTCCATATCGAACGTTACGCCCAATGTTCCCATACCTGAAAAACGGGTTTTGCTCTCGCTGTGGCGTGGCACCAGGTCACCGTCACGTTTAACATCTGTGAACGCCGCCCCCAGACCTAAACCAACAAATGGACGAACAATTTTATAGGAACCAAATTCCCAATAGTTGTTCCACAACAATGTCTGCATTTTGGTTTCTACATCGATACCACCAATGCCTGCACCAAAATTCTCGCTGTCAGACATTCTGCCAAAATACGACCATTCGATTTCCGAACGTACGGTATCACAAACTTCTAAACCTAATGCGGCACGACCCTGGAAAATATAATCTGTCATAGATTCCTTGTTGCCGTCATATTTATAGTTCAGGTTTGTATAACTCATACCGCCTCTCAGGCCGACATATGGGTCCATACCCCACATAGTCCAACTGCTACCTTGGTTTGGATGATTCATCGCAAACGCAGGACACGCAATCAGCACCGCCAGTGTTGAAATTGCTAACTTTTTCATTTTCTCTCCTTTTTGTATTTTTGTGTTATGTCAAAGTTTCATGTCAACACCCATATTCTATCAAGGCAATACAAATATTTACATAGGTATGAATCCCTGAATTTTCCCCAGAAAACCAACAAAAAACGGCCACACTTGTGACCGTTTATTTCTGGTGGACGCGCAGGGACTCGAACCCTGGACCCACTGATTAAGAGTCAGTTGCTCTACCAACTGAGCTACGCATCCAGAACTGCAACGGGGCTAATTATAGACATAAAATCCACAAAAAGCAAGTTTTTGTTTACAGTTCCGCACACCGCACCATCATACACTGCGGTCGCAGTTCTATATTTTTAATTTCTGCAACTGTTTGTGCCCCTGCCAGCCACATCACACGCTGTAAATCTGACCGCATATATTCAAACACAGATTCCACCCCGCGCCATCCCCCCAACGCCAACCCATATATCACCGGTCGCCCAATTGCGACAATATCCGCACCACTCGCAATCGCCTTGAACACATGCTGACCACGTCGCACACCACTATCAAATATAATCGGCACACGTTTATTCACACGCGCCGCAATTTCTGCCAGCACCTCGAACGCGGCCGGCGCGCCATCTAATTGCCGTCCACCATGATTTGACACCCAAATCGCATCCGCCCCGGCGGCAATGGCAACCTCGGCATCATCTGGATGGCCAATCCCCTTGACAATAACTGGCAAATCCGTCCAAGACTTTACCCGCATAACATCATATGGCGTCAAATCATTTTTTGCCGCTGCAAATATCGCCCCAATCCCCTGCCCACCAGAACGCGGCACATTTGGCAAATCCAACGGGAATTTAAAATTATTACGTGCGTCACGCACACGATTTCCACCAATCGGCGCATCAACGGTTAGTATTATCGCGCGGTATCCTAAATCCTGGGCCGACTTAACCAATGCCCGATTCGCCTCGTCATCTTTACTTAGATATAGTTGAAACCATTGCGGCGCCCCATTTCCAGCCCCTGCGATTTCCGCCAATGTTGAACTGGCATATGTACTGACCGACATAATCGTACCCGCCGCCGCCACACCACGGGCACTGCCGGCCTCGGCTGATACATGTGCCAACCCATGCGCCGCCGCCGGGGCTGCGATTATCGGCATAGAAATATCAACCCCAAATATTTGCGTTCGTGTATCAGGCTTTTCCACACCGGTCAGCACCCGCGGATAAATATCCACCATATCAAACGCCGATTCGTTTCGCCGCATTGTATTTTCAGTTTCTGCCCCACCACGAATATAGTCAAACCCATCGCGCGGTATAATTTGCGCCGCCTGTGCTTCTAAATCATCAATGTCATAGATTGTGATTTTTTCATCCCTGACCGATGCCTGATAACCTTCGTCACGTGCGCCCCCCACCCGTACCATACGCACCAATACCCAAACAATTAACAACGCCACCAAAACAACAGATAAAACAAAAATCAGTTTTTTCATTTTTTCATCTCTCCCTTTTTTATCAGAATATCAGAAGCAACAAAAAAATCTGATTTGACAGTATTCATAAAAAAAGTGCCACATCTGTGGCACATATTATTTTTTCAGGTATTGCGTCGGATTATACGCCTTGGTTCCTTTGCGAATTTCAAAGTGCAACTGCGGGCTGTCCACTTTACCTGTTTTGCCGACCGTACCAATTTTCTGTCCAACACTAACACGCGCCCCACGTCGTACAACCATCGAATCCATATGGGCATAGACCGTCATCCAACCATCTTCATGTTGAATAATGACCAGATTCCCCATCCCCTTGACTTCATTTCCAGCATACGCAACAACGCCGTTTTCCGCAGCCTTTACAACGGTTCCACGCGTTGCCCCAATGTTTATACCATCATTAAACAGACCATTTGATTTTGCGCCATAGTTCGACAAAACATTTCCACGCACCGGCCACGAAAACTTAGACGACGAACGCGCATTTATTTTCGGTAATTTTTTTGTTGGGTCTGACGAAATCTTCTTTACTGGCTGTGCCACAGTTTTCTTTTCAGTCTGTGCTTTTACCTCTGCCTTTGCTGTCACTTTTTTCTGTTCTGACTTTACTGGTTCAATCTTCGTCTGTACGCTGGGTTTCAGGGCTTTTTCCGCAACCTTAACCGTCGTTGGTCCCACCTGTTCCACTGGCACCCGTGCCAAATTTGGCACACGAATTTTCTGTCCCACTTTTAAATTAAACGGTGGCGTTAATTTATTCATAACCGCCAAATCATTTACCGGCACAGCATACCTTCGCGACAACGAATACAGCGTATCACCACGTGCCACCACAACATCTGTCAATTCTACACGTGTTGTTTTTTGCGCACCGACCCGCGGTTTATTTATCGTCAATATATCATCAGTTTTAATATCAACGCGCTGTGCGCCCGTATCCCCATACATCGGCACCAAAATATAGTCATCCACACTTGCCACATCAACAGACTCATCCGTCTTTGATTTATCCTCTATTATTTCTGGTCCGACATCTACATCCGTCACCTGGGGTGGCACAATATAATCATCAACCGACGCATACATCACATAGTCATCGGCCTTGTCCGTTCCATACAGTTCAGGCGACGCATAAACACCATAGTCCGTTGCCGCCGAATTATAAATTTCTGGATATTGATTTGGGTCTGCCAACAAAGCGGGATATCGCGCCGAAATAAATTCGCCCACAGAATCAGGGAACGACACAATTTTGGGTCGTAAATCACACGCAGTTTGCGTGAACAACACACCCACAAAAATCCATATGAATTTTTTCACGATATTATTATATCATAAAATCAGTCACGACGCATAAACAAAATACTAACTTCGAACAACGCCCACATCGGCAACGCCAACAAAATCTGACTGACAATATCTGGCGGCGTCAATATAGCGGCCACAATCACAATAAGCACAATCGCATACCGACGCATTTTTAACACGCGTTCGCGCCCCAGCACACCAACCCGATTCAACAACACCAACACCAACGGCAACTGAAACGCCAACCCAAACACTTTTAGCAATCCAATCGCAAACCCCAGGTAATCACGCGCCGCTGGCAACAACACCGCTGGCACCGGCGCCGACTGATTTAACTCAACAAAGAATTTGAATACAACCGGGAACAGGAAATAAAACGCAAATCCCGCCCCCAACAAAAATAAAATCGGCGACATAATAATCAACGGCAAAACAATTCCGCGTTCATTTTTCTTTAACCCCGGCGCAATAAACGCCCACGCATGCCACAACACCACCGGCCCAATAACCAACAACGCAAATAATGTCGCCAACGAAAACTGAATCATCAGCCCATCGGTCAACCCCGTATAAATCAGTTCCCCATCACCCCACACTGACAATAATGGCACAGTTAAAAATTCTTGAATCAATGGCGCGACATACCACCCCGCAACAAACGCGCACGCAAAAATCAACGCCACCCACAAAATACGACGCCGCAGTTCAGAAAAATGTTGTAACAACGTCATCTTTTTCATTTTTTCTGAACCTTTTTCCGTGATGTTTTCCTGGGCTTTTTTATTGCGGTTGAAATCGTATCCAGCACATCATTTGTTGTTGTCTGAATAATATCATCGATTGGTTTTTCTAACTCAATTTGTTGTTTAATATTTTCGGATGCATCTGTAATTTTCCACATAATTCCACGCACAAAATTCACCGCCCGTGCCAAGAATCGTGCCACATCTGGCCACATGCGCGCCGGTATCACAATGACACCAACCAACAAAATTACAAAAAATTCCCCGAAACTAATTCCGAACATAGCTTACTTAGTCATAATAATCATCGCCACCACTGGTGCTAACCGTCTTGTGCCGCTGAATCTGGAAATAATTTTTCCCAAACTTTGTTTTTTCACGCAAATCACGAAACGCCACATCTGTTTTTGCCCCTGTTGCATCAACAACAGACCATGAATTCAGTTTTATCGGCGACTTGTCAAACACTACGGTCATATGCCCCAGTCCTTCTTGTCCCTTTAAATTCATCTTTAACGCAAACGAATTTTTCCAATCTGTTGTTTCCACAACATTTATATCCGCATTAACCAGGTCAATATTTTTTCTGACTAAAATCCCGGCGGGTGTACTGGTAATCGGCACTGTGGTAATCTGGTCCAACGATTTATCAAAGAAATACAAATCGCTGCCATCCGAAATCAATTGAACCGGCATATCATCATAGTCCAAACGCACGCGCCCCGGTCGCAGCATCGAAAAATCCCCGACCTGTTGCTTGCCATTTGCGGTCTGAACAAATTCCCCTGTCAACCCAGTAATTGAATTCAAATACTTTTCTGCTTTTTTCACCAATGCGCTGTCCACTGCGGCATTTGCGCCAAACGAAACCAGACCGCACAAAACAACAAATAAAAACTTTCTCATTTCCTATTCCCCCTTGAACAATTCCAGGACACGCGCCCGTACATTTTCCAAACTATCCCGCACAATTGCGCCTGCGGCACGCTCATGCCCACCGCCGCCCAGCGCAATCGCAATTTTATCAATCGGCTTTTTCCGGCTGCGAATAGAAACTCCAATCTGCTGTGGTTTTTGCTCTTTCAGCATAACAATATATTCCACACCTTGGATTTGCCCTAATAAACTTAGCGTCATTTCGCCCCGCCCGTCCAGATACTTATAATCCTTTTTCTCGACAGTTGCCAACGCCAATCGTCCATGATAGAAAAATTCAGCATTTGCGGCGGTTCGCGCTTCGACTTGAACTGTCTTGCGCGGTTTATTATTCATCAACTCAATCAACTCGCGAATATTAACGCCGCCATCCACTAAATCCGCCATAATACGCAACGCGTCACCATTACGCACAAACTTAAAATTTCCTGTATCGGTTAAAATTGCCAACGCCAACAAATCCGCCGTATGCGCATCCATTGACAACCCCGCCGCACGCATCATACGATAAACAATCACAGCCGTTGCCGCTGCCTCTTCGTCATTGATACACAGTTGCCCAATATTATTTTCATTTCTGTGATGATCAATTTCAATTACAAACCGCGCCCTGTCAACAATCGGTTGGGGGCCACCAACATGAACCGGATTGCCATAGTCCATAACAATCGCCAAATCAAAGGGCTGTGACATATCAACCCGTTCAAAATATTTAATCCGTGAACGCAGCGGCACAGTCGATAAATTTTCTGGAATATTTCCGTCATATACACAAACCGGACTGATACCGAAATTTTCTTCGATTAAATGCGCCAACGCCAACACACTGCACAGCGAATCCCCATCTGGGTTTTTATGTCCCATAATGGCAATAGATTTTGCGTCACGCACACGTTTAAAAAATTCCTGTATCTTTTGTTCCATATTAACCTGTCTTTATACCGCCATATCTTCGACAAAGAACTGTGCACTAACACGGCCGTTATATTCGTTTTCTTTCAACTTACCCAACAACATTATTTTAGTATTTACATTGGCATCGTCCAGCAAAAAATCACCAACCGGCGTTCCGACCAGATTAAAACCAACAAACGACAACTGGGTACCTGCACTGGTATTTATCACACCGCGCAGGTGCGCCCCGCCCCCCATAACCGACGCATATCGCAACACACCACCACGCAGTACCAACGTCGGTTCTGGATTTCCCTGACCGAACGGCGCCAATCCCGCCATTTTTTTCACCAATCGCATATTGGCACCACCTGCATCAATTTCTGCGTCCACGACCAACTCTGGCGCGGGCATTTCACCATTTAACTGTTCTGCGACCGCCTTTTCCAAGAATTCACAAAACGCCCCCTCGTTTTCAACCGCCAACGAAAACCCGGCGGCGGCGGCATGTCCACCACCTTCACTAACAATCCCAGCCGCCAACGCATCATGAATAATCTTGCCCAGGTCAACCCCCGCAATCGAACGCCCCGAACCATTTATCACACCATCAGATTTTGTCGCCACACATGATGGTAAATTATATTTATCCTTTAATCGCCCTGCGATAATCCCCATCACACCACCGTGCCAGTTTTCCCCACACACAAACAAACTGCATCGCCCTGCCTTACAGCAATCTTCGGCCATTTCACACGCACGCAGCATAATCGCATTTTGAATATCGATGCGTTCCTGGTTCATCGTGTGTAATTTATTTGCCAAATCATTTGCGATTAGCGGATTATCCGTCAGCAATAATTCCAACGCTGGTGCTGCCGAATCCAGACGCCCCGCTGCATTTAATCGTGGCCCCAGCGCAAACCCCGCCGCATATACCGACGGCTGCTTAATACCCGCCACATCCATCAGCACCCGCAACCCCAGGTTTTGCCGCAACCCTAAAACCTTCAGTCCTGTTGCCACAAACGCACGATTTAACCCCACCAATGGCATCGTGTCACAAATCGTCCCCAACGCAACTAAATCCATAAAATTCATCAATTCTGAATTATCCAGACCCAACCCGCGATTTTTCAATTCACGATTCAACGCAACCAAAGTTAAAAACGCAACCCCAACCCCCGCCAGGTATGTCAATTCAGATGTATCATCTGCGCGCTTTGGATTCACCACTGCATCTGCGTCTGGCAACACACTATCGGGCGAATGATGGTCTGTCACAACAACACGCAATCCATGCTGACGTGCGTATGCGACCTCGTCAATTCCGCTGATACCGCAATCAACCGTAATTAACAGTTTCGCGCCACTTTTCACAATTTCATCAATCGCGTCATTATTCAGCCCATACCCTTCGCCTTCACGCGTTGGCAAATGCCAAATAACATCAACCCCAATCGCACGCAAATACTTAACAAAGACGGCTGTTGATGTAATCCCATCAACATCATAGTCACCATAAATCGCAATTTTTTCTTTATTCTCTATTGCATCTGCGATAATACGCGCCCCCACATCCATATCCGTTAAAACAGATGGATTCGGCATATATTCTTTGATTGATGGATTTAAAAACTTTTTGATATCGGCGTCCGCACAAATACCCCGCCCTGCCAAAATTTTCTTGACCAGGTCGTCTGAATTCACACTGTCAATACCATCTGCCAACACCCATGCCTTGCCCAGCATGGATTTCTCTACCAATCTACTACTCAACGCACTTCTCTTTTTTTTATTATCAAGTGCATTATACTTCAAATTTATTCAAATAGCAACGGCAGTATCCCATCCAGAATTTTTCCCGTTGTCGGCACCGCGTTCCATGCCGCCGTACGCCACCCCCACGATTCCTTGGTTCCCTGGGGTTCATCCAGCACAACTAAAATTGTGTACTGTGGCGCATTAACTGGGAATATCCCCACAAATGCTGTCACATTACGTTTATGGTCAACCTTGCCATTGGTGTACTTAACCGCAGTCGCTGTTTTACCGCCAATTTGAATACCCGCAACACGCGCCTGCTTTCCACTGGTTTCTTCGGCGACACGCAACATAATTGGCCGCAATTTTGCCGAAATTTCATCGCTCAACACGCGTTCCCCGCGCACGACACCAACACTGCGCTTCTGTAATGTCGGATAAATATAAATTCCCCCATTTGTCACCGCATTAACCGCCAACATCAGATGCATCGGCGTCACCGACACCCCGTGTCCATACGCGCGTGTTGCGCGTTCCACCGGCCCCCACTTATTCGGCAACAGCGGTTTTTCCGTACGCCCGAACTCTAAATCCAACGCTTCATCAAAATGCAGTCTTTCAAAGAATTCCTTTTGTGCCCCATCCGGCAAATCCAGTGCAATTTGCGCACTGCCGACATTACACGAATGAACCATAATTTCTTCGACCGACATATGTGGACGTGGCGGCTTAAAACTGCGAATATCTGTAATTCTTGCGGCGACCCGCCCAAATTTATCAGGGATAACGAACGGTTCTTTGACATAGTATTCTTTGGTAATACCATTTTCCAATGCCAACGCAGTATTAAATATTTTGAAAATAGACCCCAATTCAAACACACTGCGCATCGGCTTTGACAAACGGTTTGCCACCGGATCCGCTGACAAATTTTCTGGGTCATAATCCGGCAAAGAAACCATCGCGATAATTTCCCCTGTACGCGAATTCATCAGCATACCCATTGCCGCCCGCGTTCCATACTTTTGCATTGCGAACGCCAACTGGTCATAGAACACCGACTGCACACGCGAATCCAACGACAACCGCAACGGGTCTTTATTTTCCGTCAGATAATCTTCATAAATTCTTTCCGCCCCTTCCAGTCCACGCCCTTCGGCACCAACGAACCCAACAACATGAGAGAACAATCTGCGTTTTGGATATTTACGCGTTTGAATTTTTTCAATTTCCAACCCTTCTAACCGCGCCTTTTGAATAATTTCACGTTGGGCATCACTTGCGTATTTTTTCAGCCTAATAAATCGTCTGTCTGAATTAACCAACGCAATCGCATCCGCCAACGAATATTCATATGGCAACGCCTGGTGTATTGTCTGGGCGACGGCATCACGGTCCTGTTCACGCACCGCACGATTACGCAATATAATATGCCCTGATGCAACGTTTTTCGCCAAAATATCGCCATTTCTGTCCACGATGTCTGCGCGCTGTACGTTCCACTCGCCATCTGCCCCGGCCAGACGCGCACGGTCTGTTCCCTGAATCCCCAGTTGTAATGTTCGCCCAATAAATATCACAAACGCAATCAAGAACACAGTGTACATAACACGCAGACGCTTGCGTCCGACAACTTCACCACGTGCACCTGAAAACCCATGCCTAAAAATATCCTTGCCGACTTCGAACATTTATAACGCTTCTTTGAATCCTATTTCATTAACCGCGATTGATTTATTAAAACTAACCACTTCTGACTTTGGCACCAGGCTGACCACCAAATTACGCAATATTTCCGGCCGTACATATGCGGCAAAGTTCGCTTCGCCCACGGCAATCTGCTGCTGGGTGGCGACAATTTCACGTCTGACACGATTTAATTGACGATTTTGTGTACGGAACGCCACCTGCAGTATCACCGTCATCAGCAACACAACACCAACCGACCACATACCAATCTGAAACATCTTTTCATCGTCTTGCATACACCGCCCCCCGTTCCAATATGCTTTAACGGCATTTTATCACAAATTCTGAAAAAAACGAATCATAGAATTAACACCATTTAACCGCCCCGCCCCCAGATTTAATTTCAGCGACGCAAATTCCCCTGCTAAATCCATATTTTTAATTTCATCCATCGTGTGTCCATCCACCATCGCAACCAGTATCGCAACAATCCCGCGCACAATCGCCGAATCGGCGACACCATAAAATCGATTCCCACACCGACAAATTTGAACGAACGACGCACAACCCAAAATTTCTGTACACTCTGCGCCATCTGGCACCGCGGGCAACCCTTTGCCAAAATCCATAACCATTTCCAAACGAATCGCCGGATCATCCACCATCATCAGCATACTTTTCATATCCGCATATGTCATGAATTACCACCCTTCGTTCGTTAAATCCAGTTCCACCCGCGCCGCGTCCGACATCCGTGACAAATCCCATGGCGGGTCCCAAACTAAATCCACACGCACCGGCACATCACCTGCGACCGATTGTGCGGCGGCCCGCACCTGTTCCAACAATTCTTCCATCATCGGACATGTCGGACTGGTAAATGTCATTTTTATAACGACCGCGCCCGCCCCAATATCGATATCATAAATCAACCCCATATCCCATATATTCACCGGAATTTCTGGGTCATAGATTGTTTTTAACGCGGCAATAATATCTTCTTTTGTGAACATCATTTTATAATATCTTTTATTACCTGAACCGCATACTTTACATCATCAATTGTGTTGTATGCCCCAACCGACAAACGAATCGACCCCGACACCCCCAACCGATTATGTATCCATGTTGCGCACATATTACCCACACGCACACAAACATTACGCGCCCCCATCATGGCACCAAAATCCAACGCATGTATTCCATCAACTACAAATGTTAACACCGCCGCATCACGCACAGACAAAATCTTAACCCGTGGCACGGAACACAGTTCATCATACATATATTTAATTAAATCCAAGTTTGGGCGTTTTGCTTCAATTTCATCAATCGCCACGCCCAGGCCTGAAATCTGACTTAACGGCAAAGTACCCGCCTCGAACTTTTCGGGGCCACCCACCAAAACAACATCACGCCCAACAACCCTGTTGACCATACCGCCACCAAAATTTACAGGCGCAAAATCATCTGGATTTTTAATGTACATAATCCCCAGACCTGTGTCCGCCCCAATTTTATGTGCCGACCACACAACAAAGTCTGCCCCCCATCCATCAACGTCAATTTTTTCATGAACCACATATTGCGCCGCGTCCACCACAACGATAACATTTGGATTTTTATCACGCGCTATACGCACGATTTCCGGGATTTTTTGCGCCATCCCCAAAACATTAGACATCGCCGTCAGCACAACAACATCTGCGCATGGGATATTGTTTATATCAATATTAAAGTCTGTATCCAACGGCATAACAATCGTTTTTGCCGCGGTTTCTTCAAACGGCAAACGCGCACTGTGGTGATCCAAATCAGACACCGCCACAACCATATCCGATGTCAAATCCAGCATCTGCGCAATCATATTCATCGCGCCGGTTGTTCCCGACGTGAACACAATTTGATTTTCATCTGCGCCCATAAAACGCGCCACACGCCTGCGCGCACACAAAACCATATCATCAACATATGCCGCACGCGCACAAATTCCACGTCCAGAATTCGCATAATTATTGCGCAAAAAATCAACCTGAGCCCCGATTACAGACTCTGGCTTTTGATAAGTTGCCGCAGCATCTAAGTATATGATTTTATTCATTTATGATTTCTCTTGCTTTTTGGACGGATTATAATACACTTCTGCCAAATATCAATAACAGAAAGGAGAAAGCATGGCAATCACACACGCGAACGACGCAACAATTGATACATTTATCGGTGACGGCATCACATTGGTGGATTTCTGGGCATCTTGGTGCGGTCCATGTCGTATGTTTGGTCCAATTTTTGAATCTGCTTCTGACAAGGCGCCTGATGTAAAATTCATTAAATTTGAAATTGACGAAACGAATCGACGCACACCTGCCAAATATGGCATCCGCAGCATCCCATCGGTCTTGGCATTTAAAAATGGCGAACTGGTCGAAGCGCGCACAGGCCTAATGGACGAAGAAACAGTCCTGGCATGGATACAAGAATTAAAGGGTTAATACCATGGCAAAAACAGAAGATTACAAGACACTTGAACTGCCCAAGAATTACAAACCTAAAAAGTCCGAGCCATATATGTGCCCAACACAATTGGCATACTTTTATAATATATTAAACGCCCAGCGCGAAGAACTGGAAAGCAACAGCAGCTCTGTACTGAACGCAATTCGCCTGGCCGATAAAACCGAAGCCGTCGGCGTAGGTGACGAATCGGATAACGCAACATACAACCAAGATATCACGATGGACCTGCGTATGTCCGACCGCAACAATAAATTATTACAAAAGGTCAAAGCCGCCCTGGATCGCATCGCAAACGGCACTTATGGTTTCAGCGTGGTATCCGGCGACGAAATTGGGATTCAGCGTATGATGGCGCGCCCACTGGCCACCATGACGGTCGAAGAACAAGAAGAATACGAAGCCCGCAAGGCTTAAAAAAAATCCCACCAAACGGTGGGATTTTTTATAAATCCAAAATACAACCGAACAGAACGGCAAAAAAGAAACAAACCGTTCCCCCAATTACAAACAGGTGCCACACTGCGTGTGAAAACTTCATCCGTCGCCACAGATAGAATATCACACCAATCGTGTACGCCAGGCCGCCAGCCAAAATAAACCACAGACCACGTTCCGGGATATTCCGAATCATCGCTGGCAATATGAACAACAATGTCCACCCCATCGCAACATACAAACCAACCATCCACTTTGGCTGTTGTCGCGGATTTTTAATCTTCATATATGACCCAAACAATACAATCGCCCACAGGATTCCAAACACCGTCCACCCAATCAGCCCACGCAGATTCACCAACAAAAACGGCGTATAGGTCCCCGCAATCAGCGCATAAATTGCCACACTATCCCACACTTCAAAAAAACACTCGTGCTTTTTACCAATCGTTGCATGACACATTGTTGACCCAAAATACAGCGTTATCATCGTAACGCCAAAAATCGCACATGACACAATTGCCCATGGGTCACCTTTGATTCCAGCGAACACCACCAACAGCGTCAACGCCGCAATGGCCAACCCAATACCAATACCATGTGTTAAAATATTAACAACTTCTTCGGCGTGGGTTGATGGCTTTTCCCAGCGAAACAACCCCGTCGCCCGCAGAACCTTTAATAATTTTGACGCATGTTCATCTTTTTTTACCGCGCGTATCCGCGCCCTTTTTTCCTTGGTCATTTTATCGCCCCTTCGATTCGTTTAACAACGCGTTCCCCGCCCATAACAGACATAATTGAATACAAATCTGGCGTATTTGTGCGACCCGCCAATGCCACACGCAGGTTCATTGCCACATCACCATTTTTTACACCAGTCCTTTCGGCAACTGCGACAATTTTTGCCCACCATGTATCCTTATCATCCGCCGCGTCATATGTCGCCAAAAACTCACGCAACACATCATTATTAAATTCGTATTCTGTGTTTGCCACAAACAATTCATCCCAGAAAAACGCAACATTTTCCAACGTCTGGGACCATGTAATAAAGTCTTTACGCACACGCTTTGGATTATCGCGTTCAATCCCCAGAACACCGGTCAGATAATCTATATCCGCCACCTGCATCCGATTCGTTTCGGTTCCATATTCATTTGCCCAACGCACAACACGCGCAACCAATTCCGGCACAGGCAGGCCGCCAATAAATTCCTTGGCCCACCATTCTAATTTTTTCATATCAAACAGCGCGCCCGACATTGGAATTTTCTTTGCGCGCATTTCATAATCCCAGAACGACTTTACCTGTCCCTTCATTTTGGCTTCTTCATAACCCGACGCCGCAATATTCCCCAGATATTCAATCACAGATTCAACCGGCCAACCCGCACTCAGGAAAAACGCAACATTTGCCTCAGGGTCCTTACGCTTGGACAATTTACGTTGCTTGCCTGTTTCCTCATCAATCTTGTCAATTGTTGATGTATGAATATACAGTGGTGCACACCACCCCATCATACGAAACAATTGTACATGTAATGGCAATGATGGCAACCACTCTTCCCCACGAATAACATGCGTTGTACGCATAAAATGGTCATCACATAAATGCGCGAAATGATATGTCGGCAAACCATCATTTGATTTGATTAAAACAATATCTTCGTTATTTTCTGGGAACCCGATTGACCCACGAACCGCATCTTTACAGAAAATTCTTTGTTCTGGATTACCCATTGAATACAAACGAATTGTCGGCACCAAACCATTATCCAGATGCGCAACAATTTCTTCTTCGGTCAAATTTCTGTCACGTGCAAATTCACCATAGATACCCGTTGCGAACCCTGCCGCCTTTTGATTTTCACGGATTTGTTCCATATCTGCCGCCGTCAAGAAACACGGATACGCCATCCCCTGCTCTAACAAATGTGCAACAACACTGTGGTAAATATCCTTGCGCTGCGACTGATAATATGGCCCATATTTTTCATCATTATTGTATTTCAGTCCGAATCGGTTCATAGATTCATTGATAATTTGAACAGCATCGGCAACTTCGCGCTTTGTATCTGTATCTTCGATACGCAGCATAAATACCCCACCCGACTGCTGTGCTAATTTACAATCAATCAACGCGCCATACAACCCGCCAATATGCATATATCCCGTTGGACTGGGGGCAAAACGCGTCACCATTGCGCCTTCGCCCAAGTTGCGTAGTGGAAATTTCTCTTCTAATTCCGCAATTGTATATTTTGGTGCCGCGCCCAACACACGTGCGATTAAATCTTTTGATAAACCAGTTCTCATCGTATATATTCCTTGTATTTTTAATAACCCAATTCTATACTAAAACTATGGAAAAACAAGAAATAAGAACATTTGGTCGCCGTCACGGCAAAAAATTATCCACGCGTCAACAAACATTGATTGACAACCTGTTGCCAACATTGAAACCAGAAACCGGCGACATATTGGAAATCGGCTTTGGCGCGGGCGAACATGTACGCGACCTGGCGCGCGCAAATCCGGACAAAATTATTATTGGCGCCGAACCATTTATGAACGGTGTGGCATCCCTGCTGTCCGCCATAACCGATGAAAATTCGAATCAGGTTTTGAACGAATACAAAAACATCCGCATCTGGGCGGATGACGTGCGTGACTTTCTGCGCCAAACCGATTCGAAATTCGAACAAATTTGGATTTTACACCCCGACCCCTGGCCGAAAGCCCGTCATGAAAAACGTCGCTTGCTGTCGTCGGATTTTTTAAATCTGCTATCAAAATATTTGTCCAACAATGGTGAAATTATTATTGGCACAGATCATTGGGAATATTTTGATTGGATTTTGGAACAAATAAAAAACACACGCCTGTCTGCGACAATCCCAGACATGGAAGTTATTCAAACGCGCTATCAACATAAAAACAAGGCCGGCACAGTCGCCCCAAAATACCTAGTCCTTAAAAACTAATCCAAAAACGCAACCCATCCATCAGCATTGGCCGCACCTGTTGTACCAAACGTTGCGCCTGCTCTATACGCATGAAATTCGGGCCAAACGCAAAATGCAGATTAAATTTATTTTGTAAATCCCATGCGTTTAACATAGCATATATTCGTCCAACAAAATCAGATTTATCACCCGTATCCTGCGTAAACGCGAACACAACCGACGAAGCATTTATTTTACGCAAATTCGCAAAGACATTACCCCAATCAAACGGCCCTATATCACCAATATCCAGGCCAATTGATAAATCCTTGTTAAAAAACAAATCATCACGTACCACATGTGTCTGTTCAACTAAATCGCCCAATGCATCGACACCAACAAACACCTGTGCACCATTTGCCCCCTGGCGCAACGTTGAATTTATCCGCACAGTAATATCCGACACATGTTCTTCTGTAATCTTTTTATGTTCCAAATAAAACCGCGTCATAATCTTGACCGGTCGCCCTTCTAGCCATGGCCACACAGTCTGAATCATATTTGGCGCGACCGAAATATCCGACAACTGTCGTGCGTTTGCGAACTGAACCGCATCTGCCAAGTCCGTGGCGTCCATATCCGTGGCACACCACAACGCAGCCCCTGTTCCAATCGCATCAAAAATAACACTTTTATCAATCATTATGCTTTTTAGTTTATCACAATTATGATACAATTAAAAACGTTATGAGGGATAAATTAAACAACTTTTTACTTGCAACACTGTGGCTGCTGATATCGACACTGTTGGCATGCTTTTGGTTTAACATCCGATTCGGATTCAACATTTTTTCGTCCGCGCACTGGCACCACCTGGCATATATGCAGGCCGCCCAAAACCCGGTCAGTCCAACATTTTACATATCTGTCGTCATATCCGTTATCGTTATAATCTATGGTCTGTATCTAACAATCCGCCCACGGTTCAAACACATAAAACTGCGCCACGCGCCACAAATCACACCACCACGCACCCAACAACAGCCCGCCCCATCGACCGCGCCACAAGCACAAAACATCGCACCTGCGCCGGTCACGCCCCCCGTCACCGCACCAACTGTTGCCACACCTGAACCAACACTGGCACGACCACCACGTTTAAACATCGCGGTCACGCCCCAGTTATTCAGTGCCCCACCCCCAACACCACAACCGACACAGACCACACAATCTAACAATGATTGGTCTGAAATCCGTGAAATATTTGAATCCACCGGCTATACGGTCAAGGGTGCCCCACGCATCAGTGGCACGCAAACCGCGGTACTTGCGATTGGCACAGACGAAGTTTTGTGGTTGGGTGCTGTTGGCGTTCCAACATCTGCCCTGAAATCCGCAATTGACACAATCAATCAAATCTTTTCGGACACACTGGACGACATAATAATTAACGTCAACGGCTTTGTTATATCTGCCCCCGACGCAGATTCACCTGCGGCCCCTGACATACTAACATTTGACACACCGGCCGGTCTGCGCCAATATATGTCTGAACACAAAAACCTGCCGCTGGGCGAAGATGACGTCGAAAACTTTGACGCGTTTTCAACCTATATATCAACCGTAATTGATTACATCGGGAAAATGTGATGCAACTAAATGCTGGTACTGCTGAAAAAATAATATCGGACATGGGGATGTCAGACCTGCCCCTGGTTGAAATTCGTCCAACGCCAACCACCGTTTCCCCCGACTGGTTTTCACGCTATAAAAGGTTATGCCACGAATTTATGGCATCACTAACGGACTCGGCCGAAACACTGGCATTCATGAATTTAACCCAGGACGAATTCATGTCCATAATAATGGGACGTGACCTGCCCCAGAACATATCAATTCGTTTTCGCACGCCACTGGTATGGGGTGGCAAACTGGAAATTGATAATTTATTTATGTGCTGGACATACCCACACTCTTACAACATGGACCGGTTTATAATTTCCCAATCTGGCGCCCAAACAATATGGATGCCCAATCCTGCGAAAAAGATTTATCTGCCTGCGCACACCGCAGGTGGTGGTGACGGTGGCAACGCAACCGAAGACAGACTGGCGCAAATCAGTGCCCAAATCGCCGCCGATCGTGACATGTAAAATAAAACAATAACGGTAATAAAAAATGACAACCGATGAATTTTTTACATATATCAAATCCCGTGGTGCATATTGCGCAGATGCCATATCACCAAATCAAATCGCACTGACCAACACTGCACTACAACAACACCGTCGTGCCATGTTGCCGACATTTATGTCTGAACTATACACAAAATCAGGCGGCATCATCCTGGGCAACGGCTGTATATTTGGTCCAAACGAAATCCCCCAGGGTCTGCGTTTCCCAATACCTACCATAGTTAAAATAAACCAAGACATATCCAACATTCCCCAAACCGTTGGCAAAACAATATTTGGTCGCAACGACTTGTTTTGGTTTGCGTTTGATGCGTTTGGCGTATGTTATATGCTGGACAATTTAACACTGTCACCTTTGCGCAAATATGATGACCCATATCGCGCACTAATCGATTGTTTAATTGCGGGGAAAATCTAAATTATGAAGAAACTATCTGTATCATTATCTGGCCACCAAACCAGCATCACCCTGGAACCAGAATTCATCGACGCCCTGCACACATTGGCGGCGCGCGCTGGCAAACCTGTTGCCCAGATAATAAATGAAATTGATTGCGCACGCACACCTGATACAAACCTGTCATCTGCGGTACGCGTATGGGTATTAAACCAAATGATATTACGCATTGGCACGAATTAAAAATCCGCCTATACGGCGGATTTCTTTAATTTTTTGGTTTTATTGTATAAATTCCAACAATTGATATAATCAAAATAATTATCATCCACCCGTTCAGTCCAATCACACGATACGGCGTAATATGTGCCCCCCAAACAAATCCATCCAGCACCCCTGTCGACCCAATTGACAGTGATGACATCACCGCACCATCGGCACCGACAAAGGCACTGATACCCGAATAATTCGCGCGCACGATTGGCAATCCTGCCTCTATCGCATAGCGGCGCACCATATCCAAATGCTGATATGTACCCGGCGTATTACCAAACCAATTATCATTGGTAATATTTACAATTGCGTGAACATGCCCCGTATCCCCACCTGGCAACAAAGAATCCGAAAAAATCACTTCATAGCAAATCGCCGGCGCGAATACAAAATCACCCACCGCAATCAGTTCCGCCCCATACCCCGGCATCAAATCAATCGGCGCCGGCAAAAATCCCAACGGTCTGTATTCGCCGAACGGCACCAGATGCGATTTACTGTATATTTTTTGTATATCGCCCCCTTCGTCCACCACCACCATAGAATTAGACAATCCACGTCCATCAAATGTATTTGTACCCATAACAACGGGCCGACCAATTGTTTTTACAAATTCAAATGTATCATTTGGCACAACAACAAACGGATATGTTGTTTCTGGGAACACAACCATATCCACTTCCCCTGGTTGGGTTGCCAACGCCATCAAATTACTCAAATTAGATTCCGCACGCGCCAACGCTTCGGCACGATTGTGCGTTGCCTTTTGCGATTGTGCCTGTGCTGGCTGAACGATTCTAATCATTGGCCCAGACGCATCTGCCCCCGCATCAGAATACTCCATATTCTTGTATCCCACAAACGCACCACCAACACCCAACACACAAAACAGCAACAGCGCAATCCAACATCTGCCACATTTTCTGTCCCGCACAACTTCAACCAACGCCGCTATTGCCCCCACAATAACAAAGGTCAATCCCAACGCCCCCCACAACGCCATAGAATTGGCAACAACCGGCATCGTCATTGAAATATTTGCGACCGGATTCCATGGGAAGCCTGTGAACACCCACTCGCGCGCCCACAGAACCAACGCCCAAACACAGGCAAACAAAATCGCACGCGCCCCACCCGATATGCGCATACGCGCAACCGCAACAAATGGCCACGAAAAAATCAATACACCCGCGACCCCCAAACCAATCAGCCCTGGAATTGTCCAAATCGCAAATTGTTGGGTCAATTCTGGCACCACATAAATCGAATGTAAAACCCACCAAAAACTGGTCACCGCGTACACCGCACCAAATGGCGACACACGCAATAACGATTGCCAAAAACCACCCATATTTTCATTACGAACGGTCAACCAATACGCCCCTGCGACACCCAAAACAGTCAGCCACCAATAATAAAATGGCGCGAACCCAAAACTCGCAACCCCACCAAACAGTGCGTACAGCGCATATTGCCAAAATCCATTTTCACGAATTTTGAAACTTTTCATCCACGACACAAAACGTCCCCCCGGACAGCAACTGGCGTCTTTACACACAACAACATTTTCATCCGCATATGGATTTTTTATTCCCATTTTTTTCAGCACCTTTATTTCCTTCATCTCCATCAATATTGCTTCTTCATCTGTCATATGATCGAACCCCAGCAAATGAAACATACCATGAACAACCATATGTGCCACGTGGTCATGAAATGATATTTTTCCATCTTTTGCTTCGCGCATTACTGTATCATATGAAATATAGATATCCCCCAACAACACATCATCACCCAATTCAAACGACAGCACATTTGTTGGCCTATCAACATTACGATACGTTTTATTGATTTCATGAATTTCCGCATCATCAACCAACACGATAGATACTTCGGCATTTTTATATTTCGTACCGACCACCATATTTGCGATTTTTTCAAAATCGATTTTATATTTGTCCCAACGTTTATCATGAACATCAACATATACTTTCATATTTTCCCCACCTTTCTAACAGGAACTTATGCCATATTTCCTTTGAATTCTTGCCCATACAGCAACCAATCCTTTTTCGCATTTTTCTGATGAACATGCTGAAAATCCTTTTTCGCATTTTTCTGATGGACATGCTGAATCCCCTTACCAAAGGCCAACTTTTTATCTCTCTTTTGCTTCATCAGATTTGCCACACGGGTGATATCTTTTTGTACTTTACGATTACCGTTTGCCAACGCCAACTTATAATTTGCCAATGCTTTTTGTAAATTCCCCAGTTGTTCGTACGCAAATCCAGCGTTATATTGCGCTGCGCCATATTGTGATTTATCACCAATTCGTTGTACAATTTCACGTGCCTGAACAATCGCTTCGTTATACATACCCAACCGATTATATGTCGCCGCCAAATCATTACGCAACAAAGCATTATCGGGATATTGTTCAATCATTTTCTTGTATTTATCTGCGGCCACCTGATAGTCACCCGCCCGATATGCGCCAACCGCATCGGCATACAGTTCATCATACCCCAGAACATACGTCTTAATCTCGACCTGTTCTTCCTTTACTTCTTGTTTTTTCTTATCAGCCCGCTTTACCATATCCCAAAAACTTGGCTGTGCGGCAACCTCGCACTTGCCTGCGCGACACGCCTCCGCCACATCTTGTGGCAACCAATCCCCCGCAGGTTTCCACCGACTTCCCGTCAGTTTATTTCCCCTTCTATCCACTGGATTTTCCAACCATTTGTTAAATTTTTCCAACGTCTCATTATTTACAAATCTTTCCCCATTTTTTTCTACAAACCAATTTTCACGTTTATCACCGATTGTTTTAAAGAACTCTGGCATTCCACCAACTGGAATTTTCAAAAATACTTCTGGTTTAATTCCACCCCTAAGCACCTGTGCCTCTAACCACCTGCGCCATTTCAAACCATTTCCCCCCTTCAAAAAATGCCCCAATGAATCTGCAACCTCTTCTTTATTTGCGCCTGTCAACCACACCTGTCCAACCGGCGTCATATGTTCCACAGGATACTTTTCAAACACCGCGCGCACTTGTTCCGCCGTTATTGCATTACCGTATTCTTTGTACAGTTTATCCAATTCTGCGAAACGCTCCTCATAGTTCCGATTTCTCTTTTTATTCACAATTGGCGATTCAATCAAATTAGTTCCCAGATTATATGTTGCGGATGCCAAAGCCGCCAACTCGCTGGCACTGTTAACATCCACACTGTCAAATACGACATCATAGCAATACAAGTGGAAAAAAGTCTCTTTTTCTGTAATATGCCAACAGGCTAATTCATACGCCTGCTGGGTAGTAATTGGCGGTGTATTTTTATTAACACGCGTTCCATCCTTTAATATGGTTGAACCAAACCCGATTGTCCAAATACCCTGTCCATCCTTATATGGGACATGCATTCCCTGGGCATTGACCCTAACCCCCTCTTTGGCTATCAAATCCGCCACCAGATAAGGCAACACAGGCCTCATTTTTTCCAAAAACTCCGCATATGTTCCCGCCTGGGCACGCTTTACATTGTTTTCTATTTTAACCTCTTCTACCAAATCAGAAATTTCAATCCCCGCCTTAGTTCCACCTACAATTAACATAATCAGCATATAATAAATCACATGCGACGATAAATTCGGATGTCGCTTCATAAATTCCTGTAATTTTTTATTTTCGCCGTCTTTATTTTTGCCGACACGCATATCACGCAACTTTCTTTCACCCGCACGCAATGCATGATTATCCAAAGTAATATATTTAGTTGCCCAGAATACAAACTGTGCCAACCCGGTCATGGTCACACCCACCCCTTTGGCAACTTTTCCATACCATTTATCGGGCTGTGTACGCATGATTTCCTGGGTTGCGCGACCAAAAGCCTTGTGTGGAAAGTTAACAATTTTTTGAAATTTCTCTGCCATTTTATTTTCTCCCCAGCCCAGATTTTTTTGCGATTTTCGAACGCTTGCGCGCATATGCCGGCGCCACAAACGGATAATCATCTGGCAACCCCCACTTTTCACGATACTGTTGGGGTGTTAAATTAAAACGTCGCTTGATATATCGGCGCAGCATCACATGCCACGTACCATCTTCCAGGCATTGAATTTTGTCTGGCTGAATTGAATCTTCTATCTGTTGTGGTGTAACGGATGTACCGCGCAGAATTTCACGTGCGTTTTTGACCGCCACCTCCATCGTCAGTTTTGGATTCGCATTTATTGCCGCCGCCGCCAGATTGGCAACCGCCAAAGTGAACTCAGAATTTTTATTTACCAACTTGCCAATTCCTTTATAATTTAATAATATAATTATACCACAAATGAACCATAAATAAAAGCCAAGTAAAATGACACGACCACTTGCCGATTTAATGCGCCCAAACACAATTGACCAGGTTATTGGCCAAACCACATTATTGGGTGAAAACGGCTTGGTCCGTCGTATGGTTGACAACAAAAAATTATCTAATTTGATTTTATGGGGGCCACCCGGCTGTGGCAAGACAACGATTGCGCGCGCCCTGGCAAATTCTGTTGACATGGACTTTGTTCTGATGTCTGCGGTATTTTCGGGCACCGCCGATATCAAAAAAGCGATGGATGCCGCCCGTATGAACCGCGACATTGGCCGTGGCACCTTGCTGTTCATCGACGAAATTCACCGCTTTAACAAAACGCAACAGGACACCCTGTTGCCATATTTAGAAGATGGCACGGTTGTATTTATTGGTGCGACAACTGAAAACCCCAGTTTTAATTTAAACAACGCGTTGTTGTCGCGTTGCCACATTGGCGTTTTACAACCCCTGTCCACCGAAGATTTGCTGACATTGATGACCCGCGCCGAAGAATTCGTTGATAAAAAATTACCACTGGAAAACGATGCCCGCACCCACCTGGCCCAGATGGCGGACGGCGACGCACGATTTTTACTGAACACAGTCGAATACCTGTTTAACGCAAACTTTAAAAAACCGCTATCACCCGACGCCTTGGACAACGCCGTACAGAAACGCGCGCCCCTGTCGGACAAACACGGTGACGAACATTATAATTTAATATCTGCGGTTCATAAATCCCTGCGCGCCAGTGATACCGACGCCGCCCTGTACTGGACGGCGCGCATGATGACATCGGGCCAAGACCCCATGTATATTTTCCGCAGACTTACCCGCTTTGCGGTCGAAGATGTGGGCCTGGCCGACCCGAACGCCCTGCAGATTGCGATTGCCGCCTGGTCTGCGTATGAAAGGCTGGGCAGTCCCGAAGGTGACCTGGCCCTGACACAACTTGTAATTTACCTGGGCACGGCCCCAAAAAGCATTGGCAATTACCGCGCGCAAAAGGCCGCATACGCTGCCGCCCGCGAAACAGGCAGCCTAATGCCACCAAAAAACATCCTGAACGCGCCAACAAAAATGATGAAAAATTTGGGCTATAATGCGGGCTATATCTATGACCCAGACACCGCGACCGGCTTTTCCGGCCAGAACTGTTTCCCAGAATCCATGGGGCGCAGAAAGTTCTATGAACCGGTCGAACGTGGATTTGAACGCGAAATAAAAAAACGTCTGGAATATTGGGACGCGTTGCGCGATAAAATAAATAAAAATTCCTAGTGTTCTTTGGCCATAATATCGCCAATTTCACGCAACATCACCTGAACATTTTCTGACACATCGGTATGCCGCACCGCACAGCCAACATTTGCGCGCTTAATCAGTCCGGTCAGCGTCCGCCCCGGCCCCAATTCATAGGCACGCGTAATATTATATGTTGGAAAACTTTCCATAATTTCCATCCAACGCACCCCATGCGTCATCTGATTACACAACGCATCACGCACATCGCGCGGATTTGACATAAATTGCGCAGTCTGGTTTGAATACCAATTTGTCTGCGGTGCTTCGAAATGAATTTGTTCCATACGCGCACGCAATAATTTTTCAGCATTACTCATCAACGCACAATGCGCCGGCACAGACACATTTAATCGTTTGGCAATACGCGCGCCCCGCATCTGGGCGGACGCCACAATCGCATCCAGTGCTTCATTATGCCCACTAATAACAAACTGGTCGCGCGCATTATGATTTGATATTTGCGCATATCCCACCCCGGCGGCATCAACCATACATTGGTCAATTTCATCTTTGGACAAACCGACAATTGCCGCCATACCACCGGCACCGGCAACATTTTGCATATATGTCGCGCGGGCCGCCAACATATGAACCGCATCATCCATTTTCATACTGCCCACACAGTTCAACGCAGAATATTGCCCCATTGAATGACCCGCCATTGCGTATCCGATTGTCCACAGCGGCATACCAAATTCACTTTCTATGATATTTGCAATCGCGACCGAATGCGCAAATGTTGCCAACGATGTATTTTCAGGCATATTCAGTTCCGCCTGTCCCCCACTAAAACAAATCTTGGCCATATCGCGCTTTGCGATATCAGACACCTGTTCAAAAATATATCGCGCCGCCACAAAATCACGAAACAAATCTGCGCCCATACCAACGTATTGCGCACCTTGCCCGGGAAAAACAAAAATTATTTTATCTGACATAACATCATAAAATTAACACAAAATAAATTATTGTCAATTAAAATCAACCCTACCCGGCCCCTTGCTTGGTAAAAAATAAAAGATAATGGTATAGATAAACGAATTGTGGGTGTCGTAGTGTACAGACGCTACATGAGACACCCACAATTCGCTTTAGATATGCCATTATCTTTTATTTTTTAGAATAAGATATTTATCTTGAATCCTACCTGTGCATCATCTGATTCAAATTCATAGTCCACATGCCCCACATATTGTGTGCGACCATACTGACGAACCAATTTCATATGTAACCATTCTTGGTCATAATCGGTACCATCTATTGGGTCTTTGTGGGTTGCCTTGCGTATGGTCAGCCCCGCCCCAATACGCCAATCGGGTGCAATACGGAAATAGGATTCTGGCGAAAAGTCCAAGAACGCAATCCCCCGTTCATCATCAAACACCCATGTTGATTTAACTGTTGCGGCCAATGTCATACCTGCCCATTGACGCCCCATACGCAACCCAACATAGTATGTTGAATCCGCATAGTCTGGGGTACGCACACGATGACTGCCCCCGAATTTAAATCCGAACAAGACATCTGAAATAATACGCGCATCATTATCGTCGGCATTACCCATACGATACACACCACCTAAATCAATTGCGGAAAATCCATCTTCGGGGCCGTTAAAGTCATGCTGGTAATGAACATTTGCGCCAATTGCCAACCGATTGTTCATACCATACGACACAGACTGTCCCATACGCAGGATATGGTCCCAGTACGAAATCGACGATGTTGATAAAATTTCTTCTATGCCCTGTAAAAACAGCGGGTCCGATGTATCGGTTGTCAAATCATTTGCGCGCGCGAACGATGGCACCACCATCACCCCCAACAAAGCCATAATTGAAAAAAACTTACGCATAGTATCTCTCTCCCTAAAATACAAAATATAAACACACCGCCCCCAGAACACCTGGGGGCAGTTCAATCAGAACATCAGAACTGGAACATTACCTGCAGACCAATTTTTGTTTCCGCATAGTTGTCTAATTCAACCGTGCCAATCTTGGTCAAAGAATCCAGATAAAATTCCGCACCATCTGGTGCCTGGGCTTTAACATTTGGTTCCATCCAATACAAATCTAAATCTTTACCGTCTGCGCTGTCATAGAACGCCATCTTGGCATACAGATTCAATGCGAACCAATCATTTGGTTGCCAACCAATTGCGCCCTTGATGCTGCCCTGGTTGTGCCAATCATAGTCACCAAAGATTGCTTCTACATTCAGCGTCCAATCTTCGTTCAGCACACTGAATACACCCAAACCGCCTTCGATATACATCGCGCTGCTGTCACCAACCTGGTATGGGATATATGTCAACGCTGAATTACCATACTGATCTGTGCCTTCAACGCCGTTTCCATATGAATTTCCTTCAAAATCAACATACCAACCACGCACCAAACCATAGATTGTGGATTTCGACACTTTGTATCCCGCCTTTAAATCAATCAGATAATTATTGGCAATATCCTTTTGATGCTGGAAATATGCGCTTGCCGTGGCAATCCATTGATCGGTGTCAACAAAACGCCATTGTGCGCCCAAACCATACAGGTTCAAACCATCTTCGTCCATTTTGTCATCTGGCGAATTATCATCCCATTCGAATTTATATTCGTTAACATCATACTGCAACATACCCAAAACCGCGATACGGTCTGTGATACCATAACTGAAATCTTCTTTGATTGAAAACCCAGTCATATCCCATTTACCACCCAAACCATTTAACAGGTTCTGATATTCACCTGCTGTACTGTTCCATACTGGCACCGTCTGATTAATTGTAAAATCATACGAATTCATATTGTACGAAAAATCAGTATGCGACCCGAACATCCCGCCCAGCGGCTGATAGAACGGATGTGCCAAGAAATATTTACGGCGCATTTTGTTCACAATTTTCTCAGAACGTGTTGTACGCTGTGTTGTCTTGCTTGCGCGTGCGGACGAAGAATTTGCCCCTTCGTACTGTTTATACAGTGCACTGCGATTTTGTGGCTGGCTGTAATACAAATCGCCCGCATCTTTGGATTCATACGTTTTGGTCAGCGTACGCGTCTGATATTTTTCATAGTTAATTTTTTCGCGTGTACGTGTGGCCGGTGCACTTGACAAATCGGCACTGGACCCTGCGCGTGTACCCCAATTTGTGGCTGCATCTGCCGAAACGGCACCCAATGCCACCAACAAACCAACAAAAACTGATAAAGATTTTTTCATAATCAACAACTCCTTTTATGCCAAATTATACCACAAATCCGCCACATCGCAAAGACAAAAAATCCCCACGCACGCGTGGGGACAACTTACCTGTCCAGATACCATTTTACAGTTTTCACAATACCTGTATCAAATGTCTCAATCGCGCGCCACCCCAGTTCCTGTTCCAGCTTGCCCGCATCAATCGCATATCTAAAATCATGCCCTGCCCGGTCTGAGACAAATTCAATCTGCGATTCATATTTTTTTCCATCCGCCCGCGGACGCAATTCATCCAGAATTGAACAGATGGTTTTAACAATCGTAATATTATTGCGTTCATTATGCCCGCCAACATTATATGTTTCGCCCGCGCGCCCTTGATGAAAAATCAAATCAATCGCCCGACAATGGTCCATCACATACAGCCAGTCCCGCACATTTTCCCCACGTCCATAAATCGGCAACGGCTTTCCCGCCAGCGCACACGAAATAATATGTGGAATCAGTTTTTCATCGTGTTGCTTTGGCCCATAGTTATTTGAACAGTTCGATGTTGTTGTATTCATCCCATATGTATGATGATACGCCCGCACCAGGAAATCAGACGATGCCTTGGACGCTGAATACGGACTGTTTGGTGCATACGGCGTATCTTCGCGAAATTCACCCGTCGCCCCCAGTGCCCCATACACTTCGTCTGTGGAAATATGATGGAAACGCGCATCCGCGTAACCTGGTTTAACACGCCCCGGCGCATCCATCCAATGTCGCCGCGCCGCATCCAGCAAATTAAAAGTTCCAATAATATTAGTATTTATAAACGCGCGCGGGCCCGTGATTGAATTGTCCACATGACTTTCCGCCGCAAAGTGAATCACACCACGCACATCATTTTCACAGAACAGTTTTTCAACCAAATCCGCATCACAAATATCCCCCTGAACAAATGAATAGTTCGGCATATTTTCACACGACCGCAGATTTTCTAAATTCCCCGCATATGTCAGTTTATCCAAATTTATAATTTTATATTCCGGATATTTTTCACAAAAATACGGCACAAAGTTCGACCCAATAAAACCGGCCCCACCTGTGATTAAAATTGTTTTATACATTTTTCCAACCCCTTTTTCCAATGTTCAATTTCAACACCGAATACATTTTTTATCTTGTCTTTGTCCAGCACACTATAAAACGGCCGCACTGCACGCGTTGGATATTGATGCGATTTTATCGGATTAACCCGACACCCCCGCCCCGACATATCCATAATTTCACAGGCAAAATCATACCACGAACACACACCTTCGTTTGTAAAGTGATATATACCGGAATTTTCACGCGTCATCTGTGGAATAATTTGAACAATTGCATCCGCCAGGTCCCCCGCAAATGTCGGACTGCCAATCTGGTCTGCGACAACATTGATTGAATCTTTTTCCGCCCCCAATCGCCGCATAGTCTTTACAAAGTTATTCCCATGCGCACTGTACAACCACGCCGTACGAATAACAATCGCCACGGGCGCATTTTCCAACGCCACCAATTCCCCTGCCCGCTTAGTTTTTCCATATACCGACACCGGATTTGTTTCGTCATCTGGTGCGTATGGGCGATGCCCAGTACCATCGAACACATAATCTGTGGAAATATGAATAATCTTGGCACCTGTTTGCGCCAGGTTTCGCACCCCATCAACATTGATTTTTGTCGCCAAATCCACATCATCTTCGGCTGCATCCACCGCGGTGTACGCCGCACAGTTTATAATCACATCAATATTATTTTCGCGCACAAAATCACGCACAGCCACCGCATCTGTAATATCCAGCGCATCACGGTCCACCGCAATCGCATCTGGCAACCGCGCGACTAATTCGCGCCCCAATTGCCCATTACAGCCCGTTATCAAATGCATCTTTTAGTCCCCCATGCTTTTTATCTTTGTCCGACACTATGATTTTGTCCGCCGGTATTTTCCAGTCAACACCGATATCTGGGTCATCAAACCGCACGCCCAATTCTGCACCCGGCGCATACAGATTATCACACTTGTACGCAAACACCGCCACATCCGACAGCACCGAAAACCCATGTAAAAATCCACGCGGTATGAATAATTGCCGTTTATTTTCCGCACTTAATTCCACCGCCACATGTCGTCCAAATGTCGGCGACCCAGGGCGCACGTCAACCGCCACATCTAACACAGTTCCCTGTAACACCCGCACCAATTTTGCCTGGGCATGCGCACCCGTTTGACAATGTAAACCGCGCACCACACCATATGATGACATTGATTGATTATCCTGGACAAAGACATTTGGAATACCGTTTGCCGCAAATTCATCCGCATTATATGTTTCCATAAAATACCCACGCGCATCCGCGAACACATGTGGTTCAACGATAACAACACCATCAATTTCAGTCTTAGTAAATTTCATGTTTTTCCCTATATACTTTTTCCAAATAATCCCGATATGTTCCGGGTCGCAACGCATCTATCAATGCGCGCATTTGCGCGTCATCAATAAACCCCTGGGCATATGCGATTTCTTCGACACAGGCAATTTTCAACCCCTGACGCTTTTCAATAATCTGAACAAATTGCCCCGATTCCATCAGGCTGTCCGGCGTTCCCGCATCCAACCACGCATTTCCCCGTCGCATTGGCACAACCGACATGCGCCCCTGGGCCAAATAGATATTATTCAAATCAGTAATCTCGTATTCGCCACGCGCCGACGGCTTTAACCCACGGGCATATTCTACCACATCGGCGGGATAAAAATAAAGCCCCACCGACGCATAATTTGACTTTGGATTTTTTGGTTTTTCTTCGATTGAAACGGCATTGAAATTTTCATCAAATTCGACAACACCGAATCGTTCTGGGTCGGACACATGATACGCAAAAATCGTTGCGCGCACGCCCGCATTTTCCCGCGCTATACGCACGAAATCCGGCAATTGTCCCCCCATATAGAATATATTATCCCCCAATATCAAACACACATCATCCGCACCGATAAAGTCCGCCCCAATGGTGAACGCCTGGGCAATACCGCGCGGCGCATCTTGCACGGCATATTGAATATTCATCCCCAATTGCGCCCCATCCCCGAACAGTTTTTCAATATTCGGCGTATCCACAGGCGTTGAAATAATCAGCACATCCCGGATTCCAAACTGCATCAACGTGGACAAAGGATAATAAATCATCGGCTTGTCATACACAGGCAACAACTGCTTAGATATCATCTGAGTCATCGGATACAGGCGCGACCCACTGCCCCCGGCTAAAATAATCCCTTTCATAAAAATCCCCTTTTTATAAAATATTACGACAAAAATCCCGTCCCCGCACCAAGAAAATAATCCCAGTCGAAACACCCGCTATTGACATTTACATTTTTTGTCCTACAATTAAATTAACAATACAAAAGGATTCAAAATGCCACAGAAATGCACAATTCGCGAAATCTATGATATCGCCACCGCATTTATCACCGACCGCAAAACAATCGTTGATGTATCACACAGCAACGGCCACCTGATGTACAAATTTACGAAACGCGGCCTGGCCGAATACCCATACACATTGGTTATATCGGCCGAACGCGGCGCACCGGCCAAAATTCCAAACACTAATCAGACAAACAAAAAACCGGGGCGCGTCTATTTACAGCGCGGAACAATACTGGATGGTGAAACGGGCCCACGCACAGTTATTTCGGCCGAAACCAAATACAATGTTGGCCGTGCGATTGACAGTCACCAACGCGAAATCGTTCAAACATTTACACATATGCTGTCCCCAAAATTCTTTCAATTGATGGACATGGCGAACAAACGCGCATTTGGCAACATAAAAACATCCGACAACACAACCCAGATGTTCAATTTGTTATACCGCATTAGAAACGAAAACCAAAAATAAAAAAGCACCCGCCAATGGCGGGTGTTTTACTAATCCTTGTTTTGCTTCTTGTCCGATTGCGACAATTCATATGTCTTGGTACGCAGACACGAACGCATATTATCAAAACACGTCTGGAAATTTGTCTTTTTGCGTATCTGTTTCGGTTCCAGACATTCTGTCTTATCAGAATCTTTCTCTGTTGAATAATTACACTCCGCCTTGGTCGGTGCTGTATTCTTTAACAATGTAAAATCGTTTGCCAATTGCTTGGCGGCCTCTAAACTAACATCATCGGCATTACCCGTCGCATTTGATATTGTATTCATATTATTATTCAAACACTTCATAACATCACTTGGCAACAATTCTTCGTTACAATTTTTTGCCCCATACAAATGAATATTTCTGTCGTCCGACTTAAACGACGAACCGCCCGATGACGAAGACGAACCCGACGACGATGCACCCTTGGCTTCCAGCCCTGTGGTCAACACCGCCTTTTCCAATTGGGTCTTTAGCCGTCGCAACATAGATTCCATCTGTTCATATTGCCGATACATCTGTTGCGTAATCAGTGTTGTTTTCATTGCGATAACATCACGCATTAACTCTTTATCCGCGCCCGTTGGATTTTCTGTTTCAGCAATATTATATGCGTGTGTGGAACACAACGCCAATTCCGCCACAATCGCATCATTGTCGTCATTTTCACACCCATTATCGGCAAACGCCGGCAACGCACACACCAGCAAAACCAACAACACAATAAAAATATTTTTCAACGTTTTCATTTATTTTTTATTGCCAATTTTTCCATCTTTACAGATATGACTATCAGCTGTCATAATCACATCATCACATAAACACTGCCAAGCATTATTCAAGCGGCCATCTCTTTCAATACACCAGTCCAACCGCTTTTGATACTCTTCTGCGTTCATTTTGGCGCTATTATCAGAATTCTTTTTTGCCTGCGCCTCGGCCCACTTTCCCTCTGCCCACACATCATTATCGGCATAAACACAGGGGCCCGTCAGTGTACAATATGTTTCATCATCCCACTGTAAGCCACATCTTGAATCCACGCTTTTAACATACTTGCCATAAACCGAAGTATCCACACAATCCGCCTTGGACAATCCTGTACGTTTATTATCTGGATTTAAACCCGTTCCATCAATAAATTTAACCCAGCCCTTATACTTGGCGTCATATGCCAACTGCTCGTTCGAAACGCAAACCGTTTTTGGCATTTTCTTGGACTGTACTGCGGTCAACAAATTCTGATACCCCGTCGGTGTCAACGCACAATACTTTAATCTGTCTATTTTTGCGTCTTCTGCGCCGGTTGAATACTTGTTTGTTCCAACATAATCCGGTGCGTCTTGTAAAATAATACGTTCCAATGTATCCAGGTCCAATGTTGCGCCCCGCTTACTGCTGCGGCGTCCAAATATCGCAATTGATTCCAATGCCGATGTCGCGCACCCAACACGCACCAGGCGGTCACCTTCCCAGTTTTCATCCAACCACTCACGCAACACTTCGTCATTATCGCCCGCGCCACCAATTAATTGGGTCACCGTACAGCGATTATCATCCTGGGGTGGCACCGCCATACCAACCGAACATTCCTGACCACCTTTGACCGTACCATATTTAACCGATCGTCCATTTTTACAGGTATCTGAATTATATGTGGCGGCCGTATGTACCCCCTTGTTATCACCCGTACACAAAAATTTTCCCCACTGGTTACATCCACCACTTAACATCATAATAACATCGGACACATCCACGCCAACCGCCAACGCCATCTCTAATGCTTCGTACGCTTCGTCCACGATTTCATCATAGGGTTCAAAGAACGCATGTGCCTTTTCTTTGAACATTTTAACACGCTTTGGTCCCGCACAGTTATTTCCACGCGCATCGCATTTCGCATATGTGAACGCCGTATCCATTGTGCCCTTTAATTTTTTCAGGGCAACCTCGGCATTTTCAATTTTCGATAAAATCTGACCTGAAATCTGTTTGCGCGCCAAAATATCAGCATCCACCCCACGTTCCGCCGCCGCAATCATATCATCGGTCAACGCACCATTTCCCGACGCCACGGGTGCAGACACCTCGGGCTGTTTGGCGGCCTGTTCCATCGCCGCGGCCGTCAATGCCTTTTGTTCATCCAATGCGGCCTGCATCTGGGCCATTTGTTGGGCGTTTTGCTGTTGCATTTCATATTGCATTTGTTGCATCTGCGACTGCATCTGCTGTAATTGCGCATTACTTTGCGCGGCCGCCGCCTGGGCCGCCATTTGCTGCGCCGCAATTTCCGCCTGTTGCGCCTTGCTGTTCGCGTTTGACACCATCTGGGCCGAAATAAATTCGATTAAATCGTCACCATATTTTTTACATGACGCATTACTGTTCACACAACCCGTCACAATCGGACGCGCAATATCAATGGTTGTACATCCGGCACACTTTGGCTGGGCGCACCGCAAAATCAACGAATTACAGTTCCCAAAATCAGCCACCGCCCCCGTTCCACCACCCGACGCCAGTGTGCGATTATTCATCAACTGATTCCAGTTATTGTTATTGGTTGACCCTGAATTTCCGTTCCATGCAGTTAAATTACTGCCTGCGGTGGTTGCGATTTGCCCCTGCGCAAACGTTGGAATTGCGCACAAAGCCAGCAATAAAAATCGCTTAAACAACTTCATATTCTCTCTTGGCTTTAATTTTAACACAAAAAAGGAATATATAAAAGATAAATTTTTAGATAAATAGAAAGATTATATAAGTACAAGTGGTTAGTGTAAGCAGTAAGTGATGACACTATAATGTGCGGCATTCGCCGCACACCGCCACTAACCACTAGCCACTTACACTAATCACTAAAAAGCCCGCCAAATGGCGGGATTTTTATAATATATGCCTCTTGTTGTTCGCATCCGGCGCAGACACAATCCCATCCTGTTCCATGCGTTCCATAAAGCCCGCGGCCTTGTTATAGCCAATCTGCAAACGACGCTGAATATATGAAATGGTTGGCTTTTTATCACGAATAACACATTCTTTGGCGCGTTCATACAGGTCGGCTTCTTTATCCGACGCGCCACCGCCCGGTATTGCGCCGGGAATACCGGCCATATCTGCCACACCGCCTTCGCCGGCTTCGTCCGTCACACCATCAACATATTCCGGCGCACCCTGTGAACGCAGAAAATCACCAATTCGCGTTAATTCATTATCATCAATAAACGCACCGTGTATGCGCACCGGAACGCGTCCCGCCTCGCTAAACAGCATATCACCACACGCCAACAATTGTTCCGCGCCACCTTCGCCCAGACATGTCACACTGTCGATACGACTGCGCGCCTGGAACGATACACGCGTTGGGAAATTCGCCTTAATCACACCGGTAATCGTCGTTGCGTCTGGTCTTTGTGTCGCCATCACCAGGTGAATACCCGCCGCACGCGCCTTTTGCGCGATACGCTGAACACAGGCCTCTACATCCTTGCGCGCCAGGCTCATCAGGTCCGCCACCTCGTCAATAACAATGACGATATATGGAATATCCGACAAATCTATTTCCTGGGTTTCAAATAATAATTCACCGGTTTCTGGGTCTGTACCCACGGCGACTTGCTTGGTCATTTTTTCGCCCGCCGCACGTTTTTCAGCCGCGATTTCATTATAACTTTCGATATTGCGTGCGTTCAGAACCTGTAATTGCTTATAACGTTCTTCCATTTCGCGCACCGCCCATTTCAGTGCGTTAACCGCCGCCGCCGGGTCTAACTTTACAATCGGCGTAATCAGATGTGGAATATCATCCCAGAACCCAAAGTCCACCCCCTTGGGGTCAATAATCATCAACTTACACTTATCGGGTGTAAAGTGATACACAATTGATGTAATAATCGACTGAACAAATACAGACTTACCCGAACCTGTACGCCCTGCGATTAACATGTGCGGCATTTTTGCCAAATCAAAGTACATTGGATTACCGCCAATATTCACCCCCAACGCCAATGGAATTTTATATTTAGTGTCCACAAAAGTATCAGATTCCATCAAACTGCGATAACGCACGGTCTGACGCGTCACATTTACCATTTCGACACCAATATAACTGGTACTGGGGATATGGGCGATACGAATATTCTCGGTCGCCATGGCGCGTGTCATATCCTTGACCGTTTTGGTAATATCTGCGATACGCATACCGGTATCAGGCTCGAATTCATACAGCGTCACAATCGGTCCCGGTTTAATCCCCATAACCCGACCAAAGACACCATATTCCGCAAAGTGCGTTTCCATATTTCGTGCATTTTGCTTTAATTCCGGCGTCACAGAACACTTGCTAAACAGCGATTTTTCCAATAATTTTGGGTCTGGCAATTGATATTGTGATGCCGCACGCGCACGTTTTGGCGCCGCCGCCACCGCAACCGGCGCGGCCGCAACCGCCTTTTTCGGTGCACGACGTGACAACAATCCACGACGTTTTTTCTGTGACACGTCCTCTTCTTCTGCTGTTTCTTCCTCTGGTCCCTCTGTGTCGTCTGACTCTTCTAACAATTCTTCTGCGGCAACAGGCCCTGTTAAATGGAACGCAGCACCAATCGCACGAATTGTACGCCACGCAATACGCAACGCGCCACGCACATGTGCCCATTTAATGTGTAATAAACTGCCCCCCATCCAGAAAAAGACAACCATACACAAAATCCCCACGACCAGGGCACCCCCACCCATAATCGCCCCCAGGTCATTTGCGACAATTGCCCCAAAAATTCCACCAAACGCACGCGCCGGCAAAATCAGTCCAAATGCCGCCGCCCCAAAACACACTGCGATAAACCCACGCAGAAAATTATATTCTGGCACGCCATCACCACTCAGCGCAATCATCCGCATAAAACCCCACCGCGCCACACACATAAACACAAACAGCCCCGGCACAGTTCCGACCGCATACTTTACCAACCCAACAACATACCCCATCACAGACTGGTCCCCAAAGGTCCCCGCTGTACCAAATCCAGATAAATACGGATTGTAAAATACCAGCGCAAAAACCGCCCACGCGCCCAACACAAACACCAGCGCACCAAACACGCGCGCCATCAAAGCCTTTAACATACCCGAAATACTATCGGGCAAAAATTTACTTGAATTATTTCCTGCCATAGCAGTTATATTTTATCACAAATTAAATAAAAAAACAGGCGATAAATTTTATCGCCTGCTCTTTTTTCTTAACGCGTCTTTGAATCCTTTTTTACCCCATAGCGTTCTGGACTGACAAACGGGAAATACAAATCCTTTAATATATTTGTTGAATTTTTATATTGCATCTGCTTGCGCGCATTCAACAGAACCTTTTGCGCTTCGGCGCGTTCCCAGTCGAACTGGCTGTGTAATTTTCCCATATTCCACAGCACCTTTGAATAAATCAAATATGCGCTGTTATCATGGGGTGTTGGCATAAACGCATCGACCAGGCTTGGTCGTTCCAGTCCATCCTTTACACGCACAGCATAATCCGCATACTTAACCGGATTCCGGGCAATTGTCTGAACCTCTGCGATTGCGTCAATAATGCATTTTTGTTCATCCTCATCCTTGGCGCGCTGCTTTCGTCTTTCTAAAAACAACAAAACATCACTAAAAAATTCTTGTAAAGTTGCATCATAGTCAGTCATTTTAATTCCTTTGTTTAACAACAATAAATTATACCACACAAAAGCCGTTTCGCCAAATCCAAACATTTCGCGTCACGCCCACAAACACACATAGACAAAACAACATAAATGTCAATATTTCGACATAAAAAAGTTGAAAATTCATATAAATAGGTATAACCTATATCGGAAAAACTAAAAAATATGGGGCAAACAGATGAAGATTCGCAATATCGCAATTATTGCACACGTTGACCATGGTAAAACGACCCTGGTTGACAACATGTTAAAACAGGCGGGCACTTTCCGCGAAAACGAACGCGTTGACGAACGCGTAATGGACAGCGGTGACATCGAACGCGAACGCGGCATTACCATTTCCGCCAAACCCACATCAATTCAGTGGGGCGAATACAAAATCAATATCGTTGACACACCGGGCCACGCCGACTTTGGTGGCGAAGTTGAACGTATCTTATCCATGGTTGACGGCGTTGTTCTGTTGGTTGACAGTGCCGAAGGTCCCCTGCCCCAAACCAAATTCGTATTATCCAAGGCCCTGAAACTGGGGTTGCGTCCAATTGTTTGTATTAACAAGGTTGACCGTTCTGACGCCCGCCCAGACGAAGTTTTATCCGAAACATTCGACCTGTTTGACAAACTGGGTGCAACGGATTCCCAATTGGATTTCCCATACCTGTATTCTGTTGGCCGTGATGGTTGGGCGGTACGCGATTTGAACGACGAACGCAAAGATTTAACCCCACTGTTCCAGTTAATTGTTGACCACGTCCCGGCCCCTGACTGTAATGGCGCACGCTGTCAATTGGACGCCCCATTTACAATGTTGGCAACAACACTGGAAGCAGACCCATATGTTGGTCGTATTTTAACCGGTAAAATTGAATCCGGCACTGTTCGCGTTGGTCAATCGGTCAAGGCCATTAACCGCAACGGCGAATTTATCGAAAACGCAAAAATCACAAAAATCATTGAACACCGCGGCGTAGAAAAGGTTTCACGCGACACCGCATCTGCCGGCGACATTGTTGTGGTTGCGGGTTTCAGCAAGGCCACCGTGGCGGACACCCTGTGTGATTTATCTGTCACCGAACCAATCCCGGCCATGCCAATTGACCCACCAACCCTGACGATGACATTTTTTGTGAACACATCACCATTGGCGGGCAAAAGTGGCAAGAAATTAACATCACGCATGATTGGCGAACGCCTGTTCAAAGAAGCCGAAACAAACATCGCCCTGCGCGTTGAACAAAGCGAAAATAACGAAGCATTCGAAGTTTCCGGCCGTGGTGAATTACAACTGGGGATTTTAATTGAAACAATGCGTCGCGAAGGTTTCGAACTGTCCGTATCACGTCCACGTGTGGTAATGCAAATGGACGAAAACGGCAATCGCCTGGAACCAATCGAAGATGTAGTAATCGACGTAGACGACGAATTTTCCGGTGTTGTTATTGAAAAAATGACCAAGCGCAAGGCCACAATATCTGAAATGAAGGCGTCTGGCGCCGGCAAAACCCGCATTGTATTTTCCGCCCCATCACGTGGACTGATTGGTTATCTGTCTGAATTTCGCACCGACACACGTGGCACAGGTATTATGAACCGCGTATTTGATAAATACGATTTATATCGCGGTCCAATCCAGCAATATCGCCCGGGCGTTTTGGTATCTATGGAAAAAGGAAATGCCGCAACATACGCGCTGTTTAACCTGCAGCCACGCGGAACATTGTTCATCGACCCACAAACCGAGGTTTATTCCGGCATGATTATCGGCGAACACAGCAAAGAAAACGACCTGGAAGTCAACCCGGTCAAGGGCAAAGAATTAACCAACATGCGTTCCGTTACGGCGGATGAAAAGTTATTCCTGGCCCCACCGCGTCGCATTTCCTTAGAAGAAGCGCTGTCCTATATCCTGGACGATGAATTGGTAGAGGTCACACCCGCCACCATCCGTCTGCGCAAACGGGAACTGGACAGCAACACACGTAAAAAGTTAAAGAAACACATCGAAGAATAAACCACACGCCACAATTGTGGCGTGTTCTTTTTGGTTATAAAGTGATTAGTTGCAAATCCAATAAAAACCGTGTACATTATAAGATATGAAACCAAAGCGTTTATTTTTATTTGCTGGCTATGACAAAAACGGCAAAATTGATTCTGCCTTGATTTATTATGTTCGGGCACTGAACAATCTGGGCGATGTTGTTGTATTTATGGATTCAGACTGTCCAAAATCCGAACTAAAAAAACTGGATAAAATCACATTGTATGCGCACGGTGTACGTCACGGCGAATATGATTTTGGTTCTTATAAACGGGCATACATTTGGGCGACTGAAAATCTGACCCTGGCCGATTATGATTTTGTTTATATGGTAAACGATTCTGTGTACGGCCCCCTGTACGATATTACGCCATATCTGGAACGCATGGAAAATATGGGCACCGACGCCTTTGGCATGGTCAAGAACCCAAAACCCGACCATCCACATATTCAGTCTTGGTTTATCGGTCTGCGCCCCAGCGTGTTTTTAACCGACTGGTACGACAATTTTATACGCGCGGTCAAAAAACTTGAATCCAAGGGGCTAATCACACGCGAATATGAACACGGTCTGTCACGGGCGATAACCGCACATAATTTAACCTGGGCATGTCTGTACACGGTAAAAAACCGTGGCATATATAACCATGTCAAAAAACTGTACCGCGCACGGATGCCATTTATCAAGAAACTTTCCTTTACGCGTCACAACGGTTCACTGGGGCGTCAAATTTTATATGTATTAAATCATATTGATGATGATGCGCGCATTGCGATTACCATATCCGCCCGGCAACAGTACGGCACAAAATATATAAAATGGTTACTGACAAAAAATCCAATTAAGATAATGTTCCGACACATCAAACATACAACAAAAAAATTACTATCAGGACGCCTATGAAAAACACCACGAACAAACGAATTGCCGCCATCACAATGGCACGAAACGACACATTTTTTCTGTCCCGTTGGATTGAATACTATGGTCACGAAATTGGCACTGAAAATTTATACATCTATTTGGATGGCACCGACCAAGACATCCCTGAAAACGCGGGTGCGGCGCATATAACAAAACTGCCCCACACCGACATGTCACGCAGTGCCGGCGACAAATACCGCATTGGCAAGATGTCTGATTTGGCATCCGAACTGTTCAAAAAATACGATATTGTAATCGGGTGTGATTGCGACGAATTTTTGATTGTTGACCCTGCCTTGAACACATCACTGGCAGAATATCTGTCAAACACGAAAATTCACACAACGCTTTCTGGGCTGGGGTTGGATGTGGGGCAACACCTGACGCACGAAAAACCATTGGACCCATCAAAACCATTTTTATCCCAGCGCACATACGCCCTGTTATCCACGCGTTATACCAAACCCGTCATAATCAATCGTCCTGTCCGCTGGGGTTCTGGCTTTCACAGCATAAACGGCCACAATTTCCACATTGACCCGAATTTATATCTGTTACATTTTGGCGCGGTTGATATGGACATGCTGGTGGCCAAGGCCGCATCCCGTGGCCCCGACTGGGTAAATCATTTAAAGCGTCGTGGCAACGGCACAATAAACGATGTCACGAATCGCCCCGCGCATGGCGAACGATGGCTACGGATTGCCCGCGTTATGCAGCGTATTTTCCGCCCAATCTATGCGTGGGACAAACCCGGCATGCTGGGGATAAAACGTGTTGTAAAAATTCCAAACCGTTTTCAAAAATCAGGGGTATAATTATGGCACCAGACATGAAAATAGACATTGTGTACCTGTGGGTTGATGACAGCGACAAAAAATGGCGCGCCGAAAAAGACAAATGGCTGGAAATCGTCAAGGGCGAACGCCCTGTCTATCGCGATGCCGCGATTGAGGCCCGCTGGCGTGACAACGGCGAATTTCTGTATTCGTTACGCAGCGTTGATAAATTTGCCCCCTGGGTCAATCACATCTATATCATAACTGGCTTTAACCAGGTACCACGTTGGTTAAACACCAAACATCCAAAAATTACGATTGTTCCGCACGAACAAATAATACCGCATGACGCATTACCAACATTTAACGCCACTGCGATTGAAATGTGTATTCCGAACATACCAGGCTTATCTGAACACTTTTTATTGATGAACGACGACATGTTTTTCAATCGCCCGCTAACGCCCGATTTCTTTTATGATTCCCGCGGTCGCGCCCGTGTTTTATTCAGCAACCACGCCCATCGTTCCCGCAATATCGGCACATGGATGTCGCGTGTTGACGAATACAACCAAACACTGATATTATCGGCACAGTTTATTGAAAAAGTATTTAAAAAATCGGTCTATAAATACCGCCCATCACACGGCATTGACCCATACATAAAATCCAGTTGGATTGAATGTCGCAACCATCCACTTATTAACGGATTTATCGACAAACAAATCCGCAACAAATTTCGCACAAATAACGAAGTCCAACGTTGGCTGTTTAATTTATACGACTTAATCAATGGCCGTGCGGTATTTATCCACTCACGCGCACGCAAACATTCGCGTCATAAAATCAGCAATTTTATATACAACACAATCTTTTCACCGTGGATAAAAAATTCACCTGTTGTGTGTACAGATACTGGCCGCGCCCGTTCTGCCCTGTTGCGCGCACCGATATTCTGTATCAATGACGCACACGATTCAGACGAAACAATTCTGCGTGACAACGCCAAATTTATGGCGGAACGTTTCCCTGAAAAATCACAATTTGAAAAATAATCAGACCGCCAAACGGCGGTCTTTTTTTTATTCTACACTGCACGTTTTAATAAAATCACAAATCTGTGCCCGCAGTTTTTTTGCCCAACCGAACGGCGGTCGGTCCAACACCCCCATACGTTCCAGTTCACGAAAACATTCGCGCGCGGCCTGAACATCATCTTGGCCATCTAAATATTTTATTTTACCAAACGCCTTGTTTATAAAGTGCCACTGAAAATTTTCAGACCACATTTTCATCTGATACGGCGTCGCCGATTTTTGATATTGTGTCCACGCATGCGCCAACCCCACACACAGACTTTTCATAATCTTTAACTGTTTGGCCGACAAAACGATTCCGCCAAAATTTGGCACATAAAAATACAACGGCAAATTAGTTATTGTCACACGCGGATTGCGCAACATAACTTCACTCCACCATGGGAAATCTTCGAACAAAATCCCCTTAACATATGGTATATCCGCTATCAAAGATTTTTTATACAGATGTTTCCACACCTGACAATGCTTAATCATCCATTTTTTCTTTTTGCGTGGCACATTGACCATTTTTTCAGTCGCGTATGCGAACACATCATCCGTCACAATTGTCGGAATTTTATCCAGTTTATATTTTTTATTTATCCGTTTTGGCACAACATTATCCGTATCCATTTTCAGGTAATGCCGTACCATCAACTGTGGGCGATAAATTCTGTCATATGTGAACGCCACCATATCCGAACCATCACGCACCGCCATATGATGCGTGATTTCCAATGTCTGGGGATGAATAAAATCATCACTGTCCAGATATAAAATGTATTCACCACTTGCGACCGCCATCCCGGCATTACGCGCATCCGACAATCCGCCATTTTCTTTGTTAACCAATTTAAATCGCGCATCGCGTGCGGCAAATTCACGCACTATATCCGCACTGTTATCTGGGCTGCCATCATTAACACAAATCGCTTCCCAATCTTGAAATGTCTGATTTTGTACACTTTCCAGACATCTGCGCAAATACTTTTCGACATTATAAATCGGAATAACAACTGAAATCGCCGGCATTTCGCCCCCTTTTTTTAGATTATCTGAAAAAGTTTATTATTTTCCGCATCCGCCACATATACATAATTTTATGCTTTCTGGCGAAATCTTTTCTGTATCGCTTGCCAATCTGATACTGCTGCTTTACACGCGCCCTGTGTGCGACATCACGCGAATTCAGCGCAGAATTTTCATTAAACATATAATGATACGCAACCCCCGGCACAGTCACAACAGCATTTGCCTTTTCAATTGCGTCCAACACAAACAAAGTATCTTCTTGGGCAATCAACCCTGTATCAAAGCACAAATTATTCTGTTGAACAAAATCTGTTCTGAACAAATACCGCCACACATACGAATCGGTCAACGCATATGTCCGCCACATTTTTTCAGCCACAGTTTTTGCCCCCTGCACCGATTTATACACAATCGGTTTAGTGTACTTGTTATCGCTAACAAATCCCGCCACAACCATCTGGGCCGATGTTTTTTCTGCGACCTGAACCATCGCCATATAGAATCCCGCATCAATCCAGTCATCCGCATCCAAGAAATGAATATATTTCCCATCTGCGTTTTTTATACCATCATTTCGCGCCGATGACACGCCCTGGTTTTTCTTGTGAATAACCTTGAACCGTGAATCGCGCGCGGCATACTCATCCAATATCTTGGGCGATTTGTCTGGACTGCCGTCATCAACACAAATCGCCTGCCAATCTGAAAAAGATTGCGCCAACAAACTGTCCAGGCATCTTTTCAGATATTTTTCCACCTTGTACACAGGGATAATTACCGACACAACTGGCATATCAAGACACCCTTACCTTACATTTTCAGCATTTCCGCCGCCACCGTTCCTGGCTTTGGATTTTTCGCCTGATGATACGTTGTCTTTTGGAAAAATGCGCCACTGGTCACTTCCTTGAACTTTTTTTCATCGTATGGTTTATCGTGCCAATCCCACCACAGCGCATGTGTTGGGTCCTGGTCAACATGTAACATTTTTTCAAAATGTTTTTTTGCGCGCGGGTCATTCATAACCATTGTTTTGAACAACAACTGATGCATAAAGTAATCAAACGGCCCGTTTTCATTTTTCCAATATTCCAACATCATCGCCCGCCACGCATCCAACAGATACGCCCCTTTGCGCGAACGGATGAAACAGTTCTGCATATAACTGTATGGACTGCCAACCTTTTGCCCCGCCATATACACAAAGAAATCTTCATCTGCAATCCAGTCTGGGATTGGTGCTGTCACAAACCCCGTTGAATCCAGCCAATACCCACCATGATTATACAGCAATTCCACACGACAAATATCCGCGAAATGGGCATGTGAAATTTTACCTGCTTTGCGTTTCTTCATAATTTCTTCGGGCAAAGAAATATAGTCAAACACAGTCTTTTCATCCAACACCACCAATTCCTGCTTACAATGTCTGCGTACACTGCGGAAACAGGCCTTGACTAATTCTGGGGCGTTTTCTTCGCCCTGTAACCACAGGGTAAAAATCTTGTCGTTTTTATCGTTATTAACAACTTTTCTTTCCTTGATTGCGGCGGCGGCTGGCAAATATCTCTCAAAATATTTTGGGATAACGCGTTCAATAACCGCACTGCGTACCGCGCGACGCTTTGCGCGTGGTCGCCAGAACCAGTTTAAAATGTGTCCCTGAACAATTATTTTTGTCATCGCCCACATACGTTGAAAATTCATATTCTGTCCTTTTTTTATTTTCTATTTACAAATTACCCCAGCCACAAAGACCGGGGATTTAATTTACTCTTCAACTTCACCCATTGTGTCATCCATATCATCATCGATTGGCCCGGTTGTCATCTCTTCGGCGATACCGGACGCACGCGCCATAATTTTATCCAACAATGCCTGTTGCGCTTCTGGATGGTCTTTCAGCCATTGACGTGCATTTGCTTCGCCCTGGCCCATACGTTCGCTGTTATATGAATAGAAACTGCCTGCCTTTTCAATCAGGTCATATTTAACACCCATATCCAAGATTTCACTGATGCGGCTAATACCTTCGCCATACATAATTTTGAAATCAACTGTACGAAATGGTGGCGCGACCTTGTTCTTTACAACCTTAACACGCGTTTCATTTCCGATGATATTTTCTTTATCCTTAATCTGGCCTGTACGGCGGATATCCAGGCGTACCGACGCATAGAACTTTAACGCATTACCACCGGATGTTGTTTCCGGATTACCAAACATAACCCCAATTTTCATACGAATCTGATTGATAAAGATAAGCAGCGTATTACTGCGCGAAACCGACCCCGCCAGTTTTTTCAAACTCTGGCTCATCAAACGTGCGGTTGTACCAACAAACGAATCGCCGATATTCCCTTCTAATTCTGCGCGTGGCACCAATGCGGCCACCGAATCGATAACCACAACATCCACCGCACCCGACTTAATCAAAGTGTCTGCGATTTCCAACGCCTGTTCACCTGAATCTGGCTGTGAAATAATCAGGTTCGAAACATCAACACCCAATTTCTTGGCATAACTTGGGTCCAACGCATTTTCCGCATCAATATACGCACACGTTCCACCCTTTTTCTGGGATTCCGCCACCGCATGCAATGCCAAAGTCGTTTTACCCGATGATTCCGGCCCATAGATTTCAACGATGCGCCCTTTGGGATACCCACCGATTCCCAACGCGATATCCAACCCCAGCGACCCTGATGAAATCGCCTCTATATTCTGTTGCGAACCATCACCCATTTTCATGATGGCTTCCTTGCCAAACTGTTTTTGAATTTGTGCCAACGCAGATTCCAACGCAGGATTTTTTGCGAACAATCCACTATCCTTGGCGGCTTCTTTTTTTGCCATACTTTTCCCCTTTATTTCTTAGGAAAATCATACAAACAAACCCCATAAAAATCAACGAATTTATTATCTTTTCTTTTCGACCAAGACCAGCAAACTAAACGCCCCAACAAAGACCGTCACCGTCCAAACCGCCGCTGTTGTTCCAAACAACGAAATCACCGCGGCCGCCAACATTGGGGCAATAACATTTGGTAAATTCACGCTGGTTCTAAACACACCATAATACTTGGACTGCTGTGCCGCCGTCGTCCCATCAAAGAACAACAAATCATGCACCGATTCCATCAATGCCCCCGACACCTGCCACGCCACAAATATCACCAACAACGGCACCCCAGTCACAAACATCGCCGCCGCAGACAACACCGCAAACGACCCAAATCCCAACACCATCCAAATGGTTTTACCTGTCTTGCGTACAACGCGCCCCATAAATTCACTCAACAACAAATACGGCACAATCCCCAGTGTCAACACCCACCCCAACGCATCTTTGTCAAACCCATTTTCAATCACCAAAATCGGCACATACAGCACACGCATCGCACGCAACGAATAGTATCCAAAATTCACCAAATACGCCCGCATCATCCCCGGCACCTGGAAAAATTCCATTGTATTTTTCCACAACGCGCGCACAGTCCTGTTTGGTTTTACCGCACGCACCTGCTTATCTTCTTGAACAATTTTAAAATACTTAAACGCAGTCCACGCAATCAAATACATCACCGCCGAACCAAAGAACGCCGCCCGATTACCAAAATGATTTGCGATAAAAACCGCCACCGTTGGCGCGAACAAGGCCCCAACATTCAGCCACAAATGATACCGCGAATTCAGCCGCGCCATCCCAATCTTTTTCGAAAAATCAGACATGAATAACGGAATCAGCATACTGGACAAAGTAATCGCAATCCCGGTTGTATAATCCAGAATAATAAACGTACGCGGCAATATGGAAAAACTCATCATCGCATAGCACACCGCCATCATCAGCAAGGCGAAATAGAACACGCGTGCCTTGGAAAACATACGCAAAATTTCGTTTGCGAACAACCCAACCAAGAAACAGAACACAGAATAAATTGCGACATAAACACCCACAACCGCAGATGACTTAAAAATCTCTAAAATCACCAATGCATAAACAGCATTATAAATACCATCCGCAAAACCCGTAAAGAACCCCAAATTTGCGAATGAAAAACCATTTACTTTTCTGCCAACTGAAATATATCTATCTCTCGCCATAGTAATTCATTATACCATAAAAAATCCCCCATCGGGGGATTTTTATTTCTTTAACAAATACCACTTTACGACATCAGCAACAACCATACCAATAAATGCGCCAAAAATCACATCACTTGGCCAATGTGCCCCAACCGCAATCCGCGACACCCCAATCACAATCGCCAACCCCCACGTTAATGGTTTATATTTTGGCGCCAACATACCAATCATAACCAACGCCGCAAAACTGACCGTCGTGTGTCCTGATGGCATTGAATTAAATTCCCACTTTAATTGTGGCGGGAAAAACCCGGTCAATTCCAAAGACTCAAAAAACACAGGCCGTTGACGTCCAATAAAAATCTTTAACACCCGGGCCACCACCCCCGCACCAACGACACTGCACAAAATCAAGAACGCATTGTTGTTTTTTATATTTATTAAAAAGTTATGAATAAACGCCCCAATATTTAATCGATTCGCACACTTTAAAAAACTACAATCTGTTTTGACACACTTTTTAATACAAAACACCAACACAGCAATCAACGCACCAAAAATCCAAACCTTGGCATCAAACGCATACCCAAACCAATGCCACAACCGACAATCAAACTGTCGCAGGAACAAATACAATGGCTTATCAAACCACATTATACCCAACGCCACCAACACCCCTGTCACCAGTGCCGCGATGCCCATCTTGCGCCATTTAATTTCATTATTTGCTGTCAAAAACATATCCACACCCCCAAAAACAAATTATTCCGCAATCAGCCTGTTATACACCTTTTTATCCGTCAGAATCTTTACCGATACCGCCGTCGCAACCGCGTCTTCGTCCGCCCCATTTGTTATCACCGGGCACCCACGTCGAATCGCATCCGCATCAACCGACGCGTCTTTATTAAAGTCCTGCGAATTAAAATCATTGTTTATCACGTTCAAGAAAAACGCATTTTGCTGCTGATTCGTTCTGATATTCGACAAACACACAATCGGGAAAATCCCCCGTCCATCAATTTTGCGTCCCTGCCCTGTTTTAATTGATTTATTCAGCAATTCCAACGCCCCACCATTATCTAAATCAATCCGCGATGCGATACGTGCGGAACCCGCAGTCGGCGTTCCCACCAATACCCCGCGCGCATTTTCATAGAATGCCGCAACCAACGCTTCCGCGGTGCCACGCGTCTGATCTGACATCAACACAACCACCGGCGCATCCGTCACCGCATCCCCGCCGGGCACAACCTCGACCTCGTCCGATGCGGTTTCAACGATTCGCATAATTGGATTTTTCCCAACAAACAATCCACCCAGTTTTGCCGCCGCGCGTTCATCATCACCACCCGCCACACGCAAATCCAGTACAATCCCCGACACATCTGGATACCGCGCCAACGCTTCGTTGACGATACTAACCGCCCCATCTGACACCTTGTGAACAATTATTTCTAACAACCCACCTGTATTCGGATCTGACCGATGAACAACATCCGCATCCGCCAAAACAATTGTCGCACGACGCAACACGACATCTTTGTTTCCGCCCGGTGTCAGCAGATGAATTTTCGAAGTTCCCGAATTAAACCCAGTCATAACCGCATCCAATTCTGCATCCGACATTTCCGCAACATATCGCCCGTTAATCTGTTCGATTAAATCCCCGGCGCGAATCCCTGCCATATCCGCAGGTGCCCCCTTATAGATACCATTTACCCGAAAATTCCCGCGCGCATCACGCATACCTTCGATACCAACACTGGTCAACAACCGCCCATCTTCGGCAATTTCTGCGGCCTTGGAAAAAATATAGCGACCATTTTCATCAACCCCGCGAATCAGACTGTCGACTACTGCTTGATACATTTCACTTTCCGACAATGCGCGCAAACTTGAATCATACGCCCGCATTTTCAATATCAACGCTGTTGTGATTTCACCAAATCCGTTCCAATCGCCCGCATCTGGCCGTGGAAAATTCGCAATAATATCATCCCCCCATACCAGCACAACCCGTTCATCAGTTGCCGCCACATGCGCAGACTGGTTCAAATTTTCCAGACTTTCAATTGCGACATTCAGATTTTTACCTGCCCAATTTACATCGTCTAATTTCTGATAAATTTCCGCAAAAGTTTTTGATACTTCAAACACCGGCAAACCATCTTGAACCGGCTCGTCTTCAAAGAACAAACTTTCCGCACATGCGCCGTGCGCCACCCCCAGAATCATTGTCATAAAAATCAAAAACTTTTTTATTCCCATATTCCGTCCCCCCGTGGCGCACGCGCGCATATTATTTAGTTGTCTGAATCACGCAAATTAAAGTGATACAACATAATATTTGAAACATACATACTGGTAAAGGTACCCATAATTACGCTGAATCCCATCGCATAGGCAAATTCGCGCAACATCTGGCCACCGAATATCGCCAATCCAATCATTGCCAACAATGTTGAAACACTGGTCAGCATCGTACGACGCAACATTTCATTAACCGACAAATCAATCAAATCGCCCATCGGCATCTTATGATACTTCTTTACATTTTCGTCGATTCGGTCATAGTTCACAATTTTGTCGTTAATCGAATACCCAATCCCGGTCAAGATAACCGCAATCGCCGTCTGATTAAATTCCAACCCTGTAATGGAAAAGAACCCAAACATCAACACAAAGTCCAAGAACAAGGATACAAACGCCCCAACGGCATACCCCCCCTTATACCGAATCCAAACATAAATCGCCATCATAACGAACGCGAACAGAATTGCCAAAATACCGCCACGAACCAGTTCCCCACCGATTTTCGGTCCGACAACCTGAACCTGTGAATATTCTACATTATCCCCCAATATATTTTTAATCTGGGCGACGCGTTCATTTTGTACGGCATCGGTCGCCCCCTTGGGCAGCCCCAGTCGAATCAAAATCGCATCACCATCGACGGCCTGTAATTCTGGTTTAAATTCCGCCAACGATTCACGCATCTGTTCAATGCCATACCCCTGAACAACTGGCTTAACCTCCATCGCGATACCGCCCGAAAAGTCAATACCATAATTCAACCCACGCACCAACAGTGACAACACCGACAACAAAATCAAGGCACCCGAAACAAAGTATGACACCTTGCGAAATTTCATAATATGCAGTTTCATAACACTACCCCTTTGCACTTATTATTTCTTGCCACTGACAAAACCAATTTTCTTGTTTTTGCCGTTCATATACCAATCCACCAATACTTTGGTCAACCACACACATGTGAACAAGGTTGTCAAAATACCAATCGACAAAGTTACCGCAAATCCACGAATTGGACCGGCACCGAACTGGAACAACACCAAACCACAAATCAACGTAGTCAAGTTTCCGTCCAGAACCGCCTTCATCGCACGCTCAAACCCCAGGTTTGTCGCCCGCAATGTCGGTGTCCCCGCACGCACTTCGTCACGAATACGTTCAAACGGCAACACATTTGCGTCCACCGCCATCCCCAGTGTCAGCACGATACCCGCAATCCCCGGCAATGTCAGCGTTGCCCCAAACAGTGCGGTCAACCCAATAATCATGCCTAAATTCACCATCAACGAAATCATCGCAATAACACCGAACCCGCGGTACACCAATATCAGGAACAAGAATATGAAAATCACACCCGCAATCGCACCAATTTTACCACCCGCGATTGTATCTGCCCCCAGTCCTGCGCCAACCGTACGTTCTTCGATTACCTGTAACGGTGCCGGCAATGCCCCCGACCGCAACAGAACCGCTAAATCCTTGGCCCCCTGAACAGAAAAGCCACCTGAAATCTGGCCACGTCCACCTGGGATTGGTTCACGAATAACCGGCGCGGACAAAACTTTGCCGTCCAGAACAATTGCGAATCGTTCGTTAACATGTTCCGTTGTCAATTTTGCGAACCGACGCGCACCCGACGCATCAAACACAGTCGATACAACCGGCATATTATGCTGGTCAAAATCCGCCTGTGAATCTTTTAACGATTCGCCTGAAACTTCTACACGGCTGTACACCGGCACAATCGAATCCGGCGCATCAATATATGGCAAAAATTCAGTCCCCGCCGGCGCACGCCCCGACTGAATCTGTTCCACAGACACAGACTCGTTCACCAAATGGAACGTCATTTTTGCGGTCTGCCCAATCAATTCTTTGATACGTTCTGGATTATCAACACCCGGCAACTGAACCAAGATATATTTACCACCCTGACTTTGGATTGATGGTTCTTTGGTCCCCAGCGCATCAATACGACGACGCACAATTTCGATACTGCGTGCCAGCGCATCTTTCTGCATTTCTGCGCGTTGCTGTTCAGAATACGATAACGAAATCGTCTTGCCATCCGACGTAATATCAACCGTATTACCGAATATACTTTTCAATCGTCCTTTGGCGTCACTAACCTGGTCTTCGTCGCGCACGACAAACGACACCACACCATCATGATTACGCAGATTTGAAAAACGAATAACACCCTTGTTTCTGTCAATCAGTGCCGAACGTGCTTCGTCATACAACTGCTGTGTTTTTTCCTGGAACATCGTATCCATATCCACCGACAACAGCAACTGCGCCCCGCCCTTCAGGTCCAACCCCAACGGCACAGGTTCAATCCATTTTGGAAAATATGGTGCCAAATTCGGCGCCATTGTTGGCACAGCCAACAACACACAAAAGACTGCTACAAAAACAATCGCCAACTTCTTAAACATACCCAACCCTTATTGTTCCACAGACGCAACGGCGTTCTTATTAACTTCGATAACAACACCCTTGGCAACTTCTACTTCTATTGTATTTTCATTGATTTTTTTAATCACGCCATAAATCCCGGCGGCCATCACACGATTACCAACCTGTAATGAATCCAGCATTTTTTGGTATTCTGCCATACGCTTTTTATTTGGACGCACCATAAACAGATAAATAATTCCGAACACAACAACACAATACAGCACCATCCCCCAGAAACCATTTTGCTGGGCCACAGGTGCGGTCTGTACCGCTGTATCAACAACATCGATTGTTTGTTCCATATGATTTCTCCTTGTCTTTAATACCCAGACAATAGTAAATCAGACCATAAAAGTAAAGAAAAAATACCAGATTTTATAACCGTTCGAACCAAGTATCAATTTCAGTCATGGCAATAAACTTATATACTGGTCGCCCATGATTACATTGCCCCGCCCGTTCTGTTTTTTCAATATCGCGCAGCAAGGCATCCATCTGGACCAAATCCAATTTTTGTCCCGCCCGCACAGAATGGTGGCACGCATAATTCGCCAACTTCAAATGCAGTTTTTCACTTAACTGCGACGAATGCCCATTGGCACGCACTTCATCGGCAACACTGCGCAACACATCCCCCCAGTTCAAATCCCAATCGGCCGGCTTTTCAAATATCGCAATCGCGTCTTCGCCAAATTCGCCCACAACCAAACCGGCCGCCTTTAACTCGTCCGCGATTGACATAACCGCCATAACATCCGCGTCCCGCATATTTACCACAATCGGTGTCAACAATGGCTGGGTCTTAATCTTGTGCGCGCGCAGTTTTTCATATGTTATGCGTTCATGGGCGGCATGCTGGTCAACAATCACCATATTGTCGTCTTTTTGCGCAATAATGTATTTATTACCAATCTGCCCGACAACACGTCCCAACGGCAAATCTGGAACTGCGACTTCATCCGCAACTGGCATCTGTGCTAAATTATTTTCAACCGGTCGCATAACTGGTGGCAACTTAATATCATCGCGCACCTGAAACATTTCGCGTCGAATACCAAAATCAAATTTAGTCACCACCGCCTGGGGGGCAATCTGTACATCCGGCCCAATCGGCGATGCCGGCGCAGTCGCTACATTTTGTACCATTGTTTTTGACAACCGGTCACGCAAAGTCTTAATAATAAATGCCCGCACATGATTTGGTTCCAAGAAGTGTACTTCGGTTTTAGCCGGCGACACATTAACATCCACCGCATTTGTCGGCACCGTCAAATACAGCGCGCACAGTGGAAATTCACGTGCATGCATAACATCCATATACGCCGCCCGCAACGCCCCCACCAGAACCTTATCCTTGACCGGGCGACCATTAACAAACAAATACTGGTCCACACTGGATGCGCGTCGCAATGTCGGTTCGGATATAAATCCGGTCAACTTCATCTCTGAATTACTGCCCGACACTGCATCAATTTCCAACATCCGCCCCCGAACATCATCCCCCATAACAGATGCAACGCGATCTAACAAATCTTCGTCTTTTTGGAAACGCCACTTATTATTTAACACAAACCCAACATCCGACCGCGACATTGCCAAACGCTTTACCACATCCAACACAGACATCATTTCCGCCCGGTCGCCACGCAAAAACTTTAACCGCGCAGGCGTTTTTGCGAACAAATTCCGAACCCGAATCCGCGTTCCACCTTCCCAATTCGAAGGCTTTATTTCCCGTGTATTTGCGTCAATCTGCCAACCATTTGAATCCGCACCATTACATGTATCAATCACCATATCTGACACAGACGCAATTGATGGCAACGCTTCGCCACGAAACCCCATATAGTTTATATTCAACAAATCATCCGTCGGCAATTTCGATGTTGCGTGCCGTGTAATTGCGCGGGATAAATCATCACGGCTCATCCCTGAACCATTATCAACAATACTGATTAGCGTTCGTCCGCCATCGGTGACATCAATCATAATCTGGTCTGCCCCTGCGTCCAGCGCATTTTCCACCAATTCTTTGACCACACTGGCGGGGCGTTCGACCACCTCACCTGCGGCAATTTGGTTAATCAGGAAATCCGGCAATACGCGTACAGCCATCCCTTTGTCCTATTATTCCTTAAAAGTGACAGATAAAATTTCGTATTCTTTTTCACCGCCCGGCAACTTTACAATACATGTATCCCCAACACATCGCCCAATCATTGCGCGCCCAACTGGGGATGTACATGAAATCACCGTCCGCCCATCTGATTCAATATCAGACAATATTCGGCATTGCATTTTATTACCATCTTCATCTTCGGCCACGACGCGCGCCCCAAACACCACGCGATTCCCCGACAACGAATCCACATCAATCACAGACGCATTTTCAATTATGTTTTCGATAAACCGAATACGGGCATCAATCTGACGCTGTTTTTCACGCGCCGCACTATAATCGGCATTTTCCGACAAATCCCCCAACGACCGCGCCCATTGAACAGTCTTTAAAATTTCTGGTCTTTGATTTTCCTGTAAATCTTTTAATTCTTTAATCAGCGCATCGAACCCTGCGCGTGAAATCGGCTTTTTTTCCATCTTAACTTTCCTGTTTAATATTATTTGACAAATTATAAGCAATCATTTTAATTTTGCAATTATGAAATTAAGCGTTATACTATACATAACATGTTCAGGACAAGTATCTTAACCCGCTTTCTTCTGCGTCGATTTTTTTCCGGCGTTGGTCTTGTTATGCTGGTCGTATGCGGGATTATTTTGGCGGTAACATTTGTTGAACGCCTGCCGTCAAATCCGACGGCATTTGATGCGCTGTACGAATCCTGGGTACGATTGTTGGAATACGTCCCGATGTTTTTGCCAATGGCTGTGTTTATGGGCACCCTGCTGACATCCTATAACCTGACAAAATCTACTGAAAACATTATTATTTCCAGTGCTGGTCTGTCCCCGTATCAATCAACCAAGCCATTTCTGGTTGGCGCGTTTTTAATTGGCGTTTTTGCGACAACTGTAATCAATCCATACTCAGTAGATATCAGCGTTCAAAACATCACCCCCGAACATTTACAGTTAATTGATAATACAATCTGGCTGCGCGAAGAATCCGACGCCGGCTTTATCACAATGAACGCCAAAAATATGCACAAGGCTGGGGGCGTCCTAATTTTTGAAAACGCGACCGTCTATACCCAGACCCCACAATTCAAACTAACCAACCGCGTCCAGGCCGACACCATCACCCTGTCTGATATTGGACTGGCCGCACACAACGCAACAATCTGGAACGCAGACGGCACAACCAAACACGGCAACTGGGAAACAAAAACCCAACTGACCCCACAAACGGTTCTGGACAGATACCTTCAACCCGACCAGATTTCATTCTGGCAACTGCCCGACTTTATCCAACGCATGGAATCAATCGGTGTACCTGTGCGCGGTCACCGTGTTCAGTTGTGGACACTATTATTCCTGCCGCTGACAATGATTGCGATGGCAACATTGGGGGTCGCATTTTCCCAGACGAAACAACGCCGCAATTACAGTTTTGGTATTAAATTCAGCCTGGGTGTCATCACCTGCTTTGCGGTATATTTTTTGATTAACATGTTCAATGCATTGGGTGCGACGGGCACACTGCCACCAATACTATCTATTATTGCGCCACCCCTGATTATAATTGCGGGTGCTGGCATATTTATCAACAGTTTTGACACAATCTAACAAACATACGGGGTACAAATACATGCCATTAAAAAAGAAAAAGAATTCTAAATTCCCACGCATTTTAATATGGACATTGATTGCCATACTGATTGTGCTAATGATAATATCATTTGCCCCAACCCAGCATATGACCGAAATCGTGGTGTATCCCTAAATGAACTATATCGACATATTCTTAGAGGCACTGTCCGCCGAACGTGGTCGCAGCACCAAAACACTCAACAGTTATGAATCAGACCTGCGTCTGGCAAACGACGCTATTGCCGGTGGTCTGATATCTGCGAACGCGGACGCGGTTCAAAAATATCTGTCATCACTGCCGGACAAACCATCATCCATCGCGCGCAAGGCATCTGCCCTGCGTGGCTTTTATAAATTTTTAATGATGGAAAAAATCATATCGCACAACCCGACTGCAAATCTAGAATTGCCCAAGCGAACACGCACACTGCCCAAATTTTTATCAATCGACGAAATCGAATTACTTATTTCCAGTGCTGGCGACATAAAAACATCCATCCGCCTGCGTGCGATGATTGAATTGTTGTATGCGTCTGGTCTGCGCGTATCCGAACTATGCGAATTACCAATGACGGGCGTACTGGGCGACAAATTACTAATCCATGGCAAAGGTGCCAAAGAACGCCTGGTGCCAATGCACGACACAGCAATCCACGCGCTGAACAAATGGCTGGACGCACGCGGTGAAAACGAATCGAAATACGTTTTCCCATCCAACGGCAAAACCGGCCACATCACCCGCGACGGATTCTTCAAGATTTTAAAGAAATGTGCCGTCTTGGCGGGCATTGCGCCCGAACGGGTCAGTCCACACGTCCTGCGTCATTCGTTCGCATCACATCTGTTGGCGGGTGGCGCGAACCTGCGCGCGATACAAACAATGCTGGGGCACGAAGATATTTCCACCACCCAGATTTACACACATGTCATGCCGGAAAAATTATGTGAAACGATTGAAACTCATCACCCCCTGGCAAAACAGTAAAAGGTATAAAAAATGATAAAAAAATGTGACAAACCAGGCTGCACCAAGGCCGGCACATGCCGCGCCCCAAAATCACGCGATTTGCGTGAATATTGGTTTTTCTGCCAAGAACACGCCGCCGAATACAATAAAAACTGGAATTATTACGCGGACATGACCCCCGATGAAATCGAGGCCGACTGGGAACGTCAAACATTTGGCACCGCACTAAAAGACAAAGAAACCGCCCGCGCCGACGCATCGGACTATGCTAAATTCATCAACGATTTTATAACCGGCCGTGGCAAGTTCGACAAAATGCCCGCACGCAACAAATTACCAACCAATGTCGTATCGGCACTGCGCGTATTTGACCTGGGGATATCGGCAACATGGCGCGAAGTCGGCATAAAATACCGCACACTGGCAAAAAAATACCACCCCGACACGGCAACCGACAAAAAAAATGCGGCCACCGAATTTGCGCGCATTTCCGCCGCCTATGAAATATTGAAAAAACATTTCGGCAAAAAGTAAGTTGCGCTGAATACTTTCCTAATACTATAATATCCAACGATTGGGGGATATTATGGATAAAATTGACATAGTCTATTTATGGGTTGACGGTTCCGATAAAAAATGGCTTGCGCAAAAAGAAAAGTGGGCGGCAAAAATCAACGGCGAACAAATAACCAAAACGCGTGTTGCCGCGGTCGAACGATTTCGCGATAACGGCGAATTAAAATATTCCCTGCGTTCATTGGCTAAAAACGTTCCATGGGTAAATCATATTTACATTGTCACCGGCTTTAATCAGGTGCCAAAATGGCTGAACACGCGTCACCCAAAAATTACGATTGTCCCACACGAATCGATATTTCCACATGACGCCCTGCCAACATTTAATTCAACTGCGATTGAAATGTGTATTCCAAACATTTCTAAACTGTCTGAACATTTTCTGTTAATGAACGATGACATATTTTTCAACAGACCCCTGTCGCCATCATTTTTCTTTGATGCCAATGGGCGCGCTAAAAACATCTATACCTATCGTAAAACACGGTATAAAAATTTGGATAAACTGCTAAAAAAATCGAACACCTATCGTTCTACAATATTGCTCAGCGCGAAAAAGATTCACGAACTTTATGGTCGGGATTTATATTCTTGTTCCCCATCCCACGGCATTGACCCATATATAAAATCAGTCTGGATAAAATTCCGGCGCAGCCCAAAAATCCGAAATTCAATCGACAAACAAATTTATAACAAATTCCGCACAAACTGGGAATTTCAGCGTTGGCTGTTCACCCTGAATCAATATGTACACGGCCACGCAACATTTCGCCGCGCCCATCCACACAAAAGCGGCCGCAACATAATCCTGGACGCAATCTATAACGCGACGCACTTTATTTCGACCCGCCGTTCACCATACATATGTCCATGCGTATTGGGGCACGAACGGTCATTACGCGTGGCGCCAATATTCTGTATTAACGATTCTGGCACAAACACACCCGAAATGTTGCGTGCCAACGCAGAATACCTGGCGAACAGATTCCCGACAAAATCAGAATTTGAAAAATAGACTATTCGGAATTCATACCTGATGACACACCGCTGCGATTTATATACCATATAAATCACCAGAGGAGAGTCCACATCATGTTACTAAAATCAAAAATTTGCTTCACTTCAATCGTAATCTACGAAATCATCGCTGTATCGTTTCTACATTTTCAGCGTCTTTGCGATTCCATATTTTCGTCTGGTTTTTGTGCCAGTTGGTATCGCTATTTTCTGTTTTGCGTTGTTATTCCACTAATCGCATTATTGATATGGATGTGGATACGCGAAATAATCCGCGTTCGTCGCCGTCACCGTTTTATCCGTCGCGCGAAAAATGCCGCATCCGGCATTATATCCAGCATCCGCGGCCGCGTATCTGACAGTATCAGTTCCGCAGACCTAGAAAAAATCATAACCGCTGCGGTTTTAGTTGGCATCAAACAATACGCCGACCGTCACCCTAACCTGCGCAAAAATGTGAACAATATTATGGGGCTGGCAAATGGCGAAATCGACATTGATTTAATGTCCACTGACGACGAAACGCCGAAAAAACAAACGCGCACCAAAGTTCAAAAAAATACGAAGCGTAAACGCACTAAATAAAAAACAAATTCCCCGACCATCGGGGAAAAATTATAAAAGCAATATCGCATAAATTAAATAAATTAAAGAACTTTCAAAAACAATTCCCCTAGCATCGGGAAAAAAAATTAAAGATAATGGTATAGATGCGCGCGAACCCGCAACCGTAGTGTACAAATTGCTACATGAGGTTGCGGGTTCACGATGCAGATATGCCATTAGATTTAATTTTTGTTCAGGTACAGTATGGCGTCCATAGCCGCACTGCATCCCGTCCCCACAGCCGTCGCAATCTGCATTTTCAAATCACTGTGAACATCCCCGGCAACATACATACCGGCGGGCAACGCATCTGGGCTCAGGCGTCCCAACGCATCGCGCTTGACATCTTCGGTCAAGTAATCTGTATTTGCCTCGTGCCCGATGGCGACGAACAAGCCATCGGCAACAATTTCCGCACCATCGGTTGTTGTGATAATCAATTCACCATCTGCGGAATCCGGCTTTGCCGCGATTTTTGCCAAATCTGTATTAAACAGGCATTCTATATTGTCACGCGCCTCAACCCGTTCGCGCAGAACCGCCTCGGCCCGTGTAAAGGCAGATTTACGATACACAATCTTAACTGTCTTGGCCAAATCCGCCAAATACAGTGCATCGTTCAACGCACTGTTACCGCCCCCCATAACAACGACGGTTTTTCCACTGTAAAAGAATCCATCACATGTTGCGCAATACGACACACCGCGCCCCATAAATTCACGCGCACCCTCGATTTCCAACTTACGCGGACTGGCCCCTGTGGCGATGATAATGGTTTTACCAACATATTCCGCACCATTATCACATACAACCTTATACCCAGATTCCGCATCACCTGTAATATTCTTTGCGGAAACAAATTCAACCACTGCCCCAAATGTTTCGCACTGTTTTTTCATAAATTCCGCCAGTTCAAACCCAGACCCGGCCCACCCCGGATAATTTTCCAGTGTTGCGATACCCGCCATCTGGCCGCCCAGTCTGTCACCACCCAAAACAATGGTCTTTTTATTTGCGCGCGCCGTGTACAACGCCGCCGTCAAACCCGCTGGTCCCGACCCCAAAATAATAACATCATACATAATAAGAACCTTCCTTCTGTAATCTTCGCGACACAGATTACAAAACAAATGCCACCAACGCAAACGAATTTATTGCGTCCCCACAAAAAAAGATTTATAATTAAGATGATATGAAATCCAGTTTAGTATTTTTCTCGTTTTCATCGTCATCCCCGTTGGGGGAATAATTTAGCACACACTTTTTTTGATTTTGTAATTGCGAAACCGTTCGCACCATAATAACATATATCCCAAAGATAAATCGAAGGAACAAAAAATGTTGGATATAAAATTTATTCGTGAAAACCCAGAAACCGTTAAAAACGCCTGCCGCGTCAAAGGCATGACAGATTACACCGACGAAATCCTGGCATTAGACGCACGCGTTCGTGAACTGAAAACAATCACCCAGGCAAAAACCGCCGAAAAAAATAAAATCACACGCGAAATTCCAACCGCAACCGACCGCGCACCGTTAATCGCGCGCAGCAAAGAAATCGCGAACGAAATCGCAGCTGATATGGCGGAACTTGCCGACAAAGAATCCCAGTTAAACGATTTATTACACCGCGTTCCACAAATTCCGTCAAACGACGCACCAATTGGTCGCGACGACACAGAAAACGTGGAAATCAAACGGGTTGGCACGCCACGCGAATTTGACTTTACCCCACGTCCACAATGGGAACTGTTGGAAATGAACGGCTGGTGGAAGCCTGAAAAAATCGCATCAATATGCGGCACCCGCACATATGCCCTGTTTGGCGAAGCGGCGGAACTGGAACTGGCCATCCAAACATACGTTCTACAAAAACTTATGGCGCGCGGATTCACATTTGTGAACTGCCCATCAATTACAAAACCCCAGACCATCTTTAACGCTGGTCACTTTATGGGCTCAGACCTGTCTGTCATGAACAACGATGTATTTATGTTAACCGACACCGATCGTTGTCTGGCGGGAACGGCTGAAATCATCTTAAATTCACTGCACAGTGACGAAGTTTTAAATGAAAAAGATTTACCAATTAAATACGCGGGCTTTTCGCCATGTTTCCGCAAAGAAGCCGGTGCCGCCGGTCGTGACACCCGCGGAATCGTGCGCATACACCAGTTTAACAAGGTTGAACAGTATATTTACTGTACCCCTGAACAGTCTGACGAAATGCACGAACATTTACTAAACAACCTGTGCGAAGTAATGGATGATTTGGAATTACCATACCGTGTAATTGCGGCCTGTACCGGCGACATGGGATTCAACAAGGTCAAAATGCACGATGTCGAAGCCTGGTTCCCCAGCGAAGGTACATATCGCGAACTGGGTTCATGTTCATCGATTGGCACGTTCCAGGCCCGTCGCACAAACACGCGCTATCGCGCATCGGACGGTTCTTTACAATTCTGTGCAACCTTGAATAACACAGGCATCGCCCTGCCACGCGCGATTGTACCGGTAATTGAAAACCACCAAAACCCAGATGGCTCGGTCAATATTCCAAAAAAACTACAACCGCTGATGGGTGGCCGTACAAAAATCGGTGGCAAACACTAACACAAATCAAAAAATCCCGCAATCGCGGGATTTTTTTTATTATTTCTTTTTCTTGGGCGTCGCTTTTTTCACTGGCACTTTTCCTGTCGCCGTTTTTTTCTGCGACTTCTCTTCTTGCTTTGGCGCGGTCTTTTTCAGTTCCTTTTTGAACACATTCAAACCATCTGCCAAATTTTTCATCATACCGGGAATCTTGGCGTGTCCAAACAAGATAACCACCAACACAACGATAACCAGAATCTCGGCCCAGCCCAAACGTCCAAACATATTCCTATCTCCTATCTATATTATTTCGCTACATAGCAATCCAGTCCATCAGACTTGGCATTACGACAGAATCCGTTCGCATCTGACGCAGTCTTGAACGCAACGCGTAAACGATATGTTGTTTTACCATCCTTTAACTGCGCCGCCAAGATTACAAACTGCTGTCCATCAAACAAACTCTTGTGTGCGTTCTGAATCTGACGCTGTGCGCTTTCTGCCAATGCGCGTGTGCTGTACGAACCAAACTGAACATACCACGCCCCCGCGACTGGCTTTGCCGCTGGTTTCGCAACCGGTGCCTTAGCGACTGGTTTTGCGGCTGCCTTGGCGGCTGGCTTTGCGGCTGGCGCCTTGGCCGGCGCTGCAACTGGTTTTGGCTGTGCCACAACAACAGGCTTGCTTTCCACAGGTGCCGCTGATGCTGGATTAAACGTCACTTCTTTTCGTTCTTCTACGACACGAACCGGCACACCCGCCGTCGCGACAACAGGCTGTGCGACCGGCTGTGGTTGTACCTGAACCGGCTGTGGTTGCGCCTGAACAGGTTGCGCCGGCGGCATAACATTCATATCAGCCGGTGTCCCTGCGTCCACGACCACCGGTGCATCTAAATCAACCTCTATCGAAGACGAAGATTCATCACCAATCGCACGAATAATGACATATGTTGCCAACACAATAACAACCAACCCCACACTTAACAACAGCCACGGTTTTTTTGGACGTGGCGCTGCAAATGGTGTTGCATCTGGCAGTGTATCCATCGCACCATTATCGTCTAAATCTAATAAATCCAAGTTGTTATCATCGTTCATGATAAAATCCCCCTCTTATTCATTACGAATATTATATCATAAAAAAAGCCAAAGACAAAATGCTTTGGCATAAAAATTTACTTTGGCATATTTCCAAAATTTGGTGGCACGATTAACTTCTGATTTTGTTCTACAATCGGCTCTACCTCGCACTTATTTGTGCATCCGGCCACCACGCATGGCAACGCGACCAACGCGACTAAAAATAACTTCTTCATATATTCCCCCTTTTTCTTTATAAATATCTGGGTGCGTCATCCGCACCCAGAATTATTTTACAACGGCATCTTAACACTATCCTTCATCATTTCGACGAACGCGTCCAGTGACATTGATTCCTGTTTTTCAACCCCCAGGCGACGCAGTGTGACATTTCTGTCTGCCATTTCTTTTTCGCCGACAACCGCGATGATTGGCGTTTTTGCCAACGACAATTCACGGATTTTATAGTTCACTTTTTCATCTCTCAAATCCGCACGCGCGTTCACACCGGCATTACGCAGCATTTCAACAACTTCGTTCGCGTAATCGGCATGTTTCTGTGAAATCGGTGTGACAACCACTGGCTCTGGCGACAACCACAATGGCAAATTACCACCCGTTGATTCCAGCAAGACGCCCATAAATCGTTCAATCGACCCCAGCATTGCGCGATGCAACATAATCGGACGATGTTTTTCGCCATCTTCGCCAACATAGGACAGGTCAAATCTTTCCGGCAAATTCATATCCAATTGGACCGTACCGCACTGCCATACGCGCCCCATAGAATCGCGCAGATAGTTATCAATTTTCGGTCCATAGAACGCTGCGTCCCCTTCGGCGATTTCGTATTCAATCCCGTTCGCATCCAACGCATGCTTTAATGCCCCTTCGGCCTTGTCCCAGATTTCATCCGACCCAATACGGAATTCAGATTCTTTGCGCGTTGCCAATTTCATGGTAATTTTATCAAATCCAAACTTGCCATAAATGTCTTTGATAAATTTCAAGATTTTGACAACTTCTTCTTCTAACTGTTCTTCGGTACAGAAAATATGTGCATCGTCCTGGGTAAATTCACGCACACGCATCAGCCCCGACAAACCACCGGCCGCTTCATAGCGATGAACCTTGCCAAATTCTGCCATATACAGCGGCAAATCCTTGTACGAACGCAAACCATGTCCAAACACCAACATACCACCCGGGCATGACATCGGCTTGATACAGAACACTTTGCCATCCTGTGTTTTACCTGAATAGTTATGTTCACCATACTTTGCCCAGTGCCCACTGCGTTCCCACAGACATCTGTCCATAACGGCGGGCGTTGAAATTTCCTGGTACCCTGCCCGTTCCTGGCGCGCACGCACATATTCAATCAGACGGCGATACATCTTGTACCCCTTGTCATGCCAGAACACCGCCCCCGGCGCATATTCTGGTTCAAAGTGGAACAAATCCATATCTTTGCCCAATTTGCGGTTATCGCGCGCGGCGGCCTCTTCCTGCATTTTCAGGAAATTATCCAATTCTTCGCGTGTTGCGAACGCATCAACATAGATACGTTGTAACATTTTGTTTTTCGAATCCCCCTTCCAGTATGCACCGGCAACACTGCGGATTTTGAAACTGTCGCGTGGTAAATCCTTGGAACTTTCCACGTGTGGTCCACGACACAAATCAACAAAATCACGGAAGGTATAGATAGACAACGCTTCGCCCGCCGCATCATATTCGTTCAGCCATTCCATTTTATATGGTTGGTCTGCGAAAATTTCCTTGGCCTCGTCCAAAGAAACATTTCTCTGTTCAAAACGACCATTAGACTTGATTAAATCACGCATTTCCCGTTCGATTTTTTCAAAATCATCTTCGGAAAAACGATATTCTGTATCAAAGTCATAATAGAACCCATTTTCAATCGCCGGTCCACCCGCGAATTTAACCTCTGGGTGTAATTTTTTAACCGCCGCCGCCATAACGTGTGCCAACGAATGACGCATTAATTCGATATCATATGCCATAATAAAAGCCCTTTTATATTTTATATTTTTTTAATTTGATTAACTGTTTGATTATAAGAATTTGTGCCACGCACCGCAATAGAATTTACACCCCCAACGGGGTTGTAGTAGTTGTTGTAAAGAATAAACCAAACATTTTCATAACACCAATATTATTACCATCACCGCAAAAAATCAAGATATAAATTCCCCTCCACCGGAGGGGTGGCGGCTATGCCGACGGGGAGGGTTTAAGTCTTTCAACATTAAATCTTATCCACTCTAACACAGCCCCCATATCCTTCTTTACATCCTTATCTTCTATCCTTAGAACAGTTATCCCAACAGACCGCATATATTCATCACGGGCATTATCATATTTGTACTTATCATCATGGGAACAGCCATCTATCTCTATTACCAATTTCAATTCTTTACAATAAAAATCCGCTATATAATTTCCAATTGGTTTTTGTTTCGTGAACTTCACCCCCAACGCAGACCTTTTTAGTTCGTTCCACAACAAAACCTCTGACAAAATACCCGCGCGACGGTTCGCACGGGCAAAGTTATTCAAATTTTTATTGTATAATTCCACCATTATACAACCCTCCCCGCCAACTTTCGTTGGCCCTCCCCTCCACCGGAGGGGAATTTATTATTCTGCGGCGGTGAAAACCTTCTGCACATCATCATTGGCATCCAGCGCATCCACCAACTTTTCCAACTTGGCATAGGCTTCGTCGTCCAAATCCATTGGCATATTTGGCAACCATGTCAATTCAGCCTGTTCTGGTTCACCCAACACATCGGCCAGATATTTTTGTGCATTCACAAAATCTTCTGGTTTTGTTGTGATGATAAAGCCCTCTTCGGATGTTTCCAGGTTATCGGCATTGGCCTCCATAATAATTTCCATCATTTCATCTTCGGTTTTGCCGATTGATGCGGGGTACATAATCTGGCCTGCGCGCGTGAACATAAACACAACGGAACCTTCTTCGCCCATATTTCCGCCATTTTTGCCAAAGATATTGCGAATTTCCGGCACAGTACGACGTGGGTTGTCGGTCAATGCCTCTACAATAACCGGCACCGCACCTGGGCCATAGCCTTCATAGCGCACCGCTTCGTAATTTTCTGTATTTGAACCCGACGCCTTGTCAATTGCGCGTTTGATATTGTCGTTCGGCATAGAATTCTTGCGTGCGGTTAAAATCGCCAATCTCAGGCGCGGATTGTTATCCGGGTTTTTATCCCCCAACTTTGCCGCCATGGTAATTTCACGCGCCAATTTTGTGAACAGCCCACTGCGTGCTGCGTCGGCTGCGCCCTTTTTATGCTGAATATTGTGCCATTTACTGTGTCCACTCATATTTGACCTTTTTATTTATTTAGATTAAAATTACCCCAAAAGGATAACAAATGATTGGCAAATTGCAAGGCATAGTTGACTATATCGGCGACGGATTTGTGATTTTATTGGTGAACGGTGTTGGCTACAAAGTATTCACCGCCGAATACCTGACCCACAAATCGACGGTTGAACTGTGGATTGAAACGGTTGTCCGCGAAGATTCCATACGTTTATTTGGCTTTACAACCCTGAACGGACAAAACCTGTTTAATATGCTAACTGCCGTTTCCGGCGTGGGACCTAAGGTTGCACTGGCCATACTTGGCACAATAAATTCCGACACCCTGATGTCTGCGATTGCAACGGGTGACGCAAAGACAATTGCGACGGCCCCAGGCGTTGGTAAAAAGATGGCGGAAAAAATCATTGTTGAATTAAAGAACAAAATCGGTGGGGTATCGGCAACACTGTTTGCCCCAGATGCCGGCGCAACCGCATCCGCATCATCCGCCCTGCCTGATTTATTGATGGCATTGGAAGCATTGGGCTATCGCCGTCTGGACATTATCGAAATGGCGCAACACCTGGTGAACCAGAACCCAACGGCGGATGTATCAAAACTGGTCCCCATGGCATTAAAAGAAATCAGCGGGAACAAATAACATGAATAACGACACAATTTTTGCACTATCATCTGGGCATGGTAAATCCGGCGTTGCGGTAATTCGCATATCGGGCGACAATCTGCGCGACACATTTTCTAAATTTATATTCCCCCACACTGGGGGGGTGGCGCGCAAATGCGCGACGGGGGGGATTCCCCCACATCGGGGGGGTGGCGCGAATGCGACGGGGGGGGTAACGCCCCGCCACGCGTACTTTTGTAATTTGACGGACACCGCGGGGGATTTAATTGACCAATGTCTGGCGATATATTTTCCCGCCCCACACAGTTTTACCGGCACAGATATTATTGAACTACACACGCACGGCGCGCCGGCCACAATTAACGCGACATTTGAATACCTGAAAACATTGGGCATGCGCATGGCGACCCCGGGTGAGTTTTCACGTCGCGCATTTTATAATAACAAAATGGATTTGGCGGATGTTGATGGCCTGGCGGCGTTGCTGGATGCACAAACCGATGTCCAACGCAAACACGCATTAAAATCTATGCTGGGCCGCGACAGTGAAATTTACAGCACCTGGCGCGAACAAATGGTTGAAATATCGGCGTATGCGGCGGCAATCCTGGATTACAGCCCAGACGACCTGCCCGCGAACATTAGCGAAACAATTCACACACGCACAGAAAAATTATATAACGAAATAAACACCGCCCTGAATAATTATCGCACATCGCGCGCAATTCGTGGCGGAATAAATGTCGCATTGGTCGGCGAAACAAATGTCGGTAAATCATCAATCTTTAATTATCTGGCGGGGTCTAACCGCGCAATTGTGTCCGATATTGCCGGCACCACACGCGATGTTGTATCAATAAACCTGGACCTGGACGGTTATTTAATCAACCTGTCCGATACGGCGGGGCTGCGTGAAACAGACGACGAAATTGAATCAATCGGCATTGAACGCACAAAATCTGAAATCGAAAATGCGGACATCGTCATCCACGTCTATACGCCGGAAAACATGCCAAAATGGCGCATTGACGACAGCCGCATTGGCCCCAATCCAAACATAAACATTGTAAATAAATCCGACACCACAACGGAACGCGACCCCGAATTTGGATTATATGTATCTGCCAAAACCGGCGATGGGATGGATAAATTTATGGACGAACTGCGCGCAAAAATTCACGAAATCATGGATGGGGCGGAAAACGCCCTGACAATCAACGCGCGCACAAAATCATTACTGGAATCCGCCCGCGACGAATTGGGCGCGGCATTGAACGCCGATGACAACTATGACATATTTGCCGAACACACACGCCGCGCTGCGGACGCAATTGGCAAAATATTGGGCACAATCACCACAACCGAGGTCCTGGATAAAACATTCGGTCAACTGTGCCTGGGGAAATAGCCCACCCGTACACACAAACACAATGAATAAAAATCCCGCCAAATGGCGGGATTTTTATTCGTGTCTATCTGGGTATTTACCCTCAATCAAATTCTGACGCACGATATGGTGTTTAACCTTTTGCGTGCTGGTCAATGGTAAATCTTCGGTCGTGATGGCGAAATGGGTCACCCACTTATAACTGGCAACCTTTTTATTTTCCGCCGCAACCGCCGCACCAATTTGTTCAAGGGTCACACCATCTTCGACACTGAACACAGCATATGTGACGGTTTTATCTTTGACCTTGTGTTCAAATACCGCAACATTTTTAACACCTGGGATTGTGATATACATACCTTCCAGTTCGTCTGGATATACGTTTTTCCCACTGTCCAGAACGATAACTTGCTTTTTACGACCTGCAAAATGCAATTCACCATTTTTATCCATCGACACCATGTCCCCGGTATTAAAGAATCCACGTTCATCGAATATTTCTTTGTTCGCGTCTTCGTTATTCAGGTACCCACCGAACACCTGATGCCCACGCAACCACAGAACACCAACACCATCTTCGTTTTTATCACGAATTTCGCATTCGTTGTTCAGCGTTGGCGCACCAAACGCAAACGGGAAACGTTTTTTCGTTGGTTTTGAAATACAGATTGGGCCAACCGTTTCTGTCAAACCATAACCCTGAATAAAGGTCAACCCCAGACGTTCATAAAATGTTTCCACCTCGGGCTTGGTTGCGGCACCACCCGCCACCAACAGACGCGCACGCCCACCAAACACATCCAGAATTGGTTTTTGTACCTTGCGCACCAATGCGCCCAGACCAATTTTCTGTAATACTTTGCCATACTTCAAAACAAATGACACCAGCCACCATTTTTTCTGGGCCTTGACATTATCAATAATTTTGTTGCGGAACACTTCCCATAAACGTGGCACCGCCGGGATAACCTGGGGACGGAATTTCTTAAAGTCCGCCATAATTTCCTTTGGATTAACGGTCGGTTGCAACAAAACACCCGCGCCAAAATGCACCGTCGCCAGGATTTCAACCCCAAACCCAAAGACGTGATACATCGGCAAGAACCCATACAGAATATCCCCTGGTCGAATCCATTCCGCCATTGATTCCAACGAATTCGCACATTCAACCAAATTAAAGTGCGTCAATGGCACAACCTTTGGCACACCGGTTGACCCCGACGTGAAAGACATTGTCGCCACATCCAATGATTCCAGTGCCGCCGGCTTTAAATCTGGATTTACCTTGCCGTCCTTTTTGGTGATATCATAGAATGTAAATTTATCGGTTTTAAATACAAAAGACTTTTCCGCACAAACCAACTTACAATTTGTCGTTGTTGCCATATTGTCATATTCAAACGGCGTCAGATTTGTATCCAGCAACAATACCGTCGCCCCCAAATACCACAATGCGAACAGTGTAATTGGAAATTCTGGAATATTGTGTGATAAAATACCAACAACATCACCTTTTTTAACGCCCACCTTGTCCAGGGACGTGGCGCGTGCCTTGACCAAATTAACAAAATCTTTATATGCAACACCTTCGCGCACCAGGAACAAATTATCCGGCCATGTTTGCGCTGTGCGTTCTAACAACTGATACATATTCATGTTATAAAATTCCTTGTTGTTTTTTATATTGGACACAGATATTATACTCATGAAAAAAAGGAAAGCAAACATGAAAATCTTGACCCTGAATATCAATTCAATTCGTGCCCATATAGAAAGTTTTATTGACATCCTGCGTGGTGGCGAATACGACACCATCATGGTCCAGGAATTAAAGGTTGAAACCGCCAATTTTCCCCACATGTTGTTTGATGAATTTGGCTATAATATCAAGGTTTTCGGGCAAAAATCCTGGAACGGCGTTGCGATATTTTCTAAATATTCAATCGAAGATACCATACTTGGCATGCCAAACTACGCAGACCCAAACGCCCGTTTTCTTGAATGCGTGGTCGATGGTCGTGTACGCCTGATTAACACATATATGCCAAATGGCGACACGGTTGATTCGCCAAAGTTTCCATATAAATTGGAATGGATGCGCGCATTCACGGACTATATTTCCCAATACTTGGATTCGCCCGAACCCGTGATTATCGGTGGCGACTTTAACGTTGCAATCGAAGACCGCGACATCTGGAAACCCAAGAATTACGAAGGCATCGCCATTTCTGCCCCGGCGGCACGCGCCATAATGAACGATTGGTTGAACGCGGGCTGGGTTGACGCATGGCGTACCCTGCACCCAGATGAAATCGATTACACATGGTATGGATATCGTGGCCGCGACACCGTCGGCAACAAACAGGGGCTGCGCCTGGATTACTTCCTGTGTAATAAAACGGCGGCTAAAATGATAAAGAATTGCGAAATCGACATTGAACCACGCCTGGCCTCTAAACCCACCGACCATTGTGGATTGATGCTGGAATTAAAATAGTTCCAATCGCAAAATATAAATTATTTGAACAATTGTGTCGACTGTTGCGATTTGAACAACCGTAGTGTACAGACGCTACATGAGGTTGTTCAAATCGCAACACCGCGAACCGATTGGCATTTAATCCTTGATGCGGGCTAAATCGTCATACTGTTTATATTTAGTATCACCCGTTTCACGATATTCATACGCAGACGCACCCGCCGAATATATATTGAATAATTCAGTTGTCTTATCAACCGCCATACGCATCATTTCTGCGGTTTTTTCCGCATCATATTCAATCACACGCGCATCATTATTTTTCAGTTGTAAAAATCGCATAATCGGCGCACGCGACAATGATGTTGTCCGAATTGGAAAACCACCCGACTGTAAAATATAGGCTTCCAACGGTAATTGCGGCATATTGCCCTGCTCTAACTGACTTTTTGATGGTGCGGTGCCTGTTTTAATATCCATCACACCACCATCCCAAATCCTATCTGCGCGCGCACGAACATTGCGCCCGGCGATTTTTACCGCCCCACCAATTTCCGCATATGCGTTTTGTACACTTGTCAATTCATTTGCGATAACCGGCGCAATTTCCACAAATCTTTTGTGCCAGAAATGAAATATCACACTGCCCGCACCCAGTTTTTCCAACGCACGCCGGTCCATTTCTGCGACCAATGCGTCGGGACGTAAATCCGTCGCTTTCTCAACCACATCGTGAACCAGATTTCCAAAATCACGCGCATCAACCCCAACCCAGTAATCATCCAACACCCGCAACCGCAAAATATGTTTCACATAGAAAGAATACGGATTATGAATCAAATGTTCCAATTCTGTCACATACACATCTGACCAATCGGCGGGGGGCATTGGCGCGGAATAATCCAATGGTTTATATGGCACATTGTCGCGCGCCAACACCGCATCCAATATTTCTGTGTCTGTATTAAACGCACCCCGTCGCGCAATCACGCGTGATATAAATCGTGATTCCGTTGTCTGAACGCCACCGGCAATCGCCGACCGCAACCAATACACGCATTTTCCGCACGACAAATTCATAAAATCCAACGCCTGTAATGACACCTTGCGATTTGGTGATGGCAATCCAATTTTTTCCGCCACCGCCCGTGGCAACCATGCGTTTTCATACCCGCGCGATGGGAACATCCCCTCGTTCAGTCCCGTCAAAATCACAACATCGGCCGTCTGCATACGCGATTCAATTGTCCCCAAAACAACAACATCCGCCCCATCATTTATCGCCCCACGAACCGACACACCCGCCAAAGCATCCGCAACAAATGCGCGTGCATCCGCCAGTGTCAAATCTATTTGCGCAACATTCAGCGCATTGGACATATCGCGCAGCGCCGACCAAATTTCCACATTATCATCCGCGACAAATTGCGGCTGAAATTGCGGCATATATAAATCAACAATCACCGCAATTGTGTCAAATAAATCATGATTATTTTCCGCATAGATTTTATCAAACGCATTTGATTTATTTTCAATCCATGTATCCAACAAATTCAAAATCGCACGCCCCGGCGCCGTCATTGTGCCGGACACACCACCTGAAAAGTCCGCCACCACCCCGCGATTACGCAACGCCCCCGCAATACGCTGGTTTCCCGCCGCATCCGGTGTTATCACCAACACAGATTTCTTGTCCGCAACCGCATGCGCGGCAATTTCCGCGACCACGTCTGCCTCAATCCCTTCGCGTGGGACAGTAATTAAATGACAATTTGATAAATCTGTATCTATATCATGCGCCCCACAATCATTACCAAACGCATAATTCATAAAGTCTATATTTGATACCCCAACATCAATTGGCAAAACATCCGATGCCCCCAACCCCAGACGCGACAAAAATTTATATTCTGCGTTATATGGATTAGTATCTAATTCAAAGTCCGCAACCCGCCCATCAATTTTACCGGACAAAATAATCCGCCCATGGGGGCTGCGCGCAACAGCCTCCATTAAATCAGCCGTTGCGGGAACACTGGCGGTTGATGCACAGACAACCACCAATTTATATTTATCCAATTGCCCCGCCCATGCGCGAATATCGCGATTACGCGCGGCTGTGGCGGTAATCCGTCCACCCGCATACTTTTCCATAAACCCCGACAAAATCCCCAAGATTTTCGCTTTGCTTTGAAAATGCGTGGCATATTTTTCATCAACCAATGCGCCCCAGTCAATGGTCGCCGCATCCACACCTTCGTTTTCCATATAGTCCTGCATACGCACCAAATCGTGGGCCACCGTCAATGCCGTTGTTAAATTTCCAACATTTGCGTCCGCCGCCAACAATCGCGCCAAAATCGCCACGCGTTCAACATTTGAAATAACGTCTGGTGTATTTTCTGTATCATCCGTATCTTCATCCGCCCCTTCGCCCAGTGCAACCAAACGTGGCAAAATCGCCACACCACCTGACCGTTCAGCAATCATTTTTTCAACCGTGCGCACTGCACGCCGACTGGGCAAAAATATCAGCATATCTGACACATCCACGCCGGATTGTTCCATAACATGCCACAGCGCATCCGCCATACGCGCCGGATTTGTCGCATAAAAGATGTTGTTATTTAACACCAATTGTTTCCCTTATCGCGTCCAGACCCGTTTTCTTTTCCGCCGATGTCAACAGAATTTCCGGCACCATTGCCCCATGGTCGGTATGCTTGATTTCCAACTGTTTTTCTTCGCGCACTTTTTTATCTTTTTTCGTATAAACGATTTGATACGGAATCGCATTTGCATCACAGAAATCCATTAAATCCAGGTCAGCATCCTTGGCGCCAATACGCGAATCAATCAGGATAAACAGCCGTTTCAACTGTCGCCGTGTCATCAGATACTCTTCCAACCGTTTCAGCCATCGCATTGCGTCCATTTTTGAAACGCGCGCATAACCATATCCCGGCAAATCAACAATCATCACCCGGTCGTCCAGATTAAACAAATTCAGACTTTGCGTCCGTCCCGGCGTATTTGATGTACGCGCCACCGGCGCCCCAACAACCGCGTTAATCAACGAAGATTTTCCCACATTACTGCGCCCAATAAACGCATATTCTGCGAAATGAGTATTTGGCAAAGACTTTACTGTTTCAAAACTGCCTACAAATTTAATCATCTGCCCCACCTTTGTCTAATAGTCTTTTATATGCCTCTTTCTTTGAAATCCCGGTACGCGCCGCCAAATCGGCTGCCGCCGATTTCATAGATGTCGCCGCAATATCATTTACAATTTCCGAAATCTGGGCGTCACTCATTTTAATTTCGGGCCGTGGCGCAACAACGATAACGATTTCCCCGCGCGGCGGTACGATATTCACCAGTTCGGCCGGGTATCCAATTATTGCCTCTTCGTGAATTTTGGTAATTTCACGCACAATCGCAATCTTACGTTCTGGCATCACACGCGCCATGGCGGCAATTGTCGCCATAACGCGATTTGGGCTTTCATAATAAATGATGGTATGCGGTATTTTATTATCATCGCGCAATTTCTTTTCGTCAAAGAACCCACAGAACGTAAATCTGTCCGTTGGAAAGCCACTTAACACCAATGCCGATATACACGCAACCGGCCCCGGCACAACGAATACCGGCACCCCCGCTGCGCGCGCCGCACGCACAATACGAAATCCCGGGTCTGAAATTCCCGGCATCCCCGCGTCAGACACACATGCCACCGACATACCATTTTGGATTTTCTGGATTAAATCCCCCACCACATCGCGTTCATTGTGTTCATGACACGACACGCGCTTGGTTTTTATGTCAAAGTGCGCCGCCAACTTGCCAAACACACGGGTATCTTCGGCGGCGATTAAGTCCACATTTTGTAAAACATCAATCGCGCGTGGCGACATATCTGACAAATTTCCAATCGGTGTACCGACAATATAAAGCCCCGTTTGCATTTAGAATCCTTTTATAGTAAAATGATACAAAATAAAATGGATTTTTCAATGTATATAAACAGATTTTTTGGCTATTTTTGCGCTTTGTTAATTCTAGTTGGCTGCACAGGCACCGACACCACCACCCCATCTGTGGATTGGTTTGATGAATATGAAAATATGCAGGCTGGCACACCGGCCCAGATGTACGGCGTCCTGTCTGACGGCTATGGCACAAACGACACTTTAACCGACACGCATCGCATGGCGGTAATGTTGCCATTGTCGGGCGACAATGCGCCAATCGGGAAAACAATCCGCACATCTGTTGAAATGGCGGTTTTGAAAAACGCGCCAAAAAACCTGACTGTATCCTTTTATGACACAGCGAACAACCTGACCGACACGATTAACGCGGCATTGGCCACCAATCCTGAAATTATCGTCGGCCCTGTATTTTCATCTGATGCCAAGGTTCTGCGCGACACCAAACCCGAACACATCCCTGTTCTGTCATTTACATCTGACGCAGGCGCACTGGGCGACGGTTTAATGACAATGAATTTAATGCCAACAAACGGCGTTGAAACAATTGTCCGCGAAATGAAATCCGATGATATTAAACAGTTTATTATTCTGGCACCTGACACTGATTCCGGCCGCCTGATGGCGGGCACCGCCAAGAACGCAGCAAACATCTATGAATTGCCATTGGCGGGCATATTCTATTATGATTCTGCGAACCCAGATTCAATTAAAAACGCTGCATCAACCGCATCGATGCACAATGCGCGCACCGCGGCCCACACCCGCGCCCGCCAGGTATTATCCGACATATTGATTAACGAACGCCTGACGATTGTTGAAAAATCAAATCTGAACACCCAACTGGAAAAACTAGAACGCGTGGACACAATCGGTCGCATACCATATGACGCGATATTATTCTTAGGTGGTGGCGACGACACAAAATCATTGGCGTCATACCTGCGTTATTTTGATGTATCTGCGCGTGATGCTCGTTTCTATGGTACAACCATGTGGGACGGTTCCGACATTGCTTCTGACACAACAATGATGGGGGCAAAATTTGCCACAATGCCCGACAGCAATCCTGAATTTTCCGCCCTGTACGAACGCGTTTCAGGCACTGCGCCAAACCGTTTGGCAACATTTGGCTATGATGCCACAAACATGGCAATCGGCATGATATATTCCGACAAATCAGACGCGGCATATTTGCTGGACCCCAGTGGTTATATGGGCACAGACGGCCTGTTCCGTATGCAGCCCACCGGCGCATCCGAACGCGCCCTGCGCATTGTTGAACTGGACGGTTCTGGCACACCACACGAAATCAAACCTGCCCCATCTGATTTCATGTCACCATTATACAATATTGAACAGCGTCACATAACACCGGCCCCGGCAATGGATTTACAAACCCCTGGCGTTGACCCAGACGACTATGTGCGCCTGCCCGAACGCCTGGCGTCAAAATATCGCAGCAAAACCATCGGCACCAATATAACCGTTGCCCCCATGGTTCAGAAAAGCGAAATTGTCGCCATATTACCCGAAGATGACAGTGACGTAATCCAAACCCAAAACTTTACCCCGGTAAAGTTAGAAACCATATCCCGCAGTTATATCGACGAATACGAAGTGTACGAAGATTAAAGAAAAAACAAAAATGCAAACACAAATCCAGCAAATCATACAATACACAGAACAACAAATAACGACATTTCAACGTGCCGAATGTCCTGTTATTGCAAACACATTTAAACGCATTCTGGAATCACTTACCGCCCTGGAACGTCTATCAAAATCCCACCCATTGGCACCGCAAACAATACCAATGTATAACAGCGCAATAAACGACATAACCAGTGCCTGCCGTCGTCTAACCGCATACGGCGAAGACTTTAACGAACGCATTGGTCGATACAAAAAATTCACATCTGAAATTGAAATGCTTATCAGCCAAACGATATACAGATTCAGACAATCCAACAATCGCCTATAACCACCGACCAAAATAAAAACACCCCCTTTCGGGGGTATTTTTATTTCTGGTGGGAGTGGCTGGATTCGAACCAGCTCAGGCTTAAGCCAACAGATTTACAGTCTGCCCCGGCTCTCCAACTCCGGCGCACGCCCAATCTTATTCGCCACAACTTTTATGGCACGCCACACAAAGCCTTGGCGAAGTGTGGTGCGGGCAGCGGGAAACCGAGCGTATAAGAACACAATGAGTTGCGTTATTAGCAACGAATTGATGTTCGCGTCGCAAGGTTACCCAATTCAACTGCTCTCACCTTATCTCTTGGTGCGGGCAGCGGGAATCGAACCCGCATTTCAAGCTTGGAAGGCTTGCATACTAGCCTTTGTACTATGCCCGCAACAAATTCAAAGCCCAACGATTATATAATAAATGAAATAAAAATCAAGTGATTATTGCGCGCAATAAAAAATGCCAAAAAATCCTAGACAACTGGCATAAATCATATGATATAATCACCTTACGAACAACATCAGCAAAGGGGACAAACATGAAAAAAATTTCATTTTTTGCGTTAATGGGTATCTTGATGGCGGGCGCGGCATCGGCTGAATTTGCCGGTCCTGATGCGCCGGCGGCAACTGCGACAAACGCGCGCGGCGGTTTTGTTAGTGGCGCCGAAACAATCGTCACCGTCAAACAGGCGAACGAAATGCGCGACGATGTACCTGTTATTATCCAGGGAAAAATAATCCAACGCATGGGCGATGAAAAATACCTGTTCGAAGATTCGACCGGTTCTATCACCGTTGAAATTGACGATGACGATTGGCGCGGTCAAACGGTCAGTCCAACCGACACCGTAAAATTATACGGCGAAGTTGACCGTGGCATTTTCAGCACTGAAATCGACATCGACTATGTCGAAAAACTGTAATTAAAAATCCCCCAACCGGGGGGATTTTTATAAAATAAAAGATAATGGTATAGATGCGCATGAACCCGCAACCGTAGTGTACAGAAGTTACATGAGGTTGCGGGTTCATGATGCAGATATACCATTAGATTTTATTTTGCCTGTTTTTGTTCGTATAACTGGGCAAAGTCCACCGGCTGCATCGCAAATGTTGGGAAGCCTGACTCAGACGTCAAACGTGTAATCAGGGCACGAACCGCTGGGAACAACAATGTTGGAACATCAATCAACAGTGTGCGTTTTTTGGCTTCTTCGTCTTTTTCTTCTTCCATCTGAACCAGACCTGAATATGTTGATTCGATTAAAAAGATAGACTTTTCACCCTGCTCTAACTTTGAATGAACTTTGGTAATCAAATCAACCATGAACAGATTATTTTCTGCGCCTTTGATTTGAATATCGATATTGATTTCTAATTTCGCCTGACCGTTATCGGACTTAAAGAACAATTCTGGTACATTTGGGCTTTCGAACGAAATGTCTTTTAGAAACTGTGAAATAATATTAAATTTTGCCATTATAAATTCTCCTTCGGTCTGTTTGGCTAAAATGTGGTCTGGACTTGCGTCCTGCTTTTATGCTAATATAGCACTATAAAAGATTTTTACAAGTGGGGGGACAAACCAAAAATGCTTTTTTTTACTAAAAAATCTGTTTTTAACGGGATTCTGGGCATTTTATCTGCTTTTATCCTGGCGTCATGCGATGTTTCTACGCCAACTGTATCGGGTGACAATTCGGTAATACCATCTAATTTTCGACGTGTATCTTATAACGACCTGCCCGGCTGGCGCGATGATGATGTTCGCTATGCGCTTCAGGCATTTCGCAATTCGTGCAAAGCAAAAATCCAATACACTGGCCGCCTAATACCAGACCGCGAATTGTTTGCTGAAAAATGTCGCATGTTGCCGTCTGCGTCGGCGGATGTGGCAACGGTCCGTGCTTGGTTTGAATCCAACTTTCAACCGTACCAGATTTTCAATGACAATGGCGGGGACAAGGGGACATACACCGGATACTATTCCCCAATTATTCCGGCATGTCGCACAAAAACGGCCCAGTGTAACGAACCCCTGATGGGCATCCCGACCGACGGCCGCAATTACAAGGGCGTGCCGAAAAAAGACATTGTTGAAAAAAAGATTGGACGCGTTTTGTATTGGGCAAATATTGTTGATGTTCAAAATATTCAGATTCAGGGCTCTGGCAACCTGCGCCTAGAAGATGGCACAGATGTAAAATTAAACTTTGCCGCCGTCAATGATATGCCGTTCAAATCAATTGGCGAAGAATTGCGCAACCGTGGCATTCGCCCCGCAGGTGGCTTTTCGTCCGAGGCCGTCTGGCAACACCTGAAAGCGAACCCGACACTTGCGCGTGATGTGATTTATAAAAATCCACGCTATGTGTATTTCTATGAATCCACCCCACCGGATGTGATTGGCAAATTGGGCACGCCACTGTCAAAAATCCGCAGTATCGCGATGGACGACGACCTGTATACGTTGGGTTTGCCCGTGTACATCAACACCAACCTGTCCGACGGTCGCCCGTTCCGCCGCCTGATGATTGCCCAGGACACCGGCAGCGCAATCCGCGGTTGGATTCGCGCAGACATCTTTTTCGGCAAAGGGGACGAAGCCTATAAATTCGCCCAGGGTCAACATGCCCAGGGTCAAATGTTCATCCTGATGCCCAAAGAATACACCTATGTCAAACCACGATAAAAAATTTGACGAACGCACCAAACGCCCCCAAACCATTGGCGGGGCATTGGGTGGTTTGATTAAAATTTTCGGGATTCGCGCATCGGATTCAGACCTGGCGGCGCGCTGGGATGAAATCATGGGAACGGATATTGCGTCTGTTGCGCGCCTGGCGGCAATAAAAAAGAATCGCGACAACACATTTAACATTGTAATTCGTCCCGCCCACCCCGCATACGCCTTACAGTTATCATATCAATCAGACGAAATCATCAAACGAATTAACAAATATTTCGGCTATGATGCCGTCGGCAAAATAAGTTTTCGAAAATAAGGGGGCACATTATGGATTTTTGGTTCATGATTATTGGCATTGTTGGATTTATTATTTTAATTTTATTGTTAAGTTATTGGTATTGTATGGCAACCATATCGCACGAAACAATTACTGTTTCGGACAAGGGTATTGTGGTCAATAATTATAATACAGGCGATAGTGTTAGGTCTGTATCACATTATATGATCTATACAACCAATGGTCAGGCAATAAAAAATACTAATAATATATGGTTCTGGAAATGGCGGTCTAATGAATTACAAGGAAAGTTGCAAAAAAGAAAAAAGTATAAAATCAAGACATGGGGCGCACGTATCCCATGGCTTGGATTATATAAACACATAATATCAGCCACAGAAATAAAACCGTCTGTACGCAAGAAATCTGGAACAAATTCAAAATGACAAAACGCGTATTGGGTATTGACCCGGGTTTATTACACACAGGCTGGGCGGTGGTTGATACCGCGGGTCAAACGCGTAAATATATCGCCAGTGGTGTTATATTACCCAAAACAACATTACCGTTTGCAGAACGCCTGGCGACAATTTTTCGTGGGGTGTCCGAACTGTGCGAAACATTTTCCCCCGACGAATGCAGCATTGAAATCACATTTGTGAACAAAAACCCAAAAACAACACTAATTCTGGGACACGCGCGCGCGGCGGCAATTGTTGCTGTGTCAAACCGCAATATTCCCGTTTTTGAATACGAACCGAATAAAATTAAAAAGGCCCTGACCGGTGCCGGCCACGCGGATAAAACCGCAATTGATAAAATGGTTCAAATTTTATTACCAACGGCGCGCCCAAAAACCGCGGACGAAGCCGACGCAATCGCAATCGCCCTGGCCCACACAAACATGACACGGTTTATATAAACAAAAATCCCGCATGTGCGGGATTTTTTATCGCAGCGGCGGGAAACAATCACCACCCGATTCCGGGCAACAATTAAATCCTAAATCATACATATCTGTATAAACTTCGCCTGGACAGCATCCATATTTATCCGGCATTGCGCCCCCATCGCACATTGGCGCATCACTTGGCACGGCCACTTCACGACTGGCATACGCCCACATCCCCAACACAAAACCAATCAAAAACGCCATAATAACCGCAACACACGCACTAATATTCTTTTTCATATATTATTCCTTTGATATAAAAATGTACCCTTGCAAAGGAAATAAATTAGAATGGTTTAGATGCTCGCGCGGCGGCAAGTGCAGTGTACAAACGCTACATAAACGCGCCGACCACAAGCAGATGAACCATTATAATTTATTTCAAGGGTGGGAAACAGTCACCCTCAAAATCCCGCGGACAGCACGCAAACACAGTATTCCCCAAATCCTTGAACACCTCGTCCCCACAGCATCCAAATTTGTTTGGCTGACTGCCGTCGGCACATAATCCCGCATCCAGGTTCGCTAATTCCTGTTCCAGCGCAACCATTGGGTCAACCTCGGCTACCTCTTCTGTGGTGGTGGGTTCTGTGGGTTGTTCTTCTGTGGTGGCATCGACTACAACCGTTTCAACCACATCAGCCTGTTCGGCGACCGGCGTTGCCTCAATCACAACACGCGAATCCGCCGACGAACGACGCCCCCGCCCAGACTTGACACACATACGACGATATTCCGCCTTTAACTTGGCCAATTCCGCCGTTTCTTCTTCTGTTGGTTCTTCTATTGCGGCAACCTCGGACACGCGAACTGCGATATCTTTACAACTCAGTCTTTCCGCAACAACCTGGACTGGATCATCGGCAAACGCCCCCGACACAAAACAACTTAACATTAAAGTAAAAAGTAATTTCATAACTATAACCTATTGTTCGTTAATGATTTTTTCGACTTCCAATATAAAGTCAATTGCTGGATTTGTTAACTTCTTGGCGGTTTCAAAAATCTCTTCTGCCGCCGCCTGCATATTCAATCGTTTATAGGTTTCTACAACCTCGATTGTTTCTTGCTTATCAAATTCATCATCTTCCAACGCGCGCGCAATTTCCAGTTCTTGTTTTGCTAAATCAACATACTTGGCACTATTTTCCGCACACCCACGTTCTGACAAATTCGCATAAATTTTTGCTCGGTCTATACGCGCCCAAGAATCCCCATTGGCCGATGGCATCTGTTCCAACAACAAAGATTCAATTTGTTCACATGTTTTTTGTGGATTTTCAGACCGTTCCAACGCCGCGACAATTTCACGTTCACGCACCGCCGCATTATGATATTTCTGCTGATTATGGGAACAACCGTTCATAACCAACCTTTCATAGACATTGATATTATATTCATGCGCGGCCACTTCCTGGCTGTCCACCGGATACAAACGTTCCAACAACAATTCTTCGATAATCGCGCATGTTTCTTTTGTCTGCCCTTCCACCACCGGCGCAGGTTTTGCGACCTGCTCTACCTCTGCGACTGGGGCGGGTCGACCATTAACCCCCAATCCAACCATCAGCCCACACAAAAACAACGCCCCCAACGCCAACCATCCAAAGATTTTTTCCCGGCGCGTATGAACAACTTGAACTTTTTTCTTTTGTCGCATTAACTCTCTCCTTATGTTTATATTATTCCACAATCCCATTATTAATTGTAATCGTCCTATCGGCACACGACGCCAAATTCATATCATGCGTCACGAACAGCATTGCCATCTTGTTCCGACGCACTAAATCCAGCAATAAATCAAACACAGCCCCCGCATGCATCGGGTCCAAACTGCCCGTTGGTTCATCTGCCAACAAGATATCCGGATTATTCGCCAACGCACGCGCAACGGCGGTACGCTGTTGTTCACCACCACTCATTTCCCCCGGCAGATGCGACGCCCTGTGCGCGACACTTGCGGCCCGCAGCAACTTCATCGCCCGCGCACGCGCCACATTTTCATCCACACCATTGGCCAACATTGGCAACATAACATTTTCAAGCGCACTAAAATCAGACAACAGATTATGCTTTTGATACACAAACCCGATTTTTTTGCGTCGAATTTGCGTACGCATATCTTCATCCATTTTCTGAACGGCGGCACCATTGATTAAGATACTGCCCCCACTTGGCTTGTCCAACAGTCCCACACACTGCAGCAATGTTGACTTACCCGAACCCGACGCCCCAACCAGCGCGATAATTTCCCCCCGATGTAAATCAAACCCACCACCACGCAGGATATGTAACGGTTGCCCCCCTTCCAGAAAGGTCCGCTTAATATCACGCACCGACATAACCACATCCGCGCGCGTCACTTTTGACAAAGAATTCAAAATATTCGCCATTTAATTTGCCTTCTTACTCATTTCTCAGCACCTCGACCGGGTCTGTGTTTGCCGCCTTCCATGCCGGGTACAGCGTTGCCAGAAACGCCAACAACACCGCAATCAGCGCAATTCCCAACACATCTGTCCAAACCAACTTGGACGGCAATTCTGACAAATAATACAATTCCGCCGGGAACAAATCGCGCCCTGTAATCCATTGAAAGAACTGACGAATTGGCTCAATATAAATCGCAACCAGTACCCCAAATATCGTCCCAAAGAACGCCCCAATCACACCAATCGATGTGCCTGACAAAACAAATATCTTCATCATAGACCTGCGCGACACACCAAATGTACGCAGTACCGCAATATCTTTGTTTTTATCTTTGACCAACATAACCAATGACGACACTATATTAAACGCCGCCACAATCACAATCAGCAACAATATTAAAAACATAACATTTGATTCGACCTGTAATGCGCCAACGAACCCACGGTTCAAATCGCGCCAATCGCGCACCACAAACCCATCCGGCAACAAACGCGCCAAACTTTCGACAACCGCCGTTGTATCTTCGGGATTATCCAAGAACAAATCAATATGCGTCACAGAATTACCAATATTCAGATACTTTTGCGCGGTTTCCAGCGGCATAAAAATATACCCAGAATCGTATTCATACATACCCATAAAGAACGAACTCATCACCGGATACGACATAATCCGCGGCATTGAACCAAAGGGTGTCGGGGTTGCGTTATTTGCGGACACCAACGAAATATTATCCCCCATTGTCACACGCAGCGCACGCGTCAGTGACGCGCCTGCAACCAATTCACCATCTGTGATTGCGGCCAAATCCTTGCCATAAATCCGTGTGCCGGTCTGGGTTTTTGCCGCCAAATCAGACATCCGAATACCACGCACCATGGCACCTGTATTATTTCCATTGGCGGTTGCCATAACCTGGCCTTCGGCGATTGGCACAATAGACACAACGCGTTGTGCAACGGCCTTGTTCTGTTTCATTTTATCAATCAAGAAATCAAAGTCAGAAATCGCACCATCCTGGTGATATACAACCACATGCCCGTTCATCCCAACAATCCGCCCCAGCAATGTATCATGGAAACCACCCATAACCGACATCACAACAATCAGCGTCGCCACCCCCAGCATAATACCAATCAGCGACACCCACGAAATCACAGAACCAAATCCGCGTTTTTTCGCCCCCAAATATCTAAATGCAATTTTCCGTTCCAGTTTCGAAAACATCAATTATTCCTTAGTCCTTCAAAAAATCACGCAACGCGTCGCCAATCAGTTCATTTGACTGTTCGATACCCGCATTATCTGCGATTGAAATGACACGTGGCGACATAAACACAACCAGTTCCGCAAACGGCGACACCAATGTTTCTGGCGTTGTCACAAACGAATGTGTTGGAATACCGATAATCACATAGTTATCACCAACGGTCGATGGGATATTAAACGAACTCAGTTCCCCCTGACTGGTGCGCAGAACAATCTTCGCATCAATTTTATCACGTCCGCCAAAGTCCCCATATGTCCCAGTCGCCCCAACAACCAAATCCGTTTCCAATCTTTCTTCGCGGCCGCATTGACCGATATCAAATCGCGACTGCCACCCATTTGGAATTGCGAACGTCCCCTGGGATATCAGAACAACATTTGCCTGTTGTCCTAAAAATTCCTGTAATGTTTTGGTATTGATTTCCGGCCCAACAACCAAGGCACGCCCAACGACACCTGGGATTGACATCTTGATATTTTTTTCGCCAAACGCCGGCAACAGATTCATCCACACAATCGGATTATCCGTCCGCGGATACACACGATACACATCAATATCCCACGCCAGCATATATTTCTTGCCTGAAATATCAGCAATTATTTTTGCGACTTCGCGTTCTGTCTGATAATTGCCTTCGAACACAACGGTTTTATCCGCCCAGTCCACCAATAAATTCCGCATATCCGCCCCATGCATCGCATCCAGCAACGCCATAATAATCGTCTGGTCTTGGGGCATTTTAATCAACCACTTTGCCCGATGCGACAAATTCAGTTCACCATTTTGCGCATCGTACGAATAATACACACGCCCCATTTTAGTCATCAACTCAACCGCATCCGACAATTGACCTGTTGTAATTGTACCTGTAATTTTTTCATACAGCGCGCCCTGCTCTACCACCGAAATATCAGTTCCATCCAGCAATTTATCCAGCGCATTTTTTACCGTCAAATCTTTGAATTCATAATCAGACACCTGTAATTCCGGCAACGGGTCACCAACCCCCAGACGCACCATTTCAATCCGTTCCGCCGGCACAACCGACACCACACTTTGGTTATCCCAGTCCACTTCGCACCGCATCGGCAATTCAACCGAAAACCGACGCGCGGTATCCGTGGTCAACGCCGCTTTTTTTGGAAAAATTGGCACAGAATTTTCATCAATCACCAATTCATCAATCACGGTAATATTGTCATACAGTGGCTGTTCCTGTTGCTTGTTCTGGACACACCCCGCAACCAGCCCCGCACAAAGTGCCACCACCAAAAACTTAAAACTTTTCATCATCCCCATTTCCTTTCCCTAGATATTCATTATCCGTTCAAATTCTTCCAGCGTCATTTCATGAATTGGCTTTTGTGACGGCGTCACCAAATCCCGCACATGTTCCAACTGCGCTGCGAACCGATTGACCAGCGTGACAATTTCCGCCCCTACATTTTTATTTTGCTCTATCAATCTGCGTCCATATTCGACAACATACTCCAACACATCCGCCACATAGAATCGCCCGACATAGTTTTCCATCGCAATTCCGCCCTTTTGTACACAAATGGCCGACATCAACATCGCGGTCTGATTATAGTAATTTGCCAACTTAATAAATTGTTGTACCGTAATTGCCATGGGCGTTGTTCCTTCTCTCTTTTTTCACATTATAAAAACTATTGCCCCCAAAAGGCAATTAAATTATAATATAAAACATGAGAATAAATTTTCCGACAATCTTAGTATCGATTTTTCTGGCGTCATGCGCATCCGTCAACCGCGGCAGCATTGACAACGCAACTGTCCTGAACTGGGAAAACGAAGCGGTCACCACCGAACAATTCGTCCGCGACCACAAATCATGTCTGGGAATAACCAAACCTTCGTACCAGCCCCGTTCCCGTATCGCCAAATTAATTGCCCCGAACCAGTCTGCGGTTATGCCCGACTGGGACGGCCTGTGGGTCACATTTCAGTCAAACGAATACCGCGATGTCGGCCAACGCAGTCTGATGTCTGTACCCCGCAACACAACATCTAAATCCGTTGGCGCGTACCGCAAATGTATGTTCCGCCGTGGATACTTGTTGCGCGCGATGTAGTGCGGAAAAGACACCTATACCATCCCATCCCAAAATATCACATAATACCCATGCGGACACTGCACGAACAAACCCAACGGGCTTTATGGCCCCAAACCCACATCCCTAAATGCAATGTTTGCGAAAATCCCCGCGATTGCGGGGATTTTTTTATCGAACTAAATTTTTCTTTTCGTTTAACAAAGAATCAATTTTCATCTGTAAATCACGCACCTGGCGACTGGCGGACACATAAAAGTGCGCCCGCACCGCATCCGGCACATGCTCAACACTTGGCGCACGCCGGTCAAATTCTTGAATCTTCTTTTTATTTGCGTAATATTTCCACTTTACATTTCTGACCCCGGGCACATCTGAAAAATCTCTAAATACAGTTTCGTTATTTTTTACAATCGCCATAATTGAATTTTTCTTTGCCGCATTATATGCCTGCTGTGTCAAATCCTGGTTCACAACCCTCAGACTATCAATCGCCCTTTTATTATCCGCAACCCATCTGTATTCAGCATGTCGCGCCAACGAATCCGCCACAAAAAAATCAGTCGCCTTATATATACTATCAACCTTAGCCTCGGCCGCTTTTATCTGTGCATCAACCTTGGCGACCTTGGTATTTTGCTCTCTTTCCATCCGTTTGATTTTTTTAGTATCGTGCGCCATAGTCAACACCAAAATCAGCACCAAACAAATCCCCGCCAACATACCGGAACTTACACGAACATGCCAAAAATTATCATTATTATTTTTCACAAAACACCTCACTTATACCTTTAATCTCGCTGTAGCGCAAGCGAAAGCGGATGGCACCCCCAACGGGAATCGAACCCGTGTTGCCAGAATGAGAATCTGATGTCCTAACCGCTAGACGATGGGGGCAATTCTTACTACGCACCCTATCTTATACTTAAACGCCTGAATTTTCAAATGAAACTTTTCCCTTGCGCCTACTTTTTTTATTTCCTAGGATGACTATCATCATGGCTGGCCCATTACGCAGATTCTTTACCAACATCATCTGCGGGTGTATCTATAACAAAGATACCCGCAAACGCGTGCGTGTTATTTTAAATTCTGACATGGCCGGCAACATCCGATTTATCCGCAACAACTTGAACACACCGGTTCGCAAAACCAAAACCTTTATCGGGTACCAGGCACGCAATCTGTTAATCAGTGCAAACGACACCCACATCTTCAAATTTCCACTGCGCCGGGCGAATTCCAGCGAACTAACAATCCGGGAAAAGCGCATTGTTGACGCATTTATTCCAATTTCATCAATCCCCATCCCCGCTGTTGAAGTATTTGAATACGACAATAAATTAATTCGCCGTTATGAATTTATTCACGGCATGGGTCTGCGCCAAATACCACACGATGTTGCGATGAAAAATCTGGACACATTGGCGAAACAAATTGCGACTTTTATATTTGAAATCGGGTCATCTGACCCTGAATCAATCCGCGACTTAAAACCAAAGGCAAATGCCAAACCGGGCTATATGTACGGCTGGTGCCAGGGCGACATCTGTGACAACTTTATCATCGACCCAACCACAATGCGCATCATCGCCTTTATAGATTGGGAAGATTGCGAATTCATCAACTTTGCCCACATATTTACCCGCGACAAACGCAGTCCACATCACGAACTAATGATTGCGGCAAAACGCGAATATGATAAATTATACAAAACAACCTATTGATCCGCCGCCATGGTGTCGTCGTATATGGTATATTCTGTCACACCATCTGAAATATGAATATCACCATCACCCCCGATGGTGGCATTTCCGTAAAAAACCTTGTTTCCAAACTTTACATGTAATGACGGTTCTGTTTTTGGTTCACTGCGCAGGAACAATTTCCTATCACCAAAATTCAGCACATGTCCACAGTCCCCTGCTTCGTCTGCCCCAACACCATATCCAATTGTCGTCATCCCACTGGGGCACGCATTTCGTACACCTGTTGCGCCATAGTTCACCACCGATTCCCCGGCCCAGTACCCTTCGCCAACATCAAAGCATCCATACGGTCGCGCAAATTCACCTTCGCCACTGTTATAAACATATTTTTGTGTCACATAGTCATACATACACACCACCCCATCGGGGTCAACACTTGGCACCATATCGCGCAACAATGTCCCGCCATAGTAATCATATTCACGATATTGATAAATAATCAGCCCCGGCGTAATCGTATCCGGCCCGGTATCGGTCTGACGCGCATACAGATATGATGAATATGGCATCACCATATTCGGATACTTTGTAATCGTAAAACTTTTACCATCAAATGTGCCCTTGCCTGTTGCGGCGTTCAACGAAAACGAGTGAATATCCGTATCAAATTTGGCCAAAACCGTTGTTCCATTTATCCCTGTAAAGAATTTATCCAAATACGCCCCAACACTGATACGCGGCGTCAATGGCCCATCGGCATTATTGGCATAGTTTCGCGGAATCCCGCCCCACACCGCATAGACCTGTTGCGCGGTATTCATTTCCGGCCGTATCGTAAATTGAAACACTAACTCTACATAGGTTTTCCCAGTTGCCACAATCCCAGTATCAATGAACGATTTACCATCCGACGCCAAACGTGGTTCTGACACATACTGACCACCACTACACTTCGTCTGACATTGTGAAACATCCGTTTTCCCATCATCTGTATTATAATCATACCCATACGGACACTGAATACATTGTCCCAATCTGGCATCCATATATGTCGCACCGACACAAACATCCGCCACCGCGGGCAACGCCCCCAGCGCACACAAAACACCGACCAAGAAAACAAACCTCTTGACCACCACTCTCCTAACTCAATATACACAACAATACAAAATTGATTTAATATTTACAACGGCTTTCTGGCAAAAAAAACCACCCAACTGGGTGGTTTTTATATCCCTTATCTGATTTTCTGGCCCATCCCCGGCCAAATCACGGTCTGATTCGCCTTGTTAAAAATTGCGACTGGCAACCTGAACACATGTTCATCAACCCCGTCATTTGCGCGCGATTCCATCACCCCATACATATCCACCGCACTGTGTAATTTATCAATATGGCTTTCTATTACCCAATTTCCTGGGAACCGCAAATAATATGATTCAAACACATCGTGCCCCATTACAATCTTGTACACTTTGCTAACATCTGAATAATCAATCCGTCCATCGGCATCACGACGCAACCATTGATATTGTGTTGGGTCTATAATCGGATTTTCCCTGACCCGCTGTACAATATTATCAAACCGTTCAACAAAGCGCGCCGGATTTATATACTCTAAATTCACGCGTTTGCCATCAATCGCCGCCACCCGTGTCTGTAAATCAGAATCCTTGATATATTTTGGCCGCGCTTTGTCATAAAACGCATCCACCCCCATCAATGTACAGTTCGGAATTTCCAGCCGCACATAATCCCCCGTCAATTTATGCGGCACCGACGCCAGATTCAACGCCAACGGATGTGGCAAATTAAAATCTACATCTTCCCAGTTTCGCACAGCATACGCCCCGACACAGGTCGTGTACACCAACCGTCCCCCAACCTGAGTCAAGAACATACACTCTTCAAACCTGTGCGCATCGCGTTCATATTTTGTTGAATATTCTATGTTCACTGGCTTGGCTATTAACTTGTGCTGTCGCACCCAAGACGTTTTCAAAGGGATTTCCACCATAATACTACCTTATTACCTATTTACCTCTCTCAACCCCCTGCTGATATACATGATTAAAAAATCCCTCACTAAAATCAACTACAAAGCATATACAAATAAAACAATTAGATTTGCTTACTGTCGGAAAGAATATCAATAATTGTTTATAAATTTGCAAAACACAAGACGATAAGATACAATAAACAGTATGAATCAGGGGAATATATGCAAACAACTAACTCAAATTTTTCAGATGCAAAGAAAATACAAAGGGTGATAAGCAATATCCTTGACAAGGAAGCTGTGTTTAAAAATGGGCATTGGTCGTCTGCGGTAAATTTTGAACATCGACTGGCCAAAGATGGCTTTGTTCCCGCGTGTCCGATTTCACACCAATATAAATTTCCCGATGGTGTGACTGAGGCAGACTATGAAAAAAAAGTAATGAACAATATGTATTATCTGGGTTTGTTTGAACCACTGCGTATTGAAAATCCAGAACTGTATGTCGATTATATATTCCAAGGCGCCCCAGATGCAACAGCCAAAGAGAAACAGCAATATTTAGACTTTTTGAACAGTGTAACGGGCGAATTAAATGACGCAGAAAAAAGAAAAATAATAGCGCATTTTACAAGCAACAAAAATCAGAATCTCGCATTGATGAATATGGAAAACATGGTTCGCGAAATAAAATTGTTAAACCCTGTATTGCGGGATATCCCAGTTAACATTCATACAAATGCGTATGATTTGTTGATTGGTGTCACATCCAGATTTCACCCCAAAGATATTAAGTATTTTATAACAACAAAACGTAATAAAGGGCTTGGTTGGTTGAACAAGATACACCAAGACCAAAAACTTTTTTATACTGTGCTGGATTATGCGCCAAATGTATTTATGGCCCCATCACGCATTAAACAAATTGTTAATGGAATTATTTTACAAAAACAGAACCAATCAACCCATGAATAGAAACTTGTATTTCAAACAAAAAACGCCCCAACGGGCATTATTTTATTTTGGTTGTGGTGTGTGGGCAAAACGCGAGTTGATTATTGAATCTACTTGTGTTAGAATGACGGCATATGTAAAAAATGAGGCAAAAGATGACAGAAGAACAGATTACGGCATTAAGTTCCAAAATAGACAGATTTGAAGACCATGCTAATTTTATGCGTATTTATTTCAAAAATCCGCAAGATGTAGATGGTTTAAAAAAATCATTTGTAGATTTAGGAATAACAGATATTATGAACGCCAAAACTACAAGTGCAACAGGGTATCACATAGATGAATATATGCTAGAAGTAAACTGGAGATATTCCCCTCAGAAAAAAATTATAGATGATTTAGAATTTAGACACAAACGCATGAAAGCATGGTCTGTTTTGCGCGGATGGGGTGGGGTGCAAATGACGGAAGCGGAAAAAAAGTTTTTTGCAAATCAAGATGCCAAAATAGTCGCCCATAAACTTCAACAAAGTAAAGATATGTGATTTCTTTTTTTTATCACAAACAACACCCGCTTTAAAGCGGGTGTTGTTCTATAGCCTGCTCACACGCCACAACCACTTTGGACAAATGTATAAAGCGGGGTAGATTATTGCTGTAATGTTAACTCTTTTGCTATTTCGAATGTTTTTGGTGTGTTATAAGCAGTTCGAAACTGTGGTTAACGACATAATTTTTCTAAATTTGACTTTCGAACTTGCCAAAGTCTTATATTTTTGCTCTCTGTAATGCGCTACGTATCCTTGATAAATTATTTCCAAAAATGTCTTTTTGCGAATGCGTGTCCTGAGCCAGTTTTAAGATATCGTTCAAATTCTAATGCCGCATCTTTTGAGTTAAAAGCGAAATAATTTACCAATTCCCAAGGTTTATATTTTGCTGTATGTATTGAATATCCTGCATTATGTTGCTTTAGTCGGTTTTTTAAATCATCAGTTTGCCCGATGTATTTTTGTTCTGGATGGGAAATACTTTTTATAAGATAGACATAAAACATTTGATTTTTATTCCTGTCCGCCTACGCCAAGGCTACGGTGGACACTACTTCACGATAACTACTCCGCTTGTGTGGCCTGCCACACGAAGCGTCGCAGACGCGAAGTGTGGTTGGGGCGCACGGATTCGAACCATGATAAAGAGAACCAAAATCTCTTGTCCTACCATTAGACGACACCCCAATTGCACCGGCAATTATACCCACCCCATAAATTTTTTCAATAACAAAATAACAGCGCACAAAAAAACCGCCAATTGGCGGCTTTCTATGATTCTTCTTCGATATCGTCGTCATCATCCGTTTCGACGGCGTTCAAATCAATTTCTTTTGGCACACCCAAAATATCTTCAATTTTTTCCGACGCAGCATCCAGGTCAATTTTATGTAATACCGCAAATTCCTGGGCCATACGTTCCAATGCGCGCAGATACAACTGACGCGCCGAAAATGTCATAGTGTCTGCGGCACTTCTACGTTGCAGGTCACGCACCACTTCGGCCAACTTCATCGGGTCACCCGAATTGATATTTTCTTCGTACTGCGCGGCCCGTCGCGCCCAAATCATACGCTTTGCCCCGGCCTTACCCTTGGCCGATGCAATCGCTTCGTCCAACTTCTTGGCGGATGTCAACGGACGCAACCCCGAAATTTCGGCGCGTTCCATCGGCACACGCAACGTCATATGATTGCGTTCAAAATCAATCACCAGCATCTTTATCTTCTGCCCGGCGATTGTCTGTTCTTCTATTCGCAACAGTTTTCCAACACCCTGTGTCGGATAAACAACATACTGTCCTGTCTTAAAATCTAATTTTTTACTTGGCATTATTGGATACCCTTTTACGGTTGCCATCCTCTCTGTCCGACATATTATATCACAAAAAAACCTGAAAAACAAACATTTGACGAAAAAAATATCCCGAACATCCGTCCGGGAAAAATACAGTAAATATACCTATCGTCTCAGCCGTTTAATTGCCCCAGTACGACGCACAGTCGATGCGCGTGCGGCCTCGGCCTTGTTCACTTCCTTGACGCAAATCCACTTATCATCCTGTAACACCGCCGACAACCCATCTTCACACTCTGGCTTTTCCAGACGCCACGCAAAACAACCACCCTTTTGATAAGACTGATATGTTGCGTTATCCCCGCCGCGTGTGTACGCACCATATTCTGGGTTCCATGCGCCGGCAACCTCGCCTCCGCACCACTTGCGTTCACCCCAACATTCGACACAGTTATTGTTTGCGTCACACAGCTCAACCGCCGCCGCAGTTGCCTTGTACCCGCTGTTTGGCTTGTCCCCTTCGCCCATCATCTTGCCGGTTTCCAAATCACGACACCACAGTTTCTGACATTCGGCTGTTGCAATCCCATCAATTTTTTTACGAGATTCCACCAATATATATCCCGGCCCACACGACGTAAACGCCGCATCGACACCACACACAGTCCCCATAACAACAAACACAGAAATAAAAAATCGTTTCAACATCACAAATTCCTACCTTACTCTATTCTACATATTTTATGCCTGTTTTACAAATATATTTTTATTCCGCCGGCTTTTTCATCAAACTCTGCACTGCCAGCGGAAAATCAGACGCCCGTGCCAAATACGAACCCGACACCAACAAATCTGCGCCTGCCTGCCAACACAATTGGGCGGTATTCTCGTTAATTCCCCCATCCACAGAAATCGTGAACTTTAACCCATACTTCTTGCGCGTCCCCGCCAGAACCGAAATCTTATGTAACGCGGCTGGCTCAAACGCCTGTCCTGCCGCCCCTGGTGCGACCGCCATTACCATAACTTCGTCAATTTCACGCAAAATCGGCTTTAATAGCGCCACATTTGAATCCGGATGCAACGCCACCCCAACCCGACGCCCCGCCGCCCGCACATTACGGATAGCGTTCTTTAACCCCGATGTATTTGTCGACAATATCACCGTATCCGCCCCGGCCGCAATCGCATCCGCCGCCCAGACCACCGGACTTTCCGTCATCAGATGAACATGCAAATGCGCATCTGTTCGCGCACGAATACTTTTCAACTCGTCAATTCCGCCGGCGATTCTGTCCACATAGAACCCATCCATAATATCGACATGAATCATCGAAATCCCACCCGCCCGGAACAGCGAATATGTTTCGGCCCGTCGCATATCAAAGCATAAACTGCTGGGCAAAATCGGCACAAATCTTTGAACTTTTTTTGGTTTTCTGCGAAAGATTCTGCCAACCCAACTGGTCCGGCGCACCCACCTGTCGTGCCGCGCAATATAACTTTGCCGACGCGCGCCCTGGCCCTGCCACACATATTCTGACAACGCCCGCACTGTTGCGTCCACCGGCAAAACTTCGGTCATAACCGCAAATGCGTTTTCAATAAAGTCACGCAGTCCTTCGATTTCTGCCCCACCACCGGTCAGAATAATCTTGGTCGGTCGATACTTTGTAAATGACGGCAAACATTGGTCTTTCAGTTGCCCTATAATATCCACCAATATCGGCAACACAACATCGTTCACATCCCCACGCGAAAAATCATAGGCTTTATCTGCTGGGGCAAATCGGTCCATTTCCTTGGGTACCAGTGACGCCACCGCGCGTTTAATCCGGTCGGCTGAATCAAAATCAATATTCAGTTTTTCAACGATTGCCCGGGTAATATCAGTCCCACCCTTTTGAATTTTCGTATGCCACACCGGCCCACGGTCTGTCCAGATTGACGCGCCTGTAAATTGCGCCCCAAAATCAATAAACAGCGTTGTCTGTTTTTCCATACGATAAATTGCGTTTTGAACAAATTGCGGGTCATACAAAGCATCCGCCTGAACATGCGCCCCACGCAGGTGTTCATACACCACATCCGCCCCAGTCCGCGAATAAAAAATCACCCCAAACGCCGAAATCAATTGCCGGTCAACATGCCCGATTGGCGTCACCATATTCCGTGCCTGTGGCGCGTCATATCGCAATGGCACAATATGCATCGGGAAAAAACCATCGGCGGGTTGAATTTGTGAAATCTGATTTCTGACATCGGTTGGCGTAATCTTATGTTCGCCCCCCCAGACAGTACTTTTGGCGCACATTTCATATTTTGACACACCAAAATTACCTGTGATATATGCTGAATCAAAATGTGTTCCAATCTGTTTTTCCAGTTCATCCACCACCGATTTAATTGCGAACACAGTATCATAACTGTCCATCGCAAAGAACGCCGACTTATCAATTCGCGCGCTGCGCACACGATGCGCGATACCACGCACACCATAGGTGCCAATATCCAGACACAAAAAAGACGAATCAAACAAATTCATATCTTTTACTTTACCAATATTCGTGCACTATCACGCATGTCAATCAGGCTGATTTTGCGACTTAAAATTTTGTGATTATTATTCAGCGATATCAGTGTTCCAATCGCATCAATCGGATTTTGTTCCGGCAACATAACAACAATTCCACCATTTGTATATAAATTCCAGCGCCTGTTTTCAATCCACTCTAAATAATCCAAATCCCCGACCAGGTTATGTGCCGCCTTGGTAATCTGGTCAATATCATTTGGCACAACCCCACGGAACACAACATGCCCTGCGTCACGCACATCTGTTGGTTTATTCACAATCGTCCCATCTGCCGACAGTGGAAAATAATGTTCCCCATCTGTCCACAATGCCACAGCGGTGTACATAGACACCCGCACAACCAAATTACCATTTGGCAATCTGCGCACAGCCGAATTTTTCACCCCCGGCACTGCTGCGACACGTGCGTTCATATTTTCCAAATTCACCGAATAAGCCCGCGTCCCCGGTGCCACCGCCACCGCATTTGCCAGCGCAGACAAATCCTTGTTATCTTTGTCCGCAGTAATTGAAATATTGCGCACCCGCGAAATATCGCCGTGCCCCATACCAACCATAATGACCCGCGACGCAAAATAAATTGCGAAAATCACAGAAATAACAAAACACAACCAAAACCAAACAGAACGTTTCATGTGCTTGATTATATCACAAAAACACCCCCCGTTCAAACACGGAAAAATAAAAACCGGCACGGCCGGTTATTTTACTTCTATCTTTCGTCCATCACCATACTGACTTATAAAGACATTTATCGTATTTTTCGGCAGCATATCACGCGCAATCTGTGGCCACTCAATCAATGTAATATCGTTTTCGATTGCGTGTTCCAACCCGATTTCAGTCAATTCTGACGCATCTTCGACACGATACAGGTCAAAATGCGAAATCCCATCATACGACTGAACAATTGTAAATGTCGGACTGGGCACAACCGTATCCGTCCCACGCAGTGTCTGAATCACCGCCCGCGCAATTTCGGACTTTCCCATCCCCAAATCACCATATAACGCAACCACACATGGCGCGACCAACCCCTTGGCAAATTCGGCCGCCCATGCGCGCATTTGTTCAACATTTTCTAAAATATATTCTTTCATCCCTATTCCACCAATAACAAATCATCTTCCATTTTATGAATCTGGTCACGAATTTCTGCCGCCAATTCGAATTCCAGGTCTTCTGCAGCCTTGTGCATTTTCTGGGTTAATTTTTTAATTTCGCGACGAATTGAATCCGCGTCCATCACCCCACCTGACTTATCATACACAAATCTGCGCGCCTTGTCAGTCTTTTCTTGCCTATCGCCAACCTCGGCAAAGATTGCCTTGGTCACAGTTTTTGGCACAATCCCATGCGCGTCATTATACGCCATCTGCTTTTCACGGCGACGCGCGGTTTCATCCAACGCCGCCCGCATAGAATCAGTAATTTTATCCGCATATAAAATCACGCGTCCATTGGCATTACGCGCCGCGCGCCCAATTGTCTGAATAAGTGAACGCGTTGAACGCAAAAACCCTTCTTTATCTGCATCCATAATCGCGACCAATTCACACTCTGGCACATCCAGCCCTTCGCGCAACAAATTTATCCCCACCAGAACATCGAATTTCCCCATACGCAATTCACGCAACAATTCAATACGTTCAAGTGTTTCAATATCACTGTGTAAATACTTTGCCCGCACCCCATTTTCGTTCAGATAATCCGTCAACTGTTCCGCCATTTTCTTGGTCAACGTTGTCACCAACACACGCCCATCCACCCCTTTGACCTGGGACAACAAATCATCAACCTGATGTTCTGTGGGCCGCACTTCGCACACTGGGTCCAACAATCCTGTTGGACGAATTACTTGTTCAGACACCACCCCATTTGCCTGGCCTAATTCCCAATCGGCGGGCGTTGCCGACACAAATATCGTCTGTGGCCGCAGGTTATCCCACTCGTCAAACGTCAGCGGTCGATTATCAACACACGCCGGCAATCGAAACCCATACTGTGACAGTGTTTCCTTGCGCGCGCGGTCACCGCGACTCATCGCGCCAATCTGTGGTACGGTCACATGGCTTTCATCAATAAACAGAACCGCATCGCGTGGCAAATATTCAAACAGCGTTGGTGGTGGCTGTCCGGGTAATCGTCCTGACAAATACCGTGAATAGTTTTCCACCCCCCGACACGTCCCCGTACTTTCCATCATTTCTATATCGAAATTCACCCGTTCCCGCAAACGCTGTTCTTCAATATACTTCATATTTTCATGAAAATACGCCAATCGTTCCTTCAGGTCTGCGCGAATTTGTGTCAAGGCCTGTAACACACTGGGCATTGGCGTCGCATAGTGCGTATTTGGATACACCACAATCCGTTCTAATTTTTGTAATTTTGCCCCGGTCAGCGTATCAAATTCCCAAATCTCTTCGATTTCATCGCCCCAGAACGATAATTTCCATCCCCTATCCTGACTGTGCGACGGGAACAAATCCAGCGTATCACCACGCACACGAAATGCACCACGTTCAAATGCGGTATCATTTCGCTTGTACTGAACATCGACCAACGCGCGCATCACATCGCGCATTGACATCAAATCCCCCACATTAAAAACCAATTTCATCCCTGCGTACTGTTCGGGCGACCCCATGCCATAAATAGATGACACAGATGACACAACAACAACATCGCGTTCTTCTAACATAGCACGCGTTGCGCTATGACGCATACGGTCCAACTGTTCGTTAATTGATGCGTCCTTGTCAATATAAGTATCTGTTGTTGGCATATATGCTTCGGGCTGATAATAATCATAATACGACACAAAATATTCCACATGATTACGTGGAAAGAACGACTTCATTTCCGTATATAACTGTGCCGCCAAAATCTTGTTCGGCGCCATAATCAACGCCGGCCGCCCCAATTGCGCGATAACATTTGCCATTGTAAATGTTTTACCCGACCCCGTCACCCCCAACAATACCTGTGACCGTCGTCCTGCGTTCACCCCATCAACCAATTCAGCAATTGCCGTTGGCTGGTCCCCCATCGGCTGATACGAACTTTCAAGATAAAATTCTGCGCGTTTCATTTTTTTATTCACAATCTTAATTATAATCCATTATAATGAAAACACAAGGGGACCGAGAATGGCATTAAAACCCAGATACAAACGTCGTATATTCTGGTCGCTGATGTGTATCATCGGCGCACTTGCGTTGGCAATAATAATTGTCCCCCCTATGATAACATTGAACCAGTTCCGCCCACTGATTGAAAAATCCATCTATGAACAAATGGCGGTACCTGCGAAATTAAATGGTGACATCCATTTCAGTCTGATTGGCGGTGCCACAATTGTTGTACACGATGTTGTTGTTCCAACCGCCCGCATTGGTTCGGTAATGTTATCTGTTCCGTTCAGTGACCTGTTCCACATGGAAAACGCCCGCCTAAAAAACGCGGTTGTTGTATATGATGCAGACATAAAAATCGACAAACTAACCCCTGCGAATTTTAACCACACCATTGAAATTTACAACAGCGACATTGACTTTATGGGTCGCACATTTCACGTTGTACGCGCTGAATTTTCAAACGGCGAATTTCACGGCACAATCCGCACAGACGAACACAAATACGACGTTGAATTTTCCGGCGACACATTTAATATAAAAAACAAGAACAACAAACTGGACATCACGGGCCAAATGTATTCTGACGGCACAATCCGCGGTCATCTGTCTATTGAAACATCCGACATAAATTCATGGCTGGGGTTTGACGCACCAAAACTGGACCACACAATAAAATTAACCGCCAACTTTGAATGGGACGGATTTAATGGATACAAATTAACCAATCTGAACGCTGGCAATATCTCCGGAAACCTAGAAGTTATGCCCAACGGTCAGAAAAATATCCAACTGGTATCTGACGATTTGGACTATGACTTTTCATTTCTGATGCGTCCTGGTCAAATAATCAACAAAACAAACGCCAACATTGATTTTTATGGGAATCTAACATTTGGCAAATACAAATTCAACCACCTGCGGATTCAGGCATCCGGCACATCTGACAAATTCCAAATCGCCAACATTGTTGCCGACGACATCGCGATAACCGGTGGCACAATAACCGCAAACGGTGCTGAAAACCTGATGATAACAATGCCAATCGACGGCATAAATTCCATGTGCCTGTTTTCCGGCACACCCACCCATTGGAAATGTGACATGTTCACATATGGCGACCTGTCGGGGAATATATATGTTGATGGCGACAAATTCGACATATCGGTCCAATCCACATCCCCAATGCCATCTGGCAACACATTTATTGACATGGTACGCCAACTGGGCAAATCCGGCCGCGTATCATTTCAATTTTCAGACATTGGCGGCACATATGAAATCGACGGCGACAAAACCCGCGCATCATATAATTTTGCTAAAAACAAAACACTGGAATTCATGGGGGCGCAGATTCCGTTTCTGCCTGACTTTATGAAAAACGAACGTGGTGATTTTGCGTGGCGTGGTGGCATGCTAACCTTTACCCCATTCAGCAACACCTGGCAACTGTCCCAATACGACAACTATTTCTATCTATCCGGCCTCAGTTTCAAGGCCTGGTTGCCCAACATAGATTTACAGTCCATAAACGATTCCGAATACACCGTTTCTGGATTCTACCAGGACGGTCAAATATCCAACCTGACGATAAAAATAAACGACCACGAATTTACCGGCACCGCATCAAACAACAGCATTACGCTGCACACACCCGTTCTGTCAATCGACGCGTTCAAGAACCGTGCCTTTATCGACAATTATGAAGAACTGGAATTTCGCACCAACGAACCACTGTTAATATTATTTAACATACCGGCGAACATTGCCCTGTCGGCGGAAAAATTGATATACAACGACAACGAATATAATAACTTTGTATATTCACTAAAACCCAACGCCCAGACATTTTCCATCATGGACGCCGACCGTGGCAACATGCTGGCAACAATCGAACGCGATAAAACAAACTATGAAATATTCGCGCAATTAAATCGCTTTGTAATAAACGGCTATCTGTTATCCACCCATATGCCATTAAACATCCGCGACACAATGATAACCGGCCAAATTGAACTGACCACATCTGGTCAAATTGCGCATGACATTTATTACAATCTGCGTGGCACACTGGATTTAACATTTGACGGCGGGTATCTGTCTGGACTGGGGATTGATGATTTCTATGCGTCGGCCGAAAACATTACATCATTGAACGCAGAATACGCCCTGGCGCGCGCCCTGACCGGTGGCGAAACCGCCCTAAAACAGATGCAGATTATCGGCGACTATGAACGCGGCAACTTTATCACCACTGCCCCCGCAACAATTTCAATGCGTCACACAACCGGCATTGGTGGCTTTGCAATCACAGACGGATACATGACGGCTGAATTTGATTTAACCCTGCGCGGCACGGCACCGACACCTGCGACAATCCAACTAAGTGTTATGCCCGACGGCGGCCGTGATTATTCACTGTCCGACATCATGCGCCAAATCGATCCTGGATTTATGCGCGCCTTCGTAAAAACCCACGATAAATTTTAGTTTGATTTATTCGCCATAAATTCACGTCGTGACACAACGCGTCCCGACGCATCGGCATAATAAACATATCGCCCGACCCGAACACAGTGATACCCATTGCCAGCAAACTTAATTCTGCGCCGCGCCCGCAACAGCACATGATTCCGCCCAATTAAATCTGCGCGCACCCCGAATAAAACTTTGCCAATATATTCCCACAAACCGTGTGTTGCGTATGGTGCATACAGCACCCCACCGCGCTGTTCCAATCGCGCAAAGTTATACCGTTCACAATGTATTTTCAACTTGCCACTTTGATATTGATTCAGTCCCATCAAATCACACAGTTGATTTATATTTTTGTGCATATTCTCTCTCTTACCCCACGCACAAAATTATATATGGGAAAAAATCTTTGCCAACAGGTATGAATTCCATAAAAAAATCCCCCATTTTTTGGGGGATTTATATTTAGTTCTTTTTGCGAACCTGGATGTGCACCTCCCTCAACTGCTTTTCTGTCACAGTTGTCGGTGCCCCCATCATCAGGTCCTGCCCGCGTTGATTGGTTGGGAAAATCACCACCTGGCGCAGATTTGGTTCATCCAGCATAATCTGAACCAATCGGTCCAAGCCAAACGCACATCCGCCGTGCGGTGGCGCGCCATACTGGAACGCAGTGTACATACCACCGAACTTTTCCTTAACCACTTCTTCGCTGTACCCCGTAATATCAAAGCACTTTAACATAACCTCTGGGTTAAAGTTACGCAAACCACCACTGCAGATTTCCGCACCATTTAACACCATGTCAAACTGCGCTGCCTTGATTTCCAGCGGATTTTTAGTATTCAATTCTTCCAACGTTGCCATCGGGAACGAGAACGGATTATGCGTAAACGCAATACCTGTTGGTGATTCTTCATCTTCCTCAAAGAATGGGAATTCTTCTATCCAACAGAATCTAAATTCTTTTTCATCAATCAGGCCCAAATCATCGCCTAATTTATTGCGCAACTTACCCGCCGCCTTGGCCGCAGTATTCTTTTCATCGCAAACAAAGAACAAAGATGAATTATCGCCCGCGATTTCACGCAACTTTGCGATACGCCCCTCATCTAACTTTTTCGCAACTGGCCCTTTGGCTTCTTCGGCGAACACGATATATCCCAAACCACCCAGTCCTAATTCTTTGACTGCGAATTCGCCCAATTTATCAAACCAAGAACGTGGTTTATCGGCTGAATTTGGTGCCGGGATTGCGCGCACAACACTGCCATTTTCGACGGCACTCGCAAAGATTCCAAAATCAGACCCACGGAAAATTTCCGTCACATCATGGATAATGATTGGGTTGCGCAAATCTGGTTTATCCGAACCATATTTCAACATCGCTTCATCAAATGGAATATGTGGAATTTCTGGGTGAACTTTTGCCCCTGGGACAAATTCACGAATCATTTCCGGCATCAACTTATTACCCACGGCCTGAATATCCGGCAAATCCACAAACGACATTTCCAAATCCAACTGATAAAATTCCAATAATCTGTCTGCGCGCAAATCTTCGTCACGGAAACATGGTGCAATCTGGAAATAGCGGTCAAACCCAGAAATCTGGATAAACTGCTTAAACTGCTGTGGTGCCTGGGGCAACGCATAGAACATGCCATGATGATTACGGCTGGGGACGATAAAGTCGCGCGCGCCTTCTGGACTGGACGCGGTCAAAATCGGCGTCTGAAATTCAGAAAATCCCATATCCCACATTTTATCGCGCAGGAATTTCATCACGCGATTACGGAACAAAATGTTTTTGTGCAGACTTTCACGTCTTAAATCGATATAGCGATATTTTAATCTTAAATCTTCGGCAACAGAATCATCATCACCAAATACTTGGAACGGCAACACATCCGAATTAGTCAACACTTCAAAAGACGTTGCCTGAATTTCAATACCCCCGGTTGGGATTTTATCATTAACCGCCGACGCATCACGCGCAACAACCGTGCCCATAACCTTAATCACAGATTCCGGGCGCACTTTTTCTAACGCCTCGTTTCCACCATCAAAGACAATCTGTGTAATACCATAATTATCGCGCAGGTCAACGAACATCAACGCGCCATGGTCGCGTTTGCGATGTACCCACCCTGACAAAACAACACTTTCACCAACATTTGCGGTATTTAATTCACCACATGTGTGCGTTCTGTACTTTGATTTCAAAGACAACATTTTGGACCCTTTTTTTATTTCGGGCGCGAAAAACAAATTTTGGAATTTCGGCACCCACATTTAATTGTTAACCTTCAGGGGCGCAGGTCAAACCGGCCGCGCGGTGCCACCCTGATTTATAACTTTTTTATCTGTTGCGTCATTCCATGGTTGTCAGTCATATCATCACAACGCAAATCAGATGAATCACACAGACAAGAGTATATCTACCTTTTTTCTCAATGGCAAGCAATTTATGAAAAAAATACAATCAAAAGAATTTCTTTTGAAATATTCTGCCATTACCTGTTTTAAGAAAATTTTCAAAATTCCGTGCTTTCTCTTCACTATCAAACGCCACATACCCATGCAGGGTCCATGGTTTAAATTTATTGGTATATATCGATTTTCCATCATTATGTTCTTTTAAGCGTCTTTTTAAATCACCTGTACAACCAACATAAAAACGTTCTGGGAAATTTATACTTCGCAAAAGATAAACATAAAACATCAAAAAGTCCGCTTTCATTCACTACGTTCATTACAGCGCGACATCCGTTTCTCTAACTCTACACCTTCGCTTGATTTTATTCAAAATCAATCTCGCTGTAGCGCAAGCGAAAGCGGATGGTGCCCTAAGCAAGAATCGGACTTGCGACTCGTCCTTACCAAGGACGTGTTTTACCACTAGACTATTAGGGCAACGATTACGCCCAATTATAAGTGATACACATTAAAAATCAAGGACAAATTGTCCCACATTAAATAAAAATACCGGCAATGCCGGTATTTTTATTCTATACAACAATTGACGGCGTTCTTTACCCAACTCTTTAACTTTGACACCTTGCCTGAATCTTTTTCGGCTTTGACTTCTGCTGCCTTGGCTGGGGCCGATTTTTTTGCCACCTTGGCATCCTTCTTGTCCCCGGTCAATAATCCCATATTCAACCCCCAGAACATAGAATACAATCCATACGACTGGTCAAACAGGTCATAGGCGGTCTGCTTATCCCCCGCGGCCAGGGCCTTGGTCCCAACTTCGAACACACGCATGGACGCCGCCAACAGATGCTTTGAAATACACCACACTTCGCCTTCGTACGCTGGAATAATTTTCAGCATGGCGTTTTTACGCATTTCACGCACTTCGTTAATCAAATCATAGAACTGTGTCTTGCCGGTTTTCGCACCCGAAAACATTAAATGTTCTTCGATTGAAATCAGGTTCATAATCCCAATTGTCAAATCCTGGTCAGACGACAAATCCTTTGGATTAACCTTTTTTGCCGCATCCAACTTTTCAACAAATTCCTGAACAGATTCTATTTTTTTCATTTCAACACCCCTTGCTTAAAAACACAGCATCATCGCCCAACTGGCCAACGCCAACGCTACAATCGGCAAAACAACCTTTTCAAATGGGAAATGCGCATGCCCACCATTTTTATTCTTCATCCATTGATACAACTTGCCTGTGCCAACAAATATCAACGCACCGCAAATCGTGCCAAATAACACCGGATCCATAACAAATCCGCCACAAATCGCAACTGGATTATATTGCACCGTCCCCAGATATACAAACCCAATCATCGCAACGGACAAAACAATAACAATCGCGTCGCGTCCACGGAAATGCCAATTTTTCTTGTCCATCCATTTCAGCATCCAATACCCCAGCAACGTCAACAGCGCCCCGGCCCACAGCCCAACAATACTGTCCGGCACGCCCAAACGACGCGCAATATCCAACCCGGCCCCAACGGCAATCGTACACACCGGACACGCCGGATTTGCCATAACAGATGACGGCACCAACGCCAACAATGCCAATAACAACTTACGCATAAACATTTCCCCTTTTCGTATAATCACCTGTATTATTCTGAATATCACAAAAAAAGTCAACCACCCATACTGGGAAATAAACACCGCCACACGGGCGGTGTTTATTTCCCCTTTGCCTGCACCACAAAGTTTTAATACAGTGGTGTCATCCCGCTGCACAACCAATTACACTAATTTCAACCCAATTTTTATTCATAACACACCTATTTTAGTTTTTGTTTTTCTGCCACCAGCGACGTATTCAACATACGTGAAATACCAACCATAGAATTCACAGACATTGTACTTGGGTTTAATTTATTGATTGCTTCTTCCAACTGCTGGCACATTTTATGTGTTCGGATAACACCATCAGTATTTGTACCAACACGTGCTTCTGCCTTCGCCAGTGTCTGAAGATTCCGTGCAAAGCCCTCAGGATTTTCTTTGGCTAACATAGCTCTATATGTATTATTCACCAGCCACAACTTCGCACCACCTGTTAATTCAGAGTACTGACGACCTGCACAACCATTTGCCACCGCCTGTGCCAGCGCATGATATTTCATATCTTCTAAACGCAGTGCCATCAACTGCTCAATCTGATAACGTATCAACATTAAACAGTGTCCAATACTGGACAAAACACAATCCAACCTTTCGTTCAAATAACGAATTTCCTGAGCCAGCGGCACAGTCAATTCCAACATATTATCTGTATAGAAGACCGGAGTTCCTTCTTTATGTATTGGCAATGTCTTCACCGAAATCGGCAACCAATCTTCACGGTTTTGTATAATCCGCATTAAATCTTTTTCTGCCTCTTCCTTGCTGTCATACTGCACAGTCCGCCCACCAAAGACCCCTGTACCTAACCTATTCCAATCGTATCTGTCATCAACATACTTTATAACCATATCCTCCAAGGTCATAAAATTACGCACATCTATTCCCATTTCATAAAGATATCTTGAAAAACAATCATTTTTTAACATGTCGCGCGCAGGACTGAAATGATACTTTAACACCTTTGGCTGGTCATAGACACCATAATACAACTGATTATTCAAACGAAAGAACAATGGAAACTCAACAAAAGATGTATTTTTTTTATCATAATCCACAATCGCTTCACTGGATAAATCAAACAAAAATGTTTGCGGATTACAATCTTTAAACATTTCAGGCAATATAGTAGCTTTTTTATCGGCATACTCTACATTAAGTTTTTTGGGCAATTCATACACATCAAATTTATAAACCATATTATAGCCATGGCCATTTTGCAGCACCCATGACGCATCACTAATATCAGTATGGTTCAACATACCAAAAGTAAAACCATTCATAATATATCCGTCACGTTTACATAACTCATTTATAAACTTATACATAAATTCCATATTTAGATATTCTTCACGAACCATAAAAGCACCTTTTATATTTAACAAAAACCTTAGCACACAAACCCAAAAAATCAACAAGAAAGATTGACAAATATAAAAAGCGTACTGTACTTATATCAACAAGTAACCAAAAAAGAAAAAAACACAATGAACCAAGAAAACTATGATATTGCATCCGCATTTATCCCAAACACAAAAACGCGCTAACAATCCAACTATACCAAAAATTAAACCCCGAATAAATCGGGGGTGAATCTTTGGTAGCAGCGCAGTCGATTGTGTATTCCCACACACTTTGTGTGCGGGCCCCTTTCCAAATCGCAACGGTTTCGCCGCGTTTCACTTGCAAAACCTGCTTTTTTGTCGGACCCTGGGGTCCTTATCGTCCTTTGCTAACCAAAATTAAAACCGGGATAAACCCGGTTTGAATTCTGGTAGCAGCGGAGGGATTCGGACCCCCGACCAAAGGATTATGATTCCTCTGCTCTACCACTGAGCTACGCTGCCAATGCCCCGCATTATAACAGCAATTTTTTCAAAAGCAAGCAAAACAAACACACCGATTTTATTCACATTTACAATAATTATGTTTTTTAATAAAATAATATTGCGACCAAACCTAATTTATGATATCATACGCCCTATGAAAAAAATCTTATGTTCTTTATTGATAATATCTGCCACGACGACTGCCAACGCAGATACAAACCCGTTTTTCAACGGATACGATAACCAGGTCACCGTCAATTTCGGTTGGGGGGTTGATGACGGATTTTTAATTCCCGCCCCTGTCAAATGGGTACCATTTATAATGCTGCATGCCCAGTATTCCCAACCAACGGAATTTTTCCGCCTGCCGGCACGCAAATCAATCAACATAACCCAGACCCTGGGGTCGGGCACATCACGCGGGTGGCATTGGGACAAATACACAATACCCATTGCCACCTTGTCCGAAGATGTAATTTTGGCACACGGCAAAAACTGGTATTTTTATTCCGGACTGGCCGTCGGCATGCAAATGCAGCAAAACGAACGCATTGGTTCAAAACTGCTGTTTGGTTTTAAACTGGGCACTGGCTTTAAACTGTCCGAATGTACAAATCTGGAATTATTTGCCCAGCATTATTCCAACGGCAACACCGCACCTGAAAACAATTCATACGCATTTTTTGGCGCGGGTCTAAGCTATAATTTCTAAATAAAAACCCGCCGGGTGGCGGGATTTTTTTATTGTATAAACTGTGTTGCGACACTGCCCAGTGATTGTAATGCCCCCATACCACCACTGTTTGCGACACTGCCAACCGTCTGCATAATTGTTGCGGTATTGGTCTTCTGACCCAGATTTCCGACCGTATCGACCAAAAATTCACCCCACAACGCTTTTTTCTTGGCGTTTAATTTGGCATATGAACAATTTTCAATCTTTGAAATCAGTACACCGGCCATTTTTGCTTCTTGTTGGGTATAATCCGTCGTATCAAAATCAATCAAGTTAAACACATCATATATATTTGACACATACTGCCTATGCTTGTCCGCACATGTGGTCAACGACCCATCTGTACAGTAATATGTACTGACCGCCATTGGGAATTTTTCCCAGACCATCCCTTCGTTACCGCTGCCACCGAACCAATCATAGCACAGCATATCTTTTTCATCTGCCCCTTCGGCGATACGCACATTTGCCTGGTACCCGCCGGTTGGCGTTGTACACCGTTTCATCCCCAGTGCGGTTTGAACCTCGTCTGCGGTCTTGGCACCTGTTTTTGCCCACTCTTTTACAGTATTGTTCACAAAACTTATCTCTGCGCTGCTGGGGATACATTCTGCGGTCAGCGCCTTTTGCTGTTGCGTCAGTTGTTTTACACTGCTGACCAACCCCAGCACAGTTCCAACCAAACTGCCTGTATTATCTGTGATTGACGACTGTTTCGTGGCGACCGGTGCCGCTTTTTTAATAGTAATCGCCCCCATGGCGGCATTTTGCGCCATAAACACAGCCCCGATAAAAATCAGCAAAAATTTATTCATCTCTCTTAATTTTAATTATAACACAAAAAACAGTCGCAATAAATATAAAAATTGCAATTTAATTATTTACGGTCTAAACTGAAAACGTGCACAAAGACAAACGCAATTTTATTATATTCACAAAACACAGACGCCTGAAACGCCTGTGGCAGTTTTTCTTTACCAGTTGGGGTCTGGTGATGGTTGCGGCCCTGGTTGCGGGTTCCTTGTTCACCAAACAGATTTTATGGACACCGATATCTGCGATTAACATGACCGACATCGTCAGTAATCAGTTCAAGATGTCCGGCGCATCATTTGTCGGCACCGATAAAAACGGTGAACCGTTCAAGATTCGCGCCAAAACCGGATACCAAGAATACGACAACCCCGACATAATATTTCTGGACACTGTATCTGGCACCCTGCGTCGCGCATCCAACGGGACCAAGATAACAAACAACATTACCGCGAACCACGGTCAATATAACCGCAAAAATAAAACAATAACATTAACCGGCGACGTCCATGTTGATTCCAGCAACGGCGACCGTGTCCGCACACAAGAATTGGTGATAAGGCTATGAAACAATCTGTATTACGCGTTGAACATTTATCCAAATCATACGGCAAACGCATGGTTATCCGTGATGTATCACTTGTCGCCCGCCAGGGTGAATCTGTGGGGCTGTTGGGGCCAAACGGTGCCGGCAAAACAACTGCGTTCTATTGTATCACAGGACAACTTGCGGCGACCGGCGGCCATATTTTCCTTAACTCCCAGGACATAACGCACCTGCCGTTTTATCAGCGTGCGCGCCTGCACATCGGATACCTGCCCCAGGAAAACAGTGTATTTCGCGGTCTGACGGTTGAACAAAACATCATGGCAATCTTAGAGGTTGTCGAACCAGACAAAAAGAAACGCCAGAAAAAACTGGATTCCCTGTTGGATGAATTTTCCATCACATCCCTGCGTCGCAGTCCTGCGACCGCCCTGTCGGGTGGGGAACGTCGTCGCGTTGAAATTGCGCGTGCCTTGGCAAACGACCCAAAATTTATTTTGCTGGACGAACCGTTTGCCGGTATTGACCCAATCGCCGTTAACGAAATCCGCAGTCTGGTATCCCAGTTAAAGAACCGCGGTCTGGGCGTAATCATCACCGACCATAATGTGCGTGAAACATTGGGCATCACCGACCGCAGTTATGTTCTGCACGACGGCAAGATATTAAAACACGGAACCACATCTGAAATCGTCCAAGACGAAATGGTAAAAAAAGTATATCTGGGCGAAGATTTTGTTATGTAATTTTTCTAAAAACCAGAATTCAAATACAGATTTAGTGGTCAGTGTTAGTGACTAGTGTTTAGTGATTGTGTGCGGCATTTGCCGCACATCATAATGCCACCACTAACCACTTACACAAACCACTAAAAAATCCCCCAATCGGGGGGATTTTCTACCACTCAATCGGTGTTTTACCATTTTGTGTTAAATATTCATTTGCGCGACTGAAATGCTTGTTTCCAAAAAAACCACGATACGCCGACAACGGTGACGGGTGTGCACTTTTCAGCACCAGGTTTTTTTCCGGATTCACAAAGGCTGCTTTTTTCTGGGCATAACTGCCCCACAGCATATAAACAATATTATCGCGCGCACTAACCGCACGAATAACACTGTCGGTAAATTCTTCCCATCCGCGCCCTGCGTGCGACGCCGCCGCGTGTGCCCGAACAGTTAATGTTGCGTTCAACAACAACACACCCTGGTTTGCCCAGTGTGTCAAATCACCATTTGTAATCGATTTTCGCCCCAAATCAGATTCAATTTCCTTATAGATATTCACCAATGACGGCGGAATTGGTGTCGGCGGCAAAACTGAAAAACACAGTCCATGCGCCTGGCCGGGTTCATGATATGGGTCCTGACCGATAATCACAACCTTGACCCGGTCAATTGGGCACAAATTAAAAGCATTAAAAATATTTTGTGGCGCGGGATACACGGTTTTCCCAGATAAATATTCCCCCCGCACAAAATCCGTTAATTTGATAAAATATTCTTTATCAAATTCTGCGCTTAACGCATCTTTCCAAGATTGTTCAATTTTCACATTCATAGTTCTATCAACCCCTGTTGAAGTCCCTTCCATAACACCACATCAATATATCCGCGTGGCAATCCCGTCTCAACACACAAATGCGCAAACATATCGTCGCATGCCGACTTGATTTCAAGCGACAAATCCCCATTATCGATTGGCAAATTTTTGTTTGCGAAGACGCACCCCAACCGCTGAATCCATACATCATACTTTACAACATCTTCGCCCAGGTTTCGCGCCAAATGATTTGCGGTAATTTTACCAATATGCGGCAATTTTTGTAAATAGTTTATTTTATCATCCAATGATTTCAGCCCATAATATTCATCCCGCAACTGTTTTCGATTATTCCATATTTTACAAATTGCGTTTATTTTATTTTTATTGTTAAAAATCTGAATCAGGGCATCAAATTCTGCCCCTGACACGCGCATATAATTCATAATTTTTTCGTGAATTTTTTTCGCTGTTTGTTGTGAAAAACCACCCGCTAAAATCACATAGGCACAATGCGACGCAAACGTATCCGCATCATAAATTTTTCGCGCACGCATGTTTTCCAGTATTTCATCAAAACTTTGCGCATCACTGTCCAACCCCGCCGCACGCAGTCGCGCATCTAAATCAAAAAACCAATCACGCGAAAAATCCATTACCCACGCCCTGCCCCGATTGCCGCCAACTGTTCCGGGGTTAATTGCGGTTGTTGCGGCGCCATCATTTCCTGTAATTTTTCGGTCCCCGCGTTTAATTTACCCGCCGGCGTTTCCAGTTCTGCGATACGTTTTTTAATCCACTCAATCCGTGATTTTTTATGCCAAATTTGTGAATCAGACACAGCGGCACCATAGGCTTCAATCTCGGCCTCTAATTTATGTAATTCTTCGGTCAGTTTTTCCTTCTCGGACCTGCCCCATTTAACCAAGCTATCTGCCATAATAAACACCTTGTAAAACTATGGCGCGGTCACCCGCGCCATTATCATTATACATCCAAATTCGCATCCAGCGCATTTTCCACGATAAAGTCACGACGCGGTTCCACCACATCACCCATCAACATAGACACAACTTCGTCTGCCTTGGTTGCGTCCTGAACCGTGACCTGGAACAGCGAACGATGATTTGGGTCCATTGTTGTTTCCCACAACTGTTCGGCGTTCATTTCCCCCAAACCCTTGTATCGCTGAATCTTTAATCCGTTTTTCGCATATTCGAACGCTGTTTCCAGCAACTTTAACGCGCCCCAGATTTTCTGATTCTTGGACTTTACACGCAGAACTGTTGGATTACTAAATGTTTCCATCAATTCTTCGCGTCCATCCATCTTGTGCCATGCGCGAATTTCCATACCGTTAATTTTTTCCCGTGGCAAAACATAAGTTTCGCGCACGCTGCGCAGTGTACGTGTAATTTCGATACCATGTTCATTGGCCGACACTTTCCACCCACGTTCAAATTCTAATTCCTGGGCATCCAACATACGCTGAACATTTTCGAACACATCCGCACTTTCATTTTCGAATGCGCCATTTAATGCCAAAGCCTCGACAAACCTCAGCGGCATAATATGGTTCAGCGGCTGTAAAATATTACGCATATCCAGCACCAATCCCAACAATCGTTTCAAATCCGCCCCGGACACCTGAACACCGTTCGCGGTTTCAATCATACCGTCGGTCGCCAACTGTTCCATCAGATAATCATCCATTTCACGCTGGTTCTGTAAATAAATCTGCTGTTTTCCACGTGTCACACCATAAAGTGGTGGTTTCGCCACATAGATATACCCACGTTCAATTGCCTGTGGCATATGCCGGTAAAAGAACGTCATCAACAGCGTCTGAATATGTTGACCGTCAACGTCCGCGTCGGTCATGATGATAACTTTGTGATATCTCATTTTTTCGATATCAAAATCATCCTTGCCAATCCCCGCGCCCATTGTCGTAATCAGCGCACCAATCGTATCAGACCCCAACATCTTGTCAAAGCGCACGCGTTCAACATTTAAAATTTTACCACGCAGCGGCAAAATCGCCTGGGTTTTACGGTCACGCCCCTGCTTTGCGGTACCACCCGCCGAATCCCCCTCTACAATAAACAGTTCACACTTTGCCGGGTCACGTTCTGAACAGCCCGCCAATTTACCGGGCAATCCACCCAATTCAGGCCCTGTTTTCTTGCGCGACAATTCGCGTGCCTTGCGCGCCGCTTCACGCGCGGTTGCGGCCTCAATAATCTTATCAACAATTGTTTTCGCAATCGCTGGATTTTCATCCAAAAATTCATACAGCAATTCCGACACAGTACTTTCCACAATCGGACGCACTTCACTTGACACCAATTTATCTTTGGTCTGGGAACCAAATTTTGGGTCTGGAATTTTAACACTGACGATACTGGTCAAACCTTCGCGGAAATCTTCCCCCGACAGGTTTATGTCTTTTTTTGTACCCTTTTCAGAAATATACTTGTTAATCGCACGCGTCAGCCCCGCACGAAATCCCGCCAAATGTGTTCCACCGTCACGGTTTGGAATATTGTTGGTAAAACACAACGATGTTTCCGTATATGCCGTCGTCCACTGCAGAACAATTTCGATATAAGTATCATCAATCTGCTTAATCATCTGGATTGGGTCTTTGTTCAACAGTTCCTTGGACTTATCCAGATATGTCGCAAACCCCTTTAACCCGTCAACAGAATGAAATTCGCGTTCCTTCTTTTCCCCGCCACGCAAATCTTCCAGAATAATTTTAACATTTGCGTTCAGATACGACTGTTCACGCAACCATGTTTCCAATGTATCGAAACTAAATTCAGTCCCCGTAAATGTATCTGGCGACGGTTTAAACGTCACTTCGGTTCCATGTTCGATACCAGACTTATTTTCAGTAATTTTCAAATCACATGTTGGCACCCCATCGGCAAATGCCATAAACGCTTCTTTGTCACCGCGCCACACCTTAACTTCCAGCCATGTTGACAACGCATTTACCACCGACACACCAACCCCGTGCAGACCGCCCGAAACTTTGTACGCGCCACTGCCTTCGTTATCAAACTTACCCCCGGCGTGTAATTCGCACATAATCAGTTCCAACGCACTGCGTCCTGTATCATGATTGATGTCAAACGGCATACCGCGCCCATTATCACGAATTGTCGCACTGCCATCTGGATTCAGCGAAACATAGACCGTATCCGCATAACCTGCCATCGCTTCGTCAATAGAATTATTCACCACTTCGTAAATCATATGGTGCAGACCGTTTCCCCCCTCGCCCACGTCACCGATGTACATACCCGGGCGTTTTTTAACGGCCTCTAACCCCTTCAAGACCTTAATCGAATCACCTGTATATTCATTATTAACTGCCATATAACATTCCTTTCTTTTTTCTGTGTAAAACATAGCAATTTCTGGTATAATTATCAAGAAAAAAGGGGATTTTTATGAAATTCAAATTATTATATTTTGGCGACATTTTGATTAACCCAAAAAAGCGTGCCCAGCATATCGCGGACATCCGTATGCAGTTCCATCCACAACTAAAAAAACTGGTTGAACACAGTCCTTGGAACAACCTGACGCAATACATGGTACCCGACCCAACAAAAAGCCCAATCACCACCCGTCACATTGGTGGCATTGATTGGAATCCGATTATTACACCGAACCTGAAACTGATTGCGGAATTGGACATCCAGATGTTACACCCTGAAATTGTGGGCGTTCCACGTTCAGACATCGACAACCGTGTTAAAACGATTATGGATGGGCTGCGTTGCCCCCAGAACGAACACGAAATCGGCGCGAACACACCGCGTGACATTGGGCCAATCTACACACTGTTGGACGACGACCATCTGATTACCAAATTGTCTGTTAACACCAGCCACCTTTTGGATTCCAGTTTATTTGCCCAGCACGCCCAGTGCACACCTGATTCCGTCTTTATGATGATTGATGTCAACGTGCGCGTCGCCGAAGGCACCCTGGAAAACCTGCCATTTATGGTGTAAAAGTGTAAGTGAATAGTCGCAAGTGATTAGTGATGGCACAATAATGTGCGGCAAATGCCGCACACAATCACTAACCACTAACCACTTACACTAACCACTAAATTACGATAATGCGCTTGTAATCTGGTCCTGCATCTGAAACGTCCCCAACACCACCCAGGCAATTATTGCGGACACTAACAAAATCCCCAAACTGTTCATAGTGTTGGAAATTTTTTCCATTTTGCGCACAGACTCGTTCAAATAGTCATTAGCAACCTGATTCAGGTTTTCATCAAATTCGTTCATATCGGCATAGATTGTTAAATCCCCAATGATTTCTGAATCTGGGAAATCACGCCCTGTGTGCGCCAACGCCCGCCCCAGGTTTTCACCATTTGCGATATATTTCAACGCGCGTTCCAATATACTTCTCAGGTATCTGTTCGCGCTGTCGGCCAGCATACGCATCGCATCCGGTATTGTGACACCCGCACTGACCATGGCACCCAAACTCATCAACCAACCGACCGATACTTGAATTTTATAAATATTCCACGGTGGCAATTTATCAAACATCGCACGCACACGACCCGACCAGTTTGCCAAACTTATCCACACAACCGCCACAACGGACGCAAACACAACCAAGAATATATACCAATACTGAATTGAAACATCTGACAACCACACCAACGAACGCGCTGTCCCACGCCATACAATATCATTACCTGCGATTTCTGCCAACGGCGGCACCAGATACAATCCCACCATAATGATAATACCGAACGTCAACGCCAACAAAAACATCGGATACCCAATCGCAGACGCCATCGCGCGTTTTATCCGTTGCGTACCGTCAACCACACGCCCAACATTTTCCAACGCCACCACCAGGTTCGACAGATTTCCCGACGTCACCAACAGTGTTTCATTTTCCGGCACCCAGCCGCGTGTCGCTTCGGAAAAAGTCATACCGCGTTCCAGATTTTTTTGCCACTCGCGCATAACAATTGCGAACGGTTCACGTGGTTTTTCCCCGCCATGCGATTCAATCATTTCCAATCGTTCCAGCGCATCAATCAGCGTGAAATCATTACGCAACAGCGACGCCAATTTTCGACAAATTGACATACGCTTTTCCGTATTCAACCGGAACATCATTTTGGCATATAACAATTCCAGTTTATTCATATCAATATGCCCCCGGCTGGTCTAATTGCCCGACCCAGCGTTCCAATTCATCAACACTGATAATACCCTGTAACATTAACGACGCGGCGGCTTCCTTTAACGTGCGCCCATCCATATCTTCCAACCAGTACCGCACCGCACCATCTGTATTACCCGACAACGCCAGGCGCAAAAATTCACTGTTCGTGATAATGATTTCACCGGCCTTGACACGCCCAATATTACCCGTGCCATTACAGTGCGGACAACCTGGCCCACGCTGATAAACCTGTCGCAGACCAATTTCACCATAGGCATCCATCACGCGACGATACGCCCCGCGTTCTGGATGATTTGCCAATGGCTCGCGACAATGTGGACAAACTTTTTTGAACAAACGCATCGACACCAAACCGCGCATCAGCGTTTCTTCCTTTAACTTAAACGGTTCAACCCCTAAATCTAACAGACGTGTTAACGCCGCCATGGCAGAATTCGCGTGCAGTGTTGTCCACACATTATGCCCAGACAACGCCCCGCGCACCGTCAGTTCCGCCGCCGCCAACGTACGAATTTCCCCCACCATCAGCGTATCTGGGTCACTGCGCAACGCGGCCGCCAACGCTTCGACATATTTTTCTTCGCGCTGTTCTTCGTTGGTTGTATTTACCACCGGCATCTGACGCGCGCCAAAAATCTTTTGTTCAACGGGATTTTCCACCGTAATCATATTGATTTCATAATTACGTTCTTTCAGCATCAACGACATATTTCGCACCAACGTCGTCGATTTACCAGAACTGGTTGGCCCCGCCACAATAACCAACCCCGTTGGAAACGAACGCATACGCGCCAACAGACGTTGTTCATACGGGCCAAATTCTTGTTCTGTCTTGATACCTTCGGACGGATTATCATACAGCAATCGCATAACCGCATATCGCGTACCAAACGCAATCGGGTTAAACTGCATACGCACCCCCAGCACCCCCGACGGCAGGTATAAATCCTTGGTTCCGCGCAGTGGTGTACGTCCATCTTTCTGTGCCGACTGATATTCATTTACCGCATAGTTCGCATTTGAAATATCCGCCGATGCGAACGCCGCACGCAGGAACGATTCCCCCCACTGTGAATTATATTCCATCACGGGCTGCATACTGCCGTCTATTCGGAAATATATTGTTGTCTGGTCTGCGACTTCAACATGAACGTCTGACACCTTTTGTGCGGCGGCCTTGGCGATAATATCGACAAAATCTTTCTGCATCTGGTTATCAAAGTCCGCGCGTCCACGTCCCATCCCCCCCAGATGATTTTCATGTGATTTATAAATATTAGAAATCAGTCCTAAATCTGAATAAAACGGTTCACGCATTTTGCGATTACGTTTTTTCAGCAATTCTAAAAACGCCAGCACCCGCCCATCATATCGATGTGTACGCGAAATAATAATTTCACCACCGGTAAAGTACGCAATCAAACTCTGCGTATCACGGGGTAATTCAAACATCGCCCCAGTTGCCGTCAACAAACGATTCCCATTTGAAAACAGGTAATCAATAATATCTTTGGATTCGGCCGATTCCAACCCCACCGGGATTGATGGTGTATTTTGAAATTCGATATTATCAAAATTTTCTGTTTTCTGAACCATAAGAATTATTTCCCACTACTAACGTTCAAATTCTGTGTATCGCCATTTTTATCGACAAACACAACCCCGTCGTACAACGATATAGACTTTACCGTCAACCCATCCAGCGATTTACCAACACTAATGCGTTTTGATTGCCCTGTATTCAAATCTTCGACGGTTGCCTGTAATTGTGCGCCCGCCCCAACAACATTGACCAGGCGATATTTTTTTGTAATATCAACTTCTGGTTCTTCTTCGGCAGTTTTCAGCACAGATGTCGCCTTGGCTGATTTTTGTTCTTCTAAATCTGCCAACCAAGATTCTTTTTCACGTTCGATACGCGCGGCTTCGGCCTCTAACTTTGCCTTTTGTGTTTCGATTTCTTGCTGTTGCTGTTCTGCGCGCCCCGACAGCGTATCAATTTCCATATGTAATTTGATTTTTTCAGCCGCCAAACGGTCTAATTCCAAATCCAACTGTGCGCGTTCTTTTTCCAACTGCATCAGAACTTTTTCCTGTTCTAAATCAGTAATCTGCTGAAACAGCGATCCATCAACATTGTATCCTGCGACGGCATCTGCTGATATTTCTTCCATATCAACATCAACCTGTTCGACGACATCAACCACGGCGAACGCGTTTGAAATCACCCCACAGAAAACCAACCCCAACAAAAACATTTTCTTATTTTGCATAGACAATCACCTCATAGTTCCAGGAACGCGAACGCACATCCCACGATGTCTGCATTAAATAGACACCGCCAAATTCATCAAATATTTTCATAAATTGCATTGGCACCAGTTTTGATTCTGCGCCAACTTCGACCACATTAACAGACGCCGTATCAACACCATTTGTTAATGTATCAACAACAATCTGGGTATCGACATTTGTATCAATCCCCTGGAAAGCCGTTATAATATCCCGCACGACCGTATCTGGGTCGCGTTCATCCTGCGATGCAACCGCATCCAACGCCGGCAGTGTTGCGCGCACACGAATTGTATCCGCATCCACTTCGGTCACGAATGCCCCCGGCATCAGGCCAGCCGCAATATTATAAAATTCACCAACTGTACCAAAACTGCGAACAAATTCTGCGACCACATGTGTTTCACCACATGTTGCATAAACCTGATTCCAACCGACAATCGGCTGCATCACAAATCCAATCGCCTGATAACATTGTTCTGCGCGCGCCATCACATCAGGCAACAATTCATACGGCATAACAATCGGTTCTGGCGGCAAAGTTTTTTCAATTTCAAATTCTTCGTCTAACTTTTTACTGCTTTCTTCAATCTGCCGCTTGTATTCTGCGACCAATTCCGGGTCTAATTCTGCCACCTGTGGACGCGACCTAAACGCCTGACTAACAGAATCATGAAACACCAAACCCAAACCCAACAAAAACAAAACAATCAGCCCCAGCGACACAACCCCCGCCCCAAATCGACTAATTGAATGCAGGGTTATATTATTGCGTCCATCTAAGACATCCGCCAAGTTGCGTTCTGCGGCGCGCGGCATCCCCCACGCCCCCGGCGCAAAGAACGCCCCCCAATCTGGGATTTCAGACAACTTAACATATTCTCTGCGTGCTTCGTCTTCGTCATCAAACACACGGTCTTCCAGAATAATTCCATTACGCGCCGCCACCAGATAAAACTTTTTATCAACCGCAAACACCGCCAAGAAAGACGTATATTCTGAAAAACTGTCCATCACCGCGGCGGCGGCCACCCGCATACCTGGTCGTGCGCCATCCTTGCGCGCGCCCAAACCAACCATCGCGCGATATTCGGCATACAAATTTAATTTTTTATCAACATTACGCGACAAACTGCGCGCATAATTACGCGCATTAAACCCTGCGGAAACCGGTTGCCAAAACAACCCAACCGCATATTTTTTACGATTAACTGATACAGTCTGATTGGCCAACTAAATTCTCTCTCTGAATATTCTGATGTAAATTATACCACAAAATCCCAAACGATAGCAAACGAATATTCACATGAAAAAACCGCCAATCGGCGGTTTTTTATCAAAACTCAAATCGCAATCCCAACATCGCATTAACATAGAACAAATCTTCTACACTAAAAAATTCACGATGCTTGCTGCCATCTTCATTGGACAGTTCCCACTTAACTCGTGGCAAATACATCGCCCGCAGACCAAAATCCACAAACATATTCTCGCTAATACCATACGACGCCCCAACCGCCGCCACTCCTGCAACATTGGACGTACTGTATTCAGACTTATAAAAACGCAACAACCCTGAACTATCTATGGCTTCACCATACGGGAATAATTCTGGCTGGGCACTCAAATCACCATATGTATCTGCCAAATTTAATATTGTTTTAGTATCCGCATACCCAACACCAAACCCAACATACGGAATCATTGTACGCGTCGGCTTTTGTATCCCATCAAAAAAATCATAGAACACCATCGCACTAATAACATCGGTTGAAACCTTCGATTGAACCGATGCCGATGTTGCGTCAATCGCAACCCCATCCACATCACCGCCAAACAATTCAATATAGCCCTCTAAAAACGGCGACGAATTATATTCACTTTCTGAAATATGGTCCCAACCGGCCTCGATACGCCATTGTGGTTTATTTGGTATTGTCCATCCAATACTTGCCCCGGCGGCAAACGAAAACCCTTTGAAGTCTTTTCTGGGGGAAACATCCCCTAAATCCGCATACCCCGCAACCACATAATCCAGGCACCCACCATCGTCATAACATTGGCCATAATAAAATTCTGTTATAACGGCACCGGTATCCAAATCAATATAATACATATTCTGAATTCCGCCAACTTCGTTCTTAACCGTCCCCATACCGAACGCGGCGCCACCACGTGCTGAAATTACAAAACGCGAACCATCATCTTCGTACCAACCGTCACCTACATACATCCCCGGATACTGCCAATCGGCAACCGCCGGCCCGAACATCAGGCACGACAAAATCGGTAAAAACAACAAATTTCTTTTTCTCATACCCCACATTATATCACAAATTCAACGCCATTAAAAACGAAATATATTCCATAAAAAAAATCCCCGAACACCGGGCCCCACACAAACAAATGTTTGCGTGGGTGGACACAGGGGATTTTTTTTCTTAATAACACGAACCGTATGTACATCCACCGCTCGTCGCCGGCACAGAAACCGTTGCCGCCCCACCATCACGCGCGGTACGCACATTGTTTGGATGTGGACAATCATAAACATTTGCGACCAAAACAAATGCGCGTTCTGGGCCAAATATCACCCACTCGTTTGGTTTTGTACGCTGACTGGTAATCCAGTATGCGTTCCCTGGACGCGCCTGGTCTGCGATACGATTTTCCAAATATCTGCGCGCATCTTCTGCGGCATAAACCGATACCTCTGATTCTAATTTATACAAAAAAGTACAACCAATTGGTTCTGAATCCAGTTGAACTAAATACTGGCTGCCATTTTCATTTTTAATCATATTACCGCACCCCACAACCGACACCAGCACCGCTAAAATCGCAAAAATCTTTTTCATCTTTCCTCTCCTTAATTTTATTTTCAGTCAATTATATCATAGTTATCTGGGTTACTGAACAATTTTTTCAGCACTAAATTATTCAGCGCATGACTGCCCTTGTACGATTCCAGTGCCCCACAAATAAATGCGCCTGATGTGAACATATCACCAACCGCATCAATAATTTTATGGCGCACAAATTCATCCGGCCAAATTGTTTTATTCAGCGTTCCATCCCCCGCGTCATTCAGCGCGATAACATTTGATTCATTTGCCCCACGCCCCATACCGCGTTTTTTCAGATATTCCCACTCGGAATACTTTCCAAAGGTACGCGCGCGCGCAAAATTTTCAACAAAGTCCGCAATTGATTCTGGCGAATTATCATACGAATATGAACAAGACTGATTTCCGATAATTTTTTCCGGATAAATCAATGTCGCCTTGATATCCAATCGCGCCCCATCATTTGGACTTAAACTTACAAATCCATTACTTTTGCGCCCTGCGATTGTATTAAACAACCAAATTTTGAACCGCACAAACAACGGCAATTCGCGCAGCATTTCCCGCGCATGCGCCACAACTGGCCGCTTTACAACAACGCGTCGCATCGCGCCACGCACCACACCTGCTTTTTCAAAGGCATCAATAAACTGCGCTGCGCTGCCGTCCAGAATCGGTGTTTCCGGCCCGTCAATTTCAATAATCGCACTGTCAATTCCCGCAATAAATAACGCCGCCATCAAATGTTCAACCGTCTGAACATGCGCGCCATCGGTTTGTCCCACGGTCGTATTGCGCATTTTTGTTTCGCCAACATTATCATATGTCGCCGGAATTAAACCAGTTCCATCCATATCAACGCGTTTGAAAAAAATCCCGCGTTCCGCTCCCGGCTTTACCACGATATTAACAGGCGCGCCCGAATGAATACCAACCCCTGAAATCTTGACCTGTTTTTTCAAAGTGCTCATCCTAATTTCTCCTTTAACCAAACCCAAAATGAATAATCAATAACCGTTTCCAGACGCGCATATTTAATCTGGTCTTGAATTTCAACCGGCAACCGCACCCAGTCCTTTTCCGTCGTAATTAACTTTGCTTTTTTCTTTTTTGCCAACGCAATCAACTTTTCCAAATCGTCACTTGTGTATTGATAATGGTCTGGAAAACTGCGTCGCGCCACAACATTTTTCAACGCCCCAAAGAATTTTTTTGGATATCCAATCCCCGCAAACGCCACCAACTTTTCATCTTCGTCATACGGCGATGTTGTCTGATTTTTCGCACAGAACACCGGCACCCCAACCGGCAAAACAAAGTTCCGTTTTGGCTTTTTATTTTTAATAACAATAATCGCATCCGCATTACGCGCCATACGCTTTGGCACACGCAACGGCCCGGCCGGCAACATCAAACCATTACCATACCCCAACCCTTCGTCGAACACGACAATCGACACATCTTTTTTAATTGTTGGATTTTGTAATCCATCATCCATAACAATCGGCGTATCATCATCTTGTTTATTTAACAAACTAATATTACTTTTTCTGTCACCAACATGAACCGCCAAACCTGTCCGCGCCAACATTGTCGCCTCGTCTCCGACATTCCCGGTCTGGGCACTTTTCTTATACCCACGCATAACAACCGTCGCCCCATATCGATTTGCGATTGCGCGCACAACCGGTGTTTTACCAACACCACCCGCCAAAATATTTCCCACACAAATAATTGGCCGACGTGATTTCATCGGGCGCAATTTCCGCAAAAAATAAACAACGCGCCCAATGCCATAGTACACCCACGACACCGGCACCAACATCAACGACACAGGATTCTTGCTTAAAAACCACCATGGTGTTTTCATTATTTTTTTCCCTTCTTTTTCTGTGCTTTTTTTGCCGCCGCCGCTTCGCGTTTATTTCTTTTATATTCGCGACTGGTCAAATCCTGTTCAATATAGGGCAAACCAAATTCAGCATCCAACTCTCTCATTTGTTTAACCATAAAATCTTCCAGGTCTTGTCTAATTTTTTCAAATTCTTCGGCACTTGCGCGCTTTGGCACAAAGACCGGTTCCCCAATATTACAAACAATCTTCGCAAACGGCAGTGATAACAAATACTTATCCCATCTATCCTGAATCCACGCCTTGGACGAAGTATAACACACCGGAATAATCGGTGCCCCCGACATTTTTGCGAAATATAACGCGCCTTCTTGGACACGCAGCGACGGCCCACCCGGCCCATCTGGCGACATACAAATACCATGGTCACCACGCGCCAACACGCGCAATCCTTCGCGCAGAACCGACACCCCACCCTTGTGCGACGAACCATAAATTGCCCGCAATCCGAACAGGTGCTGTAATTTTGCCATCATACGCCCGTCTTTGTGACGACTGGCAACCGCATACGCGCGCATCCCCCCCAGACAAATAATCGGGCTCAACATCAAACTGCGTCCATGCCAGAACACAAAAATCGCCGGTTTTTTGCGATATTTATAGAACACTTCTATATTTGAAATTCTTTTTATAGATGTAAAATAAGAAAACCATATTGGAATCGCCATAAAAATTGCGATAATCCATTGAAAAATTCCCAACCCCAGAATTGGTTCCCAAAATTTCTTCCACAGTTTTCTGAAAGTCAATTTTTCTGCCACAACACAACCCTTAAATTTGTTAATGTTGCCCCAATCTTAGCAAACAAAAATATATAATTCAAGACAGACCAAGGCAAACAATCAAAAAACCCATATTATATTTTTTTATTTGACTATTATCATAAATAATATATAATACACACACCTTATCGCGGGGTAGAGCAGCCCGGTAGCTCGTCAGGCTCATAACCTGAAGGTCAATGGTTCAAATCCATTCCCCGCAACCAAGATTCCGCCCAGTTTTCTGGGCTTTTTTAATGCTTTTTTTACTCCTTAAAAACCACCACTTTTTCACCCTTTTGCTACCTATTTGCTACCAAGAACAACTATTAAAGATAAACAAAATCATACATTATTAAGAATTGACATCTGATTTGAACATACTAGAATTCAAGCATAATCAAAAGAATTCTTATTTTTCTAACAATACCTAACCCAACTTCAAATACACACAGGGGACGGGGGGGTAGCGAGGTATAAGCTATGAAAAACACAAAATATCTTGATACATGCAACTTAATTCAAGCTTGCGAATATATCGCTTTTAAGTGGCTACCCCTTTCAACCATAAACACCTACAAGGAAAAACGTTATCAAACACGCAACACTTCTGAATACCATACAGAAATCACAAATGCAGCAAACACATTACTAAAGTCACTACAAGAAAAACAAATTACCGCCACTGGCAAACCATATTTTACAGAACTATTCTACCTAGATACAAATTCTGCCTTCATCCCCTGCGACAAACACGCAAAACAAGAATACGATAACAACATAAAAAAACTACGACAAGAATCACAATCTCATACAACAATTCCCGTTATTCATAGCCTAGACTTACAGCACAATAAAATACTTGCCTTAAACAATGAAATTCACGAATACACAGATATAGAAATTCAATTAAAAGATTTACAATCATTGTTTGATAAAGTCTCCAAACGTGGAAGGAAACCTATTTTATCATTAGAAGACCAAGACAAATTAAAAGAATTTATAAAATCACATAAACACACAGTAGATAAAGAATTATACATAGACGCACAAAATTATGTAAAAAATACCCTAGGAATAAATATCTCATGCGAAGGCGTAAGAAAATACACAAAGAAACTAAAATCAATAAGTTAAAATTATTTTAATAATTTATACAAATTTATACAATTAATACATTCGACTTTCTCATTAATCCATCACATATTTTTCTCAACAAACATGCACGACGCACGTTTATCACAACGAAATTAACAAGGAGAAAAATATGTATTCATTCAACACACCTGTGCTTCTTTCACAAAAAGAAGCCGCCGAATATCTTGGTACAACTGTTGGCACATTAAACACCTGGCGACATTATGGTAAAGACACAATCCCATATTTGCGCTGGGGTAACCGCATCAAATATCAAAAAGAAGATTTAGATGCCTGGATTAAAGCTAACAAGAAAAACACAATCACCACAGGAGATTAAAATGAGTAAGCAAAAATATGACACACGTCCAATTTCACCTGTAACAAGTTACACTATCAGCGAAATATGCACATTATTAAAACCACAAAAACTACACGAACAAACCGTTCGCTCATGGATAAAAGAAGGGCTGCCTATCTGTTATGATGGCAAGCCCGTACTTATCAATGGCGCAGCACTAATTGTATTTTTACAAAATAAAAAAGCAAAACTCAAACAACCACGAAAATTAAATATAGACGAATTTATTTGTCTGAAATGCAATCACCCCGTAATTCCACAAGACAGCAACATCGCAACAAAACAACAAGGAAATGTAATTGTTGCATATGCAACTTGTCCACAATGCCAAAAAACAATTTTAAGAAACTATAACATATCTGCACTTGAAACACTTTATCGCACGTTTAACGTGGACGGTATACCAAGATTATGTGTTTCTGAAATCCCTAGCGATAACACTAACATTTTACCACAAAATACAACATCACAAAATAACAATAGAATTTCACCTGATTTTCTTAAAACAAATCCGTTAAACGAATATCTGAAATACAAATTCAGAATATATTTAACTAACCACAAAGGATTTGACCACAAAACATCTGTCACCCACATGCAACACCTAAGACAATATGAAAAATATTGCGACTTTACAGACCTGCATAAACCAAAACAAAAAAATGTTTGCGAATATATAAACCATACAACAAGCACACATAGTGTTTCTTTCTGCGAAGGATGCACCAGCACTTTACGAGAATTCTTTAAATGGCTACAAACCCAACCAAGATACAAAAACGCTTCAAATACCGCAATTACGGCTTTTTGTAACCTTACAAACAACCAGCGCAAAACAGCACGTTCAAAAGCCTATCAAGAAAGCTATACACTGGAAGAAATACGTACCGCCATCAGCAAAATGCCACGAACCACAAACAAAGAACAACGCAATTTAGCAATCGTATCCTTGATGGCATTATGTGGCTTAAGAAACTCTGAAATCCGCACTGTAAAAATTCAAAACTTAAAACAAGACCCTGTTTCTGGCCGCTGGTTTATAGACATAAATCCTAAAATGATGGATGTAAAATTCGCCAAACATCGTATTGCATACTTTATGCCATTTGATAAAGAGTGGGTAGAAAATGTAATAAATTGGCGAAATAAATTGATTTCTATGGGATATAAAAACACAGACCCTTTATTTCCGACCACAAAAAGTAAATATATCGCATTAAATACCGGTGTCAGCAAGCTAACCAAAACATGTATAAGCAACAACAAAACTATCAGAAAAATATTTAAAGAATCTTTTACCAATGCTGGATTAAGATATATAAACCCTCACTCTTTTCGCCATACTATTGCACGATGGGCCGCAACGCATTCCCAAGCCGCTTTTACATCCGTCAGTCAATCATTGGGACATTCTGACGTTTACACCACAGCCGAATACTACGGCAAAATTCCAACATCACAAATCGGTCTTGAACTAAACAAAATAGAACAAGAATTAAACCAAACATAAAAATCCCCAAATGGGGATTTTTTATAAATATGCACCGGCTTTCCTTAAATTAGACTTCCAATCACCAATATCACACCCATATTCTTCTGCATAATCATTTAATAATTGATGAGCTGTTTCTAATGCTTCCTTTTTAGAATACTCAGGTTTATGTATTTTCAGGGTGTTTCTATCTACAATTCCAGTGACAATGAATGTTTTTTTAAAAAACGATGAATCAAAATCATTATTATAATGATAATCATTAGCCCAATTATAAAATCCCGCAACTTCCTTTAAATAATTATCATAATCTGTTTTCTTTTCTAAAAATGACACCGTCCAGTCGCTATATTCATATTTATATACTTTCCAATCATCATTCATAACATACAAATCTTTACACTTTGGCTTTTTAGTCGCCATCATACGCGTATTATTTTCAATCAAATCCTTACACTGTTGTTTTTCTTCTGTTGTTTTTTCTGCTAATTTGTCACACAAATGTCTTAATTCATAATAATTAACCATGGCTAAAAAATCATCTTCTGTCTTTATAGCTGTATCTTCTGGTAAAAATCTTTTATAATCAAAATAATTTATCTTGGATTCCTTAATTGTCCTACGATACACAATGCATTCATCTGAATTACTACCATTAACACAATCAAACCTAGTTCCTGGAACAGATAATTTTTCAACATCATAAGAAAAACAATAATAAGGCACAGCAGGAAGTGCCAATCCTAAAGTACCAATTGAGGACAGTATAGCAGAAACACAATCATCTTCCATATCCCCTTCTAATGTTGAATTATATCTATGAAACAAATTTACCGCTTCTATCGGGTCTTTATTAATTTCCATCTGTTCCACTTCTGTTTTTGACAGAGAAACACACCCCGTCAACACACACAAAATTAATACAGTTAAAATCTTTTTCATAACAAACTACTTATTTATTATTTGTTAAACGTTTTGCTACAGGTGTATCACTCGGAATGCATTTATAACTTTGGCATTTTGGGCAAGAAAAACCTTCTTTTATAATATAAGATGCTACACTCGGCAATGAAAACAATATAAACAACAACCCCAAAACACACGAAATATCGTCAAAGAAAAAAATAAACCTATGCGGAACATCAAAAGCATAAATACTATATCCAGCCGCAATAAATAAGACACATATTACTAATATGTTACACACTAATAACGTTACCTGTTGCCTACCAGACAACTTACGTTTTTTACCCCATACAAATTCTGTCCCACAATTTTTACATACGACCTTTGTGCCTTTTTTCATTTCACACCCATGTTGTTAAATTAAAATAACCGCCAATAAGAGATATTGACGGTCGGGGAGTTCAAAAATCAGATTAAACTAAATGATTCTGTTTGTCTTCCAGCGATGCTGTATTATATACACAAACAGCTCCCCGACATAAATCAGGGCTGATAACGGCGCAAAATGCACCATACATCGGATACGATGCATTTCTGCACCGAGTTTAATCTGGGCTTTTGACAACCCCGAACCCGCTAGTCCCCTATCGGATTCAATACTTATAATAACAGTAAATACCTATAAATGCAAAAACAATTAAATATATGCGAATCGGGCAGAAAACCTATATTTTACAAAAGTCAAGTTAAATTTTTATTTTTTTGTTGTCGAATCGTTAAAATTGTGGTATAATAACGGCAAGGTTTAGAAATAAACCTTAAGTTTGGGTCTTGACCTTTCGGTCGAGAATCTACCGAGGCTTTTGGGGAGACTGAGCCAGCGTATGCGAATCAGCTCCCTTTTTTATTTTTCAAACAATCTTCACACTCTTTTCTATCCCATAAAATGCCACCAATAATGGAGTTATACGACCTGTTTGCACAATAAGCAGTATTAAACCTGGCACATAACTCATTATTACTATTAAAAAACATATTCAGTACAACCACATATTTATCATCACTAATAACAGCAACTCTTCTGTCTGATATATAACCTACATTTTTATTATACCCCTTGTACAATACAGAATTTTCACTTTCTAAAACATTTTTTATCCAATCTATTCTCTTTGCCCGAACAAAACAAAATCTAGACTTATGACCACCATACTGTTTAGTTTTATCCAATTCATAAAAAGCATGAAAAAATCTCTTAGGGTCAAAAAAAACTCTAATTCCATCAAATGTAAAAACCTTTTCTCTACAATACGCTCGCTTATAATGTTCAAAATATTCTTCTTCTGTTTTATAATAAACCTTAGCTGGACAAACCATCTTACCACCCCCCATTAGGTTTAATATTAAAAATATTATATTTGGGCTCGTCCCTAAATGTTTCATTTATAGGTCGCCCCATTTTTTCTTCTAAATATTCTATAAGAAGTTTCTTAGGGCTTTCATCGTTTACAGTATCATTAAACTTAACGGCGGTTAAACCTGTAAAAAAATCAGCAAATTGTAAAATTGACATTTCTCGAGACTCTGCAGAATAAATACCATCTATATTAGCAAGACTATCCAAATACCTTTTTAGGTTTTTCAGATTATCTTTTCTCAAATTTATTTTTTTATCACAAAAAATCTTATACGAATTTGTTAAATAAATCCAATGCTTCAACATTTGGTAGTAAAACTTATAAAACCCTAATTCTGCATCATTATTATGCTTTTTCCAAACAATCGTATCTTTATCAACCACAATACACCTAAAACGAACCTTTGAGCCATATGACCAAAACAAATCTATTATTTCCTTATAAAAATCTAAATTTGATTTAGAAACTTTTGACCATTTTAATTCGCCAAAACAACAATATTTCTTTTTTATTTCCTGTATGTCATTTTTAACATTTGAAACATCGTCCCTTTTCAACCAAATAGAACCAATAACCATGTATTTTGCTGGACAAGAAACACTAGTCATACAATCAAGATAAGACTCATCACAATAAACATTAAAATCCATTTTTTATAATTCCTTTATCCGTTGATAATACTAAAATACTCGATTCGGAACAAGAGTATTTAATCACCAACAAACCCCAGCATTTTATCTGTAGCGGTTTGCATTGAATCACGAATTGGGTCAACCGTCAGGCGGCTATAAACCTGTGTTGCGCTGGTGGATTTGTGGCCAAGTGATTTACCAATAACCGGCAAACTGGCACCCGATATCGCCTGCCATGAACCCATTGTTCGCCGCAGGTCATGAATCCGCATATCTGTAATGTTTGCCGCCCGCAACAACGATTGCCACGGACGTTTTGGGTCTTCCAGATGACCACTGACACTTTTGCTACTCGGCAATACCCATCCTTTTTTCTTGCCTTGGTTGATTTTTAACAGCAATTCACGCAACTGATTCACCATTGGTACATTCTGCGACTGACCGTTTTTAGTTTCTGGTAAATATATCAACCCCGATGTAAAATCCACATGTTCCCAGCGCATAGTCAGCACATTATTCCGCCGCATTCCGGTCATCAGCGATATCATCACATAGTTCCTGAACACATCATTTTTGCATTCCGCCAAGGCCGTCCAAAACCGCTTTAATTCATCGCCGTTCAAGAATCTGTCCCGACTTTTTTCTGTAAATTTCCGAATTCCGCCGGCCGGATTGCCACGCACCCCCATCAGGCCTTTCTTTACCGCAATCACATACATATGCTTAATCAGCGACAACACCCGATTGGCCGTATATGGACTGTGTGTTTTACAAGTTTCCGCATGCAGGCGTTCAATCTCGTCCGCCTTGATAGTTAACAACTTGCGATTATGAAATTGATTCAACCTGTGCTTGAACACACTGTCATCATTTACAACCGAATGCTGTTTTTTATAGATTGTGGAATATTCGGGTTTATAGATATTTTCATAAAACTGGCGCAACGTCATGTCATTCAGATTTTCACGTCTTTGAACACTGGGGTCTGTGCCATTTGTCGCCATTTCTTTCAGAGTGTGTGCCTGCCGACGGGCATCACACAGTTTAATCTGCCCCACACGACCGATTTTTACACGCTTTGGTGTGCCTTGGAATTTCATATATGCATAATATGTCTTTGCCCCACCATAGGTCACAATAACACATAGGCCATCATGGCTGCCTGTATCATAATACACCGCCTGACCCGATGTGGGAATACTCAGGTTTTCCAACGCCCGTTCTGTAAAATTTATACGATTAGAAGACATTTATTCTTTATCCACACGCTTTAACAGTTTTGAATTTGCACCCGACACAACCTTTTTACCGGTTTCTTGTTCCAACTGTAATCGTGCCTGACGGGCGACATTGCCACCACGCTTGACCACCGCCATATTTTCAGCCAACCCCATCGGGTTTTCATTTTTTGCAATCTCGGTCGCAGACAATTCCGCCAACATATTCAAAACCAGTTCGGCATTCGTCATATTATCACGCAGGGATTCCTTCTTTAGTCCCTTGTGCTGTTTATACTCTTTGGTCTTCATCCCAGACCAAGAACGTGTAATTTCATCGGTCAACAAGGCATATTCCAGCCCCTGTTTAATTCCACCCCTGTCCCATTGATTAGTCAGGTCTTTACGAATTTCAATAGAACGCAACCGCTGGGCAATCCATTCATCCGAATATCCCAACCGCTGGTAATAATTTAATGCACGTTGTATTGCGATTTCAGGGTCTGATATTTCATCAATTCTTTCACTGCCCACACTGGCTAACCACAACTTAAAGGGTTCAGCTTTCTTAGACGGCACAGATTGAATCAAACGCAACAACTGTTCTGTGTCCGCCACATCGGTCATACGCAACTTGCCATCTGGTGCAACCAATTTCAACCCGTGACAATTTGTCACAGTTTCATTTCCTTCTTCTTTTAATCGTTGTTTTAATTTACGCCAATATGCAGATGGGTCTGCACTTTCCGTCAATGCCGCAATAACATCAACAATGGAAAAATACCACTTTTCAGCATCCGCATCCCATTGGGTTCTGATATTTGTATCTTGGAACAGTTTCAGTGTTGTATCTGTCATTTTTTACCCCTGTAAATTTGACCCGTTATCTTTTTCATTTTGCTACCTATTTGCTACTGATATCACAAATTTTCACATTTTGCTACCAATTTATATTAATTTTTATTAAACTTATTTTGCGATACAACACGCAGAAAATCAAGAAAAATTAAACAACATTAAACATTATCAAACACTCGACCTATTAACTGAAGGTCGTTGGTTCAAATCCAACCCCCGAAAGATTTTTCATCATTCACCATAAACCAAAACACATTCCTTCAATAGCGTTCTATAATATTCAACATAAGAAACATGTTCTATCCCCGACTCAAACGCCGCTTTTGCTACACTTATTTCATTTGATAACGGAATAAATAAAAATAGTTTTGTACACGCGACCCCCATTTTTTGAGATTGTAATTCCCTAAAATTTACATCTGATAAATCCGCCTGATTTATTACTGGCGTATAAACATAGCGACACGCACCCAAAAACAATAAAAAAATCAATATAAATATCTTTTTCATACCACACTCCTTGTAAAAAACACCGCCAATAAGAGATATTGACGGTCGGGGAGTTCGTAAATCTGATAAAATCAAAAGATTCTGTTGGTCTTTCGGTTTCCCGTATTTTATACACCACCAGCTCCCCGACCATACGACCAGGGTTAAACATCGGTGCAGTCCACACCATGTCAAAAACGATGCAAACCGCACCGGATTTTATCAGAGCTTACGACAGCCCAAACCCAACTTCCTATTGGATTCAATACTTATAATAACAGTAAATACCTATAAATGCAAAAATTAAATATCAATTATCAACTGGTTCTAATCCATAACGCTGTAAATATAAAACCACAGCCGCCATAATTTCTATCGCCCAATCAACAACATCTTCTTCCATCGTCTCGGCTGCAACACCATTTGACATTATATTAACGTGTTTAAAATCACAATATTTATCGTACATTCGCTCAAAATTACCGTTATCCAACCTATCAAACGTTTTTGAAAAAGCCCTAACGTATCCCTGTGGGTCTGGCCGCACATAATTAGAATATATCAAGGATTTTTTATCAGCATTACTACCATCACGATATTTCAATTTATCTAAAATATCCCAATGAATTTCCTTGTCTATTTTGTCACTTTTTTGTTTTTTTATTATTGAATCACCAACGGGGGCAAATAACTTTAATCCTGATTCATAAGCTTTCCAAACCACTTCCTTACTCAAATCATCCGACCAAGATAATGTTTTAATTAATTGTCCTGCCGCTGAACGTGCTAGATATTTATTCAGATGCTCCAACCGTTCTTTTTCGGTTTTCTTATCCTTGATATAACTGAGTACCGAACACACTTCCAATACATTCCCCGCAACCAAAAACGCATCATAAAACCGTCTGTTATCACACAACAGCTCAAATGATTTCAGCCCATTTGCAATTCTGTCATACAAATTCCATTTAACAAAATCAAACACTGATTCTGTCCCAACAAAATTTGGAATTTTTTCTGGCACAAATGCTTTAATTATCACCAAATCTTTCAGTGTTTTCATTTCCCACATAACACACCGCCATTCAAAGAAACACCAACTGGCCTTACGACCAGTTGGATTCGTTTAATTATACCTCACACAATTCACAATCTACGTAAAATTCAGATGTATTTGCCGGATTGTTGCATTCACGACACAAAGGAACGATAAACGCCTTGCCCGCAAGCATGCCATCACATATTCTCACATGTCCACCATGCTCAGCATAATTCCTACATCCAAATCTACTACAGAAAAACGCTTTTTTTCCTGTCTTTATTTGCCAATACTCCAACCAACTTTTATTGTCGTATGGATACGGTGGCCGTTTTTCAGATGTTCCTTGCATATTTTTTACTTTATATAATGTCATTTTATTTCTCTTAGTTATGACGTTAACAAACACCTTGTCAAAAAAACATTTGACAAGCCCCAACCAAGCGATTACAGTACAAAACATGGATTAGCTAAGCACTGTTAATCGCTTAGTGTTTGACCCATCAACAAATGGGTCATTTTTCTTTTTATACGTTTTAACCAATTAAATCAAGGAATTATTTGAACACCCTATAACACGCAGAAAACTAAGCATTTTACGCCAATGCACCGATTTTGTCGATTCGTACAAAATGTATTTTTTTCAACAAAAACACTTATTTTGAGTCGGAATCCACAAACCCCAGCATTTTGTCTGTGGCGGTTTGCATTGAATCACGAATTGGGTCAACGGTCAGGCGGCTATAAACCTGTGTTGCGCTGGTGGATTTGTGGCCAAGTGATTTACCCCCGCAACCACGAATTTTCTAAAAATACCGCGTTTGCGGTATTTTTCTTTAGAAAATTCAGTGTCTCGGCGTAGTTCGCAAAGCGAACGAAGACGGACAAGTCCAGCCAACAGCTTTATTGTTTTAAATCATGGCAACGTCAGTTGCCGGCACTTTGTGCCAAGGTCGCTAAATCCAACCCCCACACCAGATTTTTTATACCATTTCGGCATACTAAGCCAAACGCCCTATAATCTGGCTGTACAGAAACTTTACATCTTGTAAATTCTTACAAACGACACATCACTAGTTCCGGTGGAACCCGCCCCACCATCGCCACCCTTGGCATAATTAGTTGTTGTTGTACCCGAACCAAAGACGGCCGCCCCACCACCGCCACCACCATACGAAATCGCGGTCTGTCCGCCACACGAATACGAAACACTATCACCACCACTGCCACCACTAACCGAAATAAAGTCGGTACACTTATAAGTTTTACATGTGGTCACATCACCACCTGCGCCACCACTGTCTGCGCTGCCATTACCACCGGCATCAATCGAAACCCCTGAATACGATGACACATTATTATATTGCCACTTGGTTCCACCTAAATCACTTGGCGCGCCACCGCCGCCGCCACCAACACCAAAAGTATCTGTTTTATAAACACGAAATCCGCGATATCCGTTGGTACTGCCACTTAATCCTGATTTACCACCAAAACCATTTCCAATTGTCACCGCAGTCGCCGAATACAACCGATTAATCGCACTGTTATTATATGAAATTGTACATGTATTTCCCGCCCCACCTTCGGCGCGCCACACACGATCCCCAACAACCAACAAAGAATCCACCCCCGACGCACCACCACCGAATGTCCCGTGCTTGGTTCCATATTTATTCACAGTCCCCGCCCGACCATCGCCACCCCGAAACACATACACAGTTGTCGGTTCAGACAACGAAAACAACGCCGACACAATCGAAGTTTCTGACAACGCCACAAAATCTACACACTCGTCATTTTTCAACCCAACCCCACCACGCAGTTCCGCGCGATAACACCCTGGTTCCAATGTCACTGTATTACAAACATTAACATTTGTCGCTTCATAGATTAACTCTTCACTGCCCGACATGACACACGACCCTTTTGGCACATCATTTGCCGCCATATAAACATTACCGGACGGTCCGGTAATATATAACGCAGTCGTCAAAACAGGTATCATCAAAACCATATGTCTATATTAACCTATTTTATAAATTTTTACAAAACTTGTTGTACTGGTCCCGGTTGACCCTGTTCCACCATCGCCGCCATTTACACAGTCATTATCACACCACAACCCGGTTGATTCACACGTCGATTGATAAAAGAAACACATCCCACCGCCACCACCGCCACCATACGATGTTGCAATCTGTCCACCACACGAATATGTGACATTTGCGCCCCCTTTGCCACCATATCCAACATTAGATGTCAACGAATTATTCTTGGTATTCGTCACCGCCCCGCCATCACCACCTGAATTGGCGGTCGCATCTTCCCCTGCCTCCAAATATGAATAAGAAGAACTGGCCGCGCCACCACTGCCACCACCGGTATCATTTGAACCACCACCGCCCGCGCCACAGTACCCACGCGCCTGATACTTTACCGTCACGCCATTATTAATTGTTTTATCGGAATAAATCCCACCACCACCGCCATAACAAACATCGAACAGCGCATATCCACCACCGTTCAACCCACTAACTGTCCCGGTAATACATTTAGTTCCCACACCACCTGTTGCGCGAATTGTTCGTCCATTAACCACAACCAACGAATCCACCCCCGACGCGCCACCACCCGACACCTGGTGTATATTACTGCGTTTGCTATCATTACCATCACCACCACGAAAAACACTGACTATTGTATCTTCGTTCAACTTAAAGATACTTGATACAATTTCGCTTTCAAATCTTTGTACCCCAATCCCAGACTGACACGACGCAGGTTTTCCCCCACTGCCCCCACGCAATTCCACCCGATAAATACCGGTTGTCAGTTTTACAGAATTACATGTATTTATTGAATTTTCTTCATACACCAAACTTTCAGACCCGTCATAAATCCCCCCATCAATCGGCACCAGGGCGACATGATACACATCACCACTTGCATTTTTTATATGCATTGCTGGCGATGTTAATTGTTGTTCTTGGGCAACAATCTGAACATTATCTACATATATGACCGGCATACCCCTCACCCTATGGAACACCCCATATCATACATGATATTAACGATTTTACGCAATGTGGGCAATACCTTTTCTGTGATAATACCTGTTGCCAGTACGCCAAAATTTGAATACAATTACCACATAACCAACGGATATAAAAATGAGAAAACTATTATTGATTTTCACGATTTTTGCGCCACTTTGCGCGAACGCAGGCATCTATACCAACACAGGTAATTTCCGCCCATACATTGGGATAAACGCCGGCATGAACATCGCCGACTATACATACAAAACAGACCTGGACGAAACATACTATTCCGCCACAATAAACGCCGGTGCCCGCATTGGCCGCAACTTTGGTGCTGAATTGTTTTTCAGTCACTCGTCCACAAACAATTTGGAATATGTCGAATATCAAAGTGCCATAAACCACGAAATTTATTATATGGCATTTGGCTTTGATATATACGGATACTATAATATCTCGAACGAATTTGACTTCTTTACATCATTCGGCGTTGCGAACTACAAGGTTTATAATAAATTCGAAATCATAGACTCTTTGAACACAACCGAAACAAAAACATCTGACAACAGTGTTAACACCCGCCTGGGTATCGGCCTGATGTACACATTTCCTGGGGACCAAGCATCGGCATTGATTCAGTATCAGTACACCCCACTAAATAACGACTTAATAAACACGATGTCTGAATTTTCCATTGGTTTCAGATATAATTTCTAAATAAAAATCCCCGTCAACCGGGCCCCGCGCAAACGAATGTTTGCGTGGGTGGACATTGGGGGATTTTTATTTACAACTTTTCAAATCTGCGCCCGATTCAACTTTATCAATCTGCTTGTTTCTAATTTCCTGGGCGGCACCAATCTTTTGCTTTACCAGCACTAAATCCGGATGCGCTTGTAATTCATTATTCATCATTTCAACAACCGCCCCAACATCATCGCGTGATTTAACAAATCGTGGCATAATGGACTGGGCCGCGCTGTAAACAGATTTCTGAACATCCGCCCTAAAATCATCCATAACTGACAAATAAGCCTTGATATGTTTATCTTCGTGCGCCAATACGGCATCATATTCACACGACCCTGGCACATGTCGAATATCAATATTTACGACAAAATCATTATACCCAACCGCCGCCGACACAGACTTTAACCCGACACAGAACCCACCATCAACCGGATTTACATCTGCGTTTATCTGATAATTATCAACCAAAGTCGCAACAACATTACCATGTAATAGATTCATGGGTGTTCGCGGTTGAACAACCGACTTGGTCCAATCTGGGGTATTTAAAAACACACCTGGAATTTTTTTAAACTGCAAACAATCCACCGCCCACCCCGGCAAAGATACAAGAATACAAAAAACAAAAAATAAATATTTCACCACCACTAACCACTTGCACTAACACTAACCACTTTTTTTCAAATATTCATTAACAAAGTTATTACCGTACATCTTGTACAGTTCTTCGGCCAACAAAACCGACGAACGCCCAGATTCAAATAATCGTAGCAAATTTCCCAAACCACCCAGTTCGGTATTTAAAATCACAGATTCCCCATTAACTGGCCGCGACAACAACACCGCCCGTTTCAGGTTTGGATACGCCTTGCCCTGGATAAATGCCATTTCCAGCGGATTTAAATTCCAATGCGCATAATCTGACGCATCTGCGGCTGGATTTCTGAAAAACATAACTGTCTGGGCCTGGCCACGCACAACATCCCCGACCCCCAGTTTATCAAGGACATTTGCGCGTTGGAACGCGACCATGTATGCCTGGCGATTTTTGCGCCCTTCTTGTAATCCTGTGATAAAGTTATCGCGGAACATTTTGTTTTCCAACATTGGTGCCGTTTCGTCAATCATAATCAGCGACGGATTCCCCCCCGACACAGTGATATTGTTAATTCTGTGTAAGATATACGAAATCACCGCCGGCGACAAAACTTCGTCCTGTAAAATATCTGTAAAATCGAACGTAGTCAGGCGTGAATGTAAATCCAGTGTATCCGCGGCTTCGTTAAACATATCGCCATACTGTAACGGGTCCACCCATTTTTTAAGTGCCGCCCGCATATTACCAGACGACGAAAAACAACTCTCCCACAGATTTTTCAACAACCTGTCATTGTCGTTCAGATAGTCAAAATTCACCGACACCGCCCGCGCAATTTCATCTGCCGACGCGGCATCACTTTGCCCTGAAATAATCGCGAACCACCGACGCAGAAACGCACGATTTGCCGCCGTATCCGGCATTTTCAACGGATTCAGATGGGTCAAGAAACTCTGTGCCATCGGGTCTGAATTTTTCTCTTTCCCCTGCATGGTGATGTACTTTCCACCCACGGCCAGTGTGAAAATCTCGGCCCCTTTATTTCTATCAAAGAAAAACGCCTTTAACTTTGGATGACGCAAACTTTGCGCAATTAAAAATGAAAACAGCGTCGTTTTACCACCACCGGTCGGCCCAATTGTCAGTGTATGCCCAACCGCGGCCGGCTTATCAGATACATGAAATTGAAATTGATACGGTGTCCCCTGGGCGGTTGGGAACACAACCAATGGTCCCGGCCCCCAATCCGAGTTTTCAACACCACGCGGTTGCGTTGACATAGGTATTGAAATCGCCGCCGCCCGTGACAGCAACTTGAAACTGCGTGGGAACACATCAAAACCTGGGATTTGCGCGAACCACGAAACCTTGGACGCAAATGTTTCAACAACCGGCGAAATACCAAACTGCGCGGCAATCTTTTTAAATTCATCCACAGACTTCTGTAAATCTTCGCGCGTTGCCCCAAACATCACAAACAGTGGATAATAATCAACCAAACTCTGATTACCGCTTAAATTTTCATCCATTGCAACCTGTGCTTCGGAAATTTGTGTTTCGGTTGATTGTACTTTGTCATCATCTGCGGTTGAACGTCTTTGACGAATAGTACTTTCGACATCTGCCGCCCCCATGATATGAAAACCGTTCATAGTTATCATTTCGGTCTGAATTGTTGACACAGAATTAAAAAATTCCTCGTCCAGATAATCCGGCGAAATTTTAAACGACAAACATGCCGCAAACGATTGATTACCACCACTGATATATCGCACCAACCCATCGCCCAAAAATTCCACATCATCAACTGTTGTTAATTTTGCGATATTATTGTCTGCGCGTTTTGGTGCGGGCTTGCTAATTGGTGACAAAATCCGCCCAAAGAATCGCGCCATATTATCTGGGCTGTCATTTTTCAACACTTGCGGTTTATACGCCGCCAAAATAGATTCAATATAATTACCATATTGATTCAGTTTTGCCCGCGCATCCATCCCCCCGACCGACAACACAATATAGTAATTATTCAAGAAAATCTTTAACCCCTGGCCGCGCCATTTGTTATAAATGCGCTGTAATGTTGGCTGGTCAAATTCATAGTTTGTATTTTCGTCTGCCGCATCACGCACCATATAAAACCGCAGTACCACATTCGGGTCACGAATTTGATTAAATAACTGGGCCCTCAAATCCAAGAATTTTTCCTTGGTTGCGTCATCTTGCATACTGGTCTGAACACCTGCGACGCGATACACACGAATTAAACTGCCGTCTGTTAACTGCATAGAATTATCGTTAAAAACGGTACCGAACGGCAAATAACTGGAATATTTCGCGTAACCAAATTTTGGGAAAACTTTCCGTGTCAGTGCCGGCACATACATCATCAGTACCAAGAACACCAAAACCGCCGCCACCGCCAACACAGTCAATGTTATTGGGAAACTGCCACCTGCGAAATATTCAAAAAAATCATTTAAATTATTCATCATGCTGCTAACTTCCCTGGTATTTTCCGTTTCATCAACTGTAATTTTGCGTTCACAATCTGACCCAACTGTGGGTCACGTTTTGAAAAAATCGCCATAATCGAATGAACAATTATCACCGACACTAAAAAGAACATCGGATTAACTGGATTTGCCCCTTTGGTGACAATCAGTGACGCCACGAATAAAACAATCCAAATCAGGAATTGAATAACAAAATTCAGCACCGCCAGTGAATAAGGCACATAAAAAATATGCGCCGGATTTGCCAATGCTTTTAATACCTGCTGTTTCATTCTCTTTCCGTCCTGTTGATAATTATAACAATTTCAACAATTTTCAACAAGTACAAAAAGCCCCCAACCATTTTTTGTTAAAACTGTTAAAAACGCCGACTTTTTCAACTGTTAATTATTTTGTGTTATTTTTCAACAATCTGACGAAAAAGCCGGAAAATCCCGGGAATTTTTTGTTAAAAACTTGTTAATAAAAAACTAAAAACCATTTTCAACAATTTCAACAGCCCCTACAACAACTACTAAATAAATAATATATTATTTGATTTTTCAAAAAATATGTTTATAATCGCCTTGTAAAAAGGATAACGACATGAAATTTTTAAGTTCCTTAAAGGCTTGGAAGAAACGCGGTAATGTTAAACAAATCCGTCGTGGAAAGCAAGTAATCTTGATTGACCCTGATAATCCAAAGTTCAAAGCGAAACAGGGTTTCAAGAAGAAATAAAAATTCCGCCAATCGGCGGTTTTTTTTATACGGTCTTACTCACTCAAAAATGCTTCTTTTAATGCGGCGTCAACCTCCATCCCCGACAGGCCTGCCCCACGCAAATAAAACACTTGGGCATCGGTTGGTTTATAAATACTTGCGCTGTGGTCGGCGCGTTGGGGTTCAGATTTTATTCTTTGTCCCGGCATAAAATCAATTTTTGCCCCCACATCCGCCATCGCAACAAACGCGATATCGGATTCGCACCCATCGCAATCTTTATCAATCACCGCCATGCCCGACAATTTTGAATTTGAATTTTTCCCGGCCAAAACCTTGTTTTTTATCAAAATCGCCGTATTTTTATACAAATGTCGCGCATCACAGTTGTATGTTAATTCAGATTCATTATCTAAAAATACAGTACCTGAAATTTTAGAATTTTTCCCGGCGTTTTTAATAAAAATGTTCAAATTTGCCGGCTTTTTTATTTTTACATTTGCGCTGATAATAACTTCCTGGTTTTCCACACCAACCAAAACTTCTAATTTATTATCACCGGCAATTTCACCAACATAGATAATATGAACTGGTAAATCATATTTGGTGTTTATCGGTGCGTTTGGCAGTGTTGATAAATCGGCAATATATTCACCATCACGGAAAACGATAGTTTCCGCCGGTCTGGTTTTTATGTTGAATTCGTTCCACATGTATGACATATTATGCGCATTATAAAGGATTTAGTTATGGGATTCAATTGTGGAATTGTAGGCCTGCCAAATGTTGGTAAATCTACATTGTTTAATGCGTTAACACAAAGTGCCGCCGCCGATGCGCAGAATTATCCGTTCTGTACAATCGAACCGAACACAGGCCGCGTTGTGGTGCCCGATGCGACATTACATGAATTGGCGCGGGTTGCAGGCTCGCAAAAAATATTACCGACGCAATTGGAAATTGTTGATATTGCGGGTCTGGTACGCGGTGCGTCAAACGGCGAAGGGCTTGGGAATAAATTCCTGGGGAATATTTTATCAACGGACGCGATTATTCATGTTGTGCGTTGCTTTGAAAACGATGATATTGTACACGTCCATGGCAAGATTGACCCATTGGGCGACATTGAAACAATTGAAACAGAATTGATGTTGGCTGACCTGGAAAGCATTGAAAAACAGATTAAAAACCTGGAAAAGAAGGCACGCGGTTTGGACAAAGACGCAATTAAATTATTGGCGGATGCGAATACAATTAAGTCGAATTTAGAAAAATCGATACCTGCGCGTCTGGGTGATGTTGATTCAACGCCGTTTAATTTACTGACAACCAAACCGGTTATTTATGTCTGTAATGTGGACGAAGCGTCCGCCGCCACCGGCAATAAATATTCCGATATGGTTCGTGAAAAATTTGGCGCAACAAATGATGTCTTGGTTATTTCGTCAAAAATAGAAATGGAAATTTCCCAAATTGTTGACCCAGACGAAAGGAAAATGTTCCTAGACGATTTGGGGCTGATTGAATCCGGCCTGGACCAGGTTATCAAGACAGGTTATAAAACACTTGGCCTACAAACATATTATACCATTGGCCCGAAAGAGGCACACGCCTGGACCATAACCGCCGGCATGACCGCGCCCCAGGCGGCTGGTAAAATCCACACAGACTTTGAACGCGGCTTTATCCGCGCCGAAGTAATTTCCCCCGAAGACTTTATCGCCCTTGGCGGCGAAGTTGCGGTTAAAGAGGCCGGCAAAATGCGCCTGGTTGGTCGTGATTATGTGATGCAACCCGGCGACATCTGCCACTTCTTATTCAATACTTGATTCCCCTCCTGCGGAGGGGGGGACCAACAAATGTTGGTGGGGAGGGTAAAAATTCCCGGCTTTTTTGAATAAAATCATCAAAAACGCCGGGAATTTTATTTTGCCATTTCTTCGGCAACATATTTATCATACAGCAAATTGAACAATTCGCGTTTAATCTGTTCAATTGGTTTAATCTTGCCACGCGCATTTCTGTACGGGGTTTTAACACGGTCACTGGCACAGTCAAAATAAGAATTTCCAAAATTATCAAATGTAATCGCATGCACATCGCCCGGCTTGGCAAAAGATTTCATAATCGAATTTTGTTTTGTCGCAATTCCGTTATCACGCGCGCGCCCACGATTATCAATTCCGTGGTACGGTTCGATAACGATATACTTTTCTTTGCCCTGAAACAAATTTGCCCCAATTTTCGCAAATTCATTTGTCGGCTGTTTTTCCATATCCAGCAAAATTTCATACTTGTCCGCCAGTTGAACAAAAGTATCGGTTAAAAATTCCGGCGCATCATAGAATATGTGAACATTTGCGCGTCGCGACAATTTGTCGTTCTGATAAAACCAACGCAGAAATTCGATTGTTGTCTGTTTAGATTGTGGATGAAACCGGTCCAGCGATAAATGATACGAAAAATACGCAGTTGGATTTTTTACAAAGAACTGTTCCAAATCACCAAATATAATCGGTGCCTTGTCTGTCATTGTCCAGCCGGCATTTGTCTTTAATTCAATTGTGAACCCGGCACGCGTCAATGTTTTCATAATCTGGGACATATAGTGTGGCGCGTGGTTATAAACCATCATCGGTTCGCCACCACTAACAATCGCAATTGGCATTTTGTTTTTAGTGTACTTAAAATCTTCGGCAATCGCGCGAACGTCTGCGATTGGAATAAATGTCGGTGCCTCGTTCGGGCCACTGCGTTCACAACAGTGTGCGCAACAATAGTTGCACAAATTTGTAATCTTGAAAAAAGGCGACCATACAAAATTATTATCCAACCAATAACAAAATTCCGTACGGGATAAAATATGTTTCATAACTTTTATATTAACACAAAAATAATTTGTGTCAAATAATTAACAAAACGAATCAATTTGTTAAAAATTCCCGGCTTTTTTGATAAAAATATTCAAAAAAGCCGGTAAATTATTTTTGCCACCACTAACCACTTGCACTAACACTAACCACTAAATAGAAATCAGTACTTCTAATTTTTCATTGTATTTTTCAATTTCTGAATTTATGCGTTGGATTTCGTCGCGTGCGCTATCGTCCCCCGCCAACAGTTGGTTTGTAAATTCGCGTTTTTGCGCATTTAACTTTTCTAAATATCTTTGCAGTTTTAATGAAACCAGATATTTTTCTGCGGCACCAATATCCATATTCAAATCAGGTGCCGTCCCATCAAAATCCACCCCCAGTGTCCCCAGGAAATCCAAATACCGTTCCGCCAGTTCTGGATATTTATTCACGATATAAACCAATGTATTTTTTGTAATCGCATCAATATCTGGCAATTTTATATTGATTGTTTTTGGCGCGCGTTTCCAACTGTGCCAATTTTGGAATTTACGCTTGTCATATTCTTGTTTGTACTGTTTGCGCAGTTCTGGGTCGGCGATTTTTTCAATTTGTGCGTCCAAAAATTTTTCCGCCTGGGCGCGTCCCCCGGGGGTTGATACAATATAGTTTTTGTTTGCCAATTCCCACAGGAAATCAGTCAACCCAACCGCATCATCAATAATTTTTCGCATGGCATCCGCGCCAGATGTTTTCAGAATTTCATCTGGGTCCTTGCCCCCGCTAACAAAGGCAAATTTAACATCCGATGTATCACGAATAAATGGCAAAACAATATTACATGCGCGCGCGGCGGCCTTTTGCCCGGCCGCATCCCCGTCAAAGCAAAATGTTATATTTCGATTTGATTTACACAGCAACGCGATATGGTCTTCGGTCAATGCGGTCCCCAATGGCGCGACGGTTTCCGGGAATCCATTTACCTGCATTTTGATTGCGTCAATTTGCCCTTCGACAACGATGCTGCGATTTGCGCGGTGAATTGCGTCGCGTGCAAAGTTCAATCCAAACACAGTTTGTCTTTTATGAAAAATATCCGTATCGGTTGTATTGATGTATTTTGGTTCAGACCCATCCAGCGAACGCCCTGAAAACGCGACAATTTTGCCGTGTGCGTTAAATATAGGGAACATCAGTTTATCACGGAAAAAATCATACATCCCATAATCGCCACGCCGACACAGACCGGACGGAATTAAAAATTTTGATTCTGCGAATTTATTCGCGATGATATTATTTTTGGGCGCATACCCGATACGATATTTTTTAATCATATCATCTGTAAATCCGCGTCTGCGCACATATTCCAACGCATGCGCCCCGTCTGGTGTAAATAATTTTTCTGCGTATGTTTGTGCCGCGCGTTCGCAAATATCAAATAACGCGTCTTCGCGTTTGACGACATTTGGGTCGCGTGGTTTATAGTCCGGCATTTTCAGCCCCGCCATATTGGCCAGTTCCGCAATCGCCGATTTGAAATCCATATTGTTATGCTTCATAGTGAACGATATGATATCGCCATGTTCACCGCAGCCAAAGCAGTGATAAAATCCCTTTTCTTCGTTCACGGAAAAGCTGGGGGTTTTTTCATTATGAAACGGACAGCACCCCCAGTAATTTTGTCCCTTGCGTACCAGTGGCACAACGCGCCCCACAACATCCACCACCGACAACCGCGCCCGCAGTTCATCTGTGAAATTGGAATAGTTGTGTCGTCCTGGCGCCATCGTTACTTCTTTGCTTTGTTGTTAATCAGTTTTATTGCGGTTTCCAAATCCGGTTGTTCTTTGACTGAAACATTTACCCGATTCGATGATATATACGCACCATACCGCCCCGTTGGGTAATAGTAAATAATTTTCTTGGTTGCGGGATTTTCGCCAATTTTAATTGGTTCGGCCTTTTTATTCGCGTTTGCTAATAATTCGCGTGCGATATCCAGTGTGATTGTTTCACTGTTATATTGTTTGGCGGCAACATTTTTTGCGCCGTCTGTCACATATGGGCCAAATTTTCCGACACGAAATTCAATCCCGTCGCCCAGTTCAACCGCGTCGTTCTTAGACGTCTGTACGGCGGATTCTGTGGGCTGTGCCGAATTATCGTTTTTATTTAGTTGCTTTGTATATTTACAGTCTGGATATTTTTCGCAACCGATAAACGGCCCAAATTTTGATAATTTAATCCCCAGTTTTGCGCCACATTCGGGACAAGTGTCACCTGTGTCACCAAACAAATGATTGTGCATAAATTCATTTATTTCATCGATAATTTCTGATGTCTTAATCCCACGTGCACCATCAATCATCGCGTCCGTCGGCCCCCAGAAGTTTTTCAGGGCTGTAATTTTATCCTGTTTCCCATTTGAAACATCGTCCAGTGTATCTTCGGTTTTTGCGGTAAAGTTCACATCGACCAAATCTGTAAAGTACTTGTTCAAATACGACGCGATTACCCACCCGCCCGATGTTGGATGAAAACGACGCTGTTTATCTTGTTCGACATATGCGCGGTCAACAATTGTAGACATAATCGTCGCATATGTTGACGGACGCCCAATCCCCAGTTCTTCTAATTTTTTAACCAGCGACGCTTCGGTATATCTTGGTGGTGCCTGGGTAAAGTGCTGTTCTGGGATAATTTCAGAAATCGTAATTTTATCACCAATATTCATCGGTGGTAATTTTGCGTCCTTTTTATCTTCGTCGTCATCTTTGTCTTCGGTATAGACCTTCATAAAACCGTCAAATGTACGCGTTGTTCCAACCGCGTGGAAAACCGCCACATGATTATCTGTTTCAATATCTGCGGCAACAGAATCAAATTCAGCGTTTGTCATCTGACACGCAATTGTGCGCTTCCAAATCAGGTCGTACAACTTTGCCTCGTCCCCGGTTAAATTCTTTGCCGGCGCGTCAAAATGTGTTGGACGAATTGCTTCGTGTGCTTCCTGGGCATTTTTGGATTTAGTCGCATAAATATTCGGTGCACTTGGCACAAATTTTTCACCATATTCGCGTGCGATAAAACCGCGAATTTCATTTACGGCATCCGCGTTCAGGTTTGTCGCATCCGTACGCATATATGTAATCAACCCTTGTTCATACAGGTGCTGGGCGGCACTCATCGTGCGTTTGGACGCAAAGTACAATTTACGCGACGCTTCCTGTTGTAATGTTGATGTTGTAAATGGCGCGGCGGGTTTGCGTTGTGTCTTTTTGCGTTCAATATTTATAACGGTCGCACCAATTTCTGGTTCGCCAATTTTTGCCACAATATCATCAACCATAGATTTATTTTCAACGGTCATTTTTTCAATTTTCTGTCCGTTGAATTTATTCAGCATCGCTTTGAACATCACAGAATCCGCCGTACACATCGATTCTATGGACCAATATTCAACTGGCTTAAACGCCTCAATCTCTTTTTCGCGGTCAACCACTAATTTTACCGCCACCGACTGAACACGTCCGGCCGATTTCCCCAGGTTTCTGCGCCACAGCAACGGTGAAATTCCAAACCCAATCAGATAATCCAACGCGCGTCGCACCAGATAAGCATCCACCAGATTGGTATCAATTTCGCGTGGGTTTTCGATTGCGGCCTGGACTGCTTTTTTTGTAATTTCGTGGAACGCAACGCGATAAACTTTTTTATCTTTTAATAATTTTTTTGCCTTTAATATATCCAGCAAATGCCACGCGATTGCTTCACCTTCGCGGTCAGGGTCGCTTGCCAGATAGACAGCATCTGCTTTTTTTAATTCATCTGTAATCAGTTTGATTTGTTTTTCTTTGCCTGGCATAATCTGCCATTTCATTTTGAAATTATTTTCTGTGTCCACACTGCCGTTCTCTGGCACCAAATCGCGCACATGCCCAACCGACGCGATAACGCGCCAACCTGCCCCCAGATATTTTTCAATTGTCTTTGCCTTGGACGGTGATTCCACAATCAATAAATTCATACCTTTAACTCCCCTTTGCAGATAATTGTTGGTCTTTGTGAATATGTGCGTTCTGGCACAATCCGAACCCAAACATCAGTGATAACAGACTGCTGCCACCGAACGACATCAGCGGTAACGGCACGCCGACGGTTGGCAATAATCCCAAAACCATGGAAATATTTATAAAGTAATAAACAAAAAAGTTCAACATAAATCCAAAACAGATTAGTTGCCCAAATCGATTTCGGCACATTTTCGCCGTCCAGAACAACACCACCACAATCCAAGTGTAAATCATCAGCAAACCGAACGCGCCGATAAATCCGAACTCTTCCCCCAGCATTGTAAATATAAAGTCCGTCTGTTTTTCCGGCAAAAACGATTGCTGTGATTGTGTGCCGGCCATGTACCCTTTGCCGGTTATTCCCCCACTGCCAAATGCGATTTTTGCCTGGTTAATCTGGTATCCTGCGCCCTGCAGGTCGCTGTCTGGATTAAACAGTGTAATAATGCGTCCGCGTTGATAGTCATGTAATCCGCCATACCAAATCGCCGGCGCCGCCATACACCCCAGTATTGCCGCAATAATAAACCACTTTTTATTCGCCCCAACGATATAGAACACCCCAACTGTAATCATACCCAACGACAACGCAGTACCTAAATCAGGCTGCGCCACAATTAAACCGAACGGCACCAGCAACATCAACATTGGCGCGATATAGTTTTTAAATTGCCCCAGTTCCACCGAATTAAACCACGCGAAATATCGTCCCAACGCCAGCACCAGCGCAATTTTAATCAATTCTGATGGCTGAATATGAATAATCCCCAGGTTCAGCCACCTTTGCGCCCCCATACCGGTATGCCCAACAAAAGTCACCAACACAATCATAACCAGCGCAATCGCATAAATCAGATATGCTGACTTTATCCATGTTTTTATATTTGTAAATGCCGCGAAAAAGAACACCCCAAACCCCAGGATAATCTTCATCAATTGTGACAACGCAAACGGTTTCCAGTTCCCGCCACCCGCCGAATACAGCACAACAATTGAAATTGCCAAAACCATACACATCGGCACAAACATCCCCCATGAAAAGCGGCTTAACTTTTCAGAAAAGGTCATCATATTTGCGTTCGAAATGCGTGTCTGTCGTGCCATTGTACTATTTGATTCCTGTTAATAATTCCTTCATAACTGCCGCCGCGGTTCGTGCGGCGGGCCCACTGCCCCCGGCGTGTTCGGTCACAACACACACGGCGTACTTTGGGTTATCGGTCGGTGCGTATCCGACAAACAGCCCATGGTTTCGCATCCGCCATTGTAATTGTTCGTTGGTCAGAACCCCACTTAATCTTTCTTTTTTAGAAATACTGCGCACCTGGGATGTACCGGTTTTTCCACCCATCCGCATACCATTAACATTTATCGCGCTGCCTGCGGCGGTTCCGCCTTTTTTCAATACTTGTTCCAACCCATTTAACACATATTGGATATTTTTTTGCTGTAAATTCATACTTTCGAATTTTGGGTTATTTCCATCCGCAATCAGTCGTGGCACCACCCGTTTGTTTGATGTTGTGCGCGCCATCATTACCGCCAACTGTAAACAGTTCGCCAAAATAAATCCCTGGCCGATTCCTGATATGACCGTATCCCCATGAACCCATCGTGCGCCAATCTGTTTTTCCTTCCAGTATCTGTCTGGGATTACGCCACCCATTTCGCGCGACAGCACATCATCCATATATGTTTCTGTGAACCCCAGTCGAATTGCCATATCTTTGATTGCGTCAATCCCGATACGCAACGCAATCTGATAGAAATAGATGTCGCACGAATGTTTCAGCGCGCCTGCTAAATCAACCTTGCCATGACCCTTATCTTCCCAACAGTGGTATCTGCGGTCGCCATAGTCCCAATATCCCGGACAGAAAATCTTTTCTTTTGGGTTAATTGCGCCCGATTCCAACGCCGCCAACGCAACCACAATCTTAAAAGTAGAACCCGGTGGATACAGTCCTTCGATTGCCTTGTTCATAAATGGTTTTGCTTCGTCCCCGCGCAGTGTTTGAATATATTCATCCCCGTCGTCTTCGCGGAACATATTTGGGTCAAAACTGGGGGTTGATACCATTGCCAGTATATCGCCTGTTTCAATATCCAACGCCACCCCACACCCCGACCGATGTTTAGTCAACGCGTCATACATCACACGTTGGGCATTATCATTTATGGTTGTTTTTATATTTTTGCCAACGATTGGTGCGACATACTGTGACTTGTCTTCACCGGTGATGCGCCCAACCGCATTTGAAATCATCACAGTCTGTCCGGCTGTGCCCTTCATATCATCGTCAAAACGTTTTTCTAACCCTGTGATACCGGTGGTTAAAAACGGTGCGTTTGGAACCGGATTTTTTGGTTCGCCAACATACCCAAAAATCTGTGCGCCCGCCGGCCCCATTTCATAGATTCGCGCATATCCGCTTTCCACATGCAGCCCTGGCAAATTTTTTGCCTGTAATTTTGCCAACACGTTCCAGTCTGTATTTTCGCTGACCAACACAGGCTGAAACTTTAATTGTTTTTTTATCTTGGCACGGATTTTTTCAACGCGCCGCGCCCGCAGATTTAAATCTGCCGCAACTGTATCAACCAACGCATCAACATCGTGTGCTTCTTCGGGTACGATATAGATTCTGTAAATCGGCGCGTCGCGTGAAATTGGTGCGCCGCTGCGCGATAAAATCTTGCCGCGTTCCGGCATATCAATCTGGATTCTGTATGAATTGCTTTCGCTTTTCTTTTTATAGTCGCGGTATCCAAACACCTGCATTTGCAGCATACGCAACACCAACGCAGATGTCATAACCGCCCCTGCGGTTAAAAACAGTGCGCTGCGTCGGTCAAATGTGCGTGCTACTTCTTTATCTATCATACCCGACCCTTTGGATTAGTTTTGCGACCGGAACATAAATCGCACACGCCCACGCGAACATCCACACCCCGCGCAGAATATTCATAAATGAAAAATTAGAAACCGTCTGAATAAATACCGCGATGCCAAAAAATACCATAAACGCCGGCAAACCAAAGTTATCCATGCGTGTAATATCAACATATGTCTGAAAACTGTTGATTGAATAGAACAAACAATACATTGCCACCCAAAAACATACGGTTTCAAAGTTATAATCCAAACACACACACATCAGTATTGAAAATAACACGAACCAGTTTGTTGGCCGAACGAACGAACAAATAAAGATGGGTATAATCGCCAACACACCCGCCGGATTCCAGAACGGGCCACTTAACCGCCACAGTCCGATTGTTAACAAAAACGGAAATGCGACGCGCAAAAAATGAATTATGTTTTCCTTCATCTGTATTCGTTTTCCGGTGTATCGAATTTCAGTACCATAACGCGTGAAATTTCTTTGTAATCGGCAACACTGACATCTGTGTCATCAATCATTTCGCCGATAATCAGACCTGCTGGCAATACGCCTGAAATATTGCTGGATACCAGTTTTATGCCCTTGGTCGGCTTAAATTCAGGATTGCTGAAAAATCCCATTGTTGGATTTTTTGAACCGTTCCCAGCCATAAAACCATATACTTCGGACCCAACGACACGCACGGCAATATTTGTATCAACATCGGTCAACGCGCGCACGCGTGAAAAGTTATTTGCGCTGTCAATAATAATCCCTGCGACGCGCATATCTGTGGTTGCGACGACCATACCTGTTTCAACGCCGTCACGCGCCCCACGATTGATAATATAAGTATTATGCCCCATTGCGCGATTGTCGTGAATTACATCGGCAATAACCGCGTCGCGTGGCTGGGTTTTAATCAGTCCCAACTCATTACTTAACTTTTGATTTTCTTTGATTGCGACATCGCACAGGTTTTTATCAATCAACGCCGCGTCCAGTCGTGCCCGCAATTCCTTGTTTTCTTCGCGCAGGTCTGAAACCTCGGCAATGCCAGTGATTGTGTTTCCGACGACCCGGAACGGCCATGTGACAACATCGCCAATCACATGCGCGACCGGTACAACGACATGCCCCAGTGCGTTCATCACGGCATAGTCCGGCTTGGCAATCATGATATAGATAAACAACACCGGCAACACCGCCGCCGTTGCGACCGCGCGAATAATCGGGTATATTTTGGAAGATATCTTATTTTGCTTCATCGGGGTCTACTTTAATCCTAAAAAGTCAGATATTCAATAAAAACTTGATTTTTGAAATAAATCTGCCAAAATAAGGTCAGTCAAAGTGGCAGGCATTGCCACCAGACCGTAAAAACTATCTAAAAATAAAAGGATATAAAATGCCAAAATTAAAGACCAAGTCGTACTTGAAAAAACGTGCGTCTATGACCGCAACTGGTAAAATCCGTGTTGCACGCAACTCTCATAAAAAACTGTTGCGCAAGAAATCTGCCCGTGCGAACAAGGCAGGTGCAAAACCACAGTATTTGAACGAAAACATGATGGGTCAGGCAAAAATCCTGGCACCATACGGTTTGAAATAAGGGGGTAACAGGTCATGGCAAGAGTAAAACGCGGTACAACCGTTAAACAAAAGCACAATAAAATCTTAGCACGTGCCAAGGGTTACCTGGGCCGTCATCATTCAACATATCGCGCAGCCCGTGAAAAAACGGAAAAGGCGGGTCAGTATGCATATCGCGATCGTCGCGTTAAAAAACGTGAATTTCGTGGTTTGTGGATTGTTCGTATCAATGCCGCTGTTCGCGCGAACGGTATGACTTACAGCCAGTTTATGAACGGCCTGAAAAAGGCTGGTATCGCCCTGGACCGCAAGGTTTTGGCCGAAATGGCATACGCAGGCGATGCGAACTTCGTCAAATTGGTTGACACAGCGAAACGATTTAACAACGTCGAAGGCAAATAATTACCTTGTCGGCGGGGTATCTGTTTTGTAATAATAAAAGCCGTCGTATGACGGCTTTTTAATTTTTGTAAGGTAAAAGATTATGTACGAACAAATAAAAAATATAAACACACTAGAAGAATTACAGTCATTGTACACGGCAACCTTTGGTAAAAACGGCACAATGACGGCGCGCCTGCGTGACATGAAGAATCTGGACAACGATGCGCGTGCGGCCCTGAATCGCGAAAATTCAGAACTGCGCGAATTATTCAAAACGCGCCAGGCGGAAATCGAAAACGCGGTACTGATGGCGGGGTTGCTGAAACAAAAACTGGACATGTCGTTAAATCCAGAACCTGAAAACCGTGGCACATTACATCCATTGACACAAAGTTTGTCTGAAATTTCATCTATCTTGGAATCTTTTGGTTATACTATGCGCACCGGTCCTGAAATTGAAGATGACTGGCATAACTTTACTGCTTTGAATACACCATTACATCACCCTGCCCGTGATATGCAGGATTCGTTTTTTTTGCCAAATGGTAATGTGCTGCGTACCCAGACATCTGCGATTCAAATTCGCACAATGGAATCTGAATCTGTGCCAATTAAAATGTTTGGTATTGGTTCGACATACCGCAAAGAAATGGATGCAACGCACAGTCCTATGTTCCATCAAATCGAAGGGTTATATATCGATAAAAACATTACTATGTCGGATTTGATTGCGGATGTTCGTGCGTTTTTGTCGCGCTTTTTCGGCATTGATAATGTTGAATTGCGTATTCGTCCATCGTATTTTCCGTTCACTGACCCGTCTATTGAAATTGACCTGAAATGGCATGGCAACAAATGGCTGGAAATCATGGGTGCGGGGATGGTTCATCCAAATGTTTTGCGCAACTGTGGCATAAACCCAGACGAATACCAGGGTTTTGCCTTTGGTTTTGGTTGGGACAGATTGGCGATGTTGAAATACGGTCTGAACGATATTCGCCAGTTTTATGACAGTGATGTTCGTTGGTTAAAATCGGCTGGGTTCTAATTCACGGGGGTATAAATTATGAAGTGGACACTTGATTGGTTAAATGAATATTTGAAAACAGACGCATCTGCGGAAAAAATCGCAGATACCCTGACCCGTATCGGGCTAGAAGTCGAAGACTTACAATCCCCAATTCCACCGATTGCGGCAAAAATCGTTGAATGTCGTGCGCACGAAAACAGCGACCACCTGCATGTGTTGATGGTGGACGACGGTACCGGAAATTTGCGCCAGGTTGTATGTGGTGCACCGAACGCGCGCGTGGGGTTGATTTCTGCGTTGGCGGTTCCGGGCTGTGTAATTGACGGACATGAAATAGCGTCTGGTAAATTGCGTGGTGTTGTATCAAATGGCATGATGTGTTCGGCGCGTGAACTGGGTATTGGCGACGACCACAGTGGCATTATTGAATTACCGGCCGACACAAAAATCGGTTCGCCTGTGATTGACGCAAAAACAGTCTTTGATGCCGGCATTACACCAAACCGTCCCGATTATTTGTCGGTCCGCGGTATTGCGCGCGATTTATCTGCGTCTGGAATTGGTGAATATATTGTCCCAACAGATGGTGAATTTAAAAATATTAAATCCACGCGTGCGGTAAAAATCGAAACCGAAAAATGTCGTGCGTATAAAATGATTGAAATTCACGGCATTAAAATCGGCCAAAGCGATAAAAAAATCGCATCACGCCTGGCGGCGATTGGGATTAACCCCAAGAGCGCACCAATCGATGCGACGAACTATATCTGTTATGATATGGCGCAACCGATGCACTGTTTTGACGCAGACGAAATTAACGGCGACATTGTTGTGCGTATGGCAAACAATGGCGAAAAATTCGCAGATTTATTCGGCACAGAACACGAATTGTCCGCAAATGACATGGTTATCACCGACGCATCCGGCATATTGGCATTGGCGGGTGTTATTGGTGGTGCGCGCGGGTCCACAACGGAAAAAACAAAAAATATTATTCTGGAATCGGCGTATTTTGACCCGGTGTCCGTTCGTAAATCTGCGAAAAGATTGGGTATATCAACCGACGCATCATACCGTTATGAACGCGGAATTGACCCAACGATAACGGGCACGGCTGCTATGCGCGCCGCCCAGATTATAATGGATACATGCGGCGGTAAAATTGTTGGCACATACGCCGCCGGCACAGACACCGCACCGGATGTAAAAATTAAATACACACCGTCGTATTTTATGAAAAAGACCGGATTTGACATCCCGTCTGATGCCCAGCGCGAAATCCTGACCCGTCTGGGATATAAAATCAAGGCATCTGGTGATAATTGGACATTAACACCACCGCCGGCGCGTGTTGATGTCCAAATCCCAGAAACGGTTGTTGCGGATTTGTTGCGTATCTATGGTTATGAAAAAATCGCAACATCATCTGCGCATACGATTGGTGACGCACGCCCACATGACACGCATGAAATGAATATTAAAAAATTGTTGGCGTCCCGTGGGCTGAACGAATGTCGTTCGTTTGGATTTGGCAATCAGATGGTTGAACAGTTGTTATCGGACAAACAGAACATAAAAATCGCAAACCCGATAACAGCGGACTATGACACAATGCGCAACGGGCTGTTGTGTGGGTTGCTGACGGCGGTATCGAATAATGAAAAGCGTGGTTATCCTGATTTGAATCTGTTTGAATTGGGGACTGTGTTTGATGGCGATACCCCAAATGCCCAGCATACATCGCTGTGTATTGTTCGCACCGGTGCGACATCGCCAAAACATTGGACACGCCGCAATCGCAGCATTGATGTTTATGATATCAAGGCTGACCTGATTGCGCTGATGTCGGGCCAACGTTTTACAATTTCGACAGACGACGCACCACGTTGGGCGCACCCATATCGTTATGCTGCGCTGTACCAGGGTAAAAAGAAAATCGCTGAATTTGGCGAATTACATCCGTCTGTTGCGAAAAAGTTGCGCATTAAAACAAATACAGTTATCGCGATTGTGGACGATGTTAAAAATCTGCCATCGCGCAGGGGTGGCGTCGAACCGCGCTTGTCTGAATTTCAACCTATAACGCGTGACTTTGCGTTTATTGTTGATGCGGACACACCGGCGGAAAAATTAACATCTGCGGCGCGTGCTGCCGACGGTCGCATTGTTGACGTCAATGTGTTTGATGCGTTTGAATTGTCAGACGGAAAAAAATCCGTTGCGTTCACGATTACGATTCAGCCAATGGATAACATGTCCGATACAGATTTAATGGCCGTACAAAATTCGGTTATAAATTCGGTTGAAAAACGGTGTAACGCGCAAATTCGCGACAAATAAAACTGTTCAAAAAAGCCGGCAAATGCCGGCTTTTTTATTTATTTATCTTTTCCATAAACGCCGTATGGTTTTCCAGGTCTGCCGCCGGCACTTCGAATTTCCGATATGGGAAATTGCCCCCCGCCTTTGGGTGTGCCAACATGGCGGCGTGCTGCTTGGCGATAATTTCTGAAACATCTGGTGCCGGCGCAGTATTTTCCAGTTCCAAATAAACCTTGGCCAGAATTTCCGAGTCGATTAACGCCCCGTGTGCATCCGCACGCGCCGTCAACGAAATTCCATACCATTTTGCCAACGCGTCCAATGTATAACTTTTCGGTCCAAACACACGATTTCGTGCGATAACCAGTGTATCCATCTGTTGTTCACGCGGAATCTGCTTTAACCCCAACTTATTCAGTTCATAGTTCACAAACGGAAAGTCAAAGTCCAACCCATTATGCGCGACAATCGGACTGTCGCCAATAAATTCCAAGAACCGTGGTGCCACCTCACTCATTTTTGGTTTATCTTCCAAAAACGCGTTTGAAATTTTATGAACCATATATGTATCGGGCGGAATAATTTTCCCTTCTGGATTGATATATTCATGAAAAGAATTATCAGTAATTTTACCATCAACAACTTCGACCGCCCCAATTTCAATCACGCGGTCACCGCGCATATATTCAAACCCAGTCGTTTCAATGTCAAAACAAATAACACGTTTCATCTATTCCAATCCTTGATAATAATTGCTGTGGGTATTATAATAGAACGGTGGATTTAATGCTAGAAAATCTTAACAACGAACAACGCCTGGCGGTTGAAACAACCGCGGGTCCCTTGTTGGTTCTGTCGGGCGCAGGTACTGGAAAAACCCGTGTTTTAACAACGCGCATCGCATATATTTTGAACAATCATCTGGCCCTGCCGTGGCAGGTGTTGGCCCTGACTTTTACGAACAAGGCCGCCAACGAAATGAAAAAACGCCTGGAATCATTTTCCAATGGCGCGTGGTATGCGGGCGACATTTGGTGTGGTACATTTCACTCAATTTGTTTGCGTATTTTGCGCACCAACGCCGAACGTGCGGGATTGCGTCGTGACTTTATTATCTATGGCGAAGACGACCAAAAAAGCGTCATCAAATCATTACTGACAACATCAACCAAAACACCCGCCGACTATGTCGAAGAATTTTCCGCGATTAAGGATCGGGGGTTAATAGCACTAAAAAACACCGACAAATTATTCAACGCATATAACGCAGAATTGGCGCGCCTGAACGCGGTTGATTTTGGTGATATTATATTGCGGGTCCTGGAATTATTCGATAAAAATCCAGACATTTTATCGCGCTATCAGAACCAGTTTAAATATATCCTGGTTGATGAATTTCAGGACACAAACAACGCCCAAATGGAATTTCTGGGGATGTTAACGCGCGACATGGACGCGCCAAACATATGCTGTGTTGGTGATGATGACCAATCGATTTATTCATGGCGCGGTGCTGAAATCAAACATATTTTAAATTTTGAAAAAACATTTCCGTCTGCCCAAATAATTCGTCTGGAAACAAATTATCGCAGTACATCAAATATCCTGAACGCGGCAAATTCACTTATCCGTCACAATCGTGGTCGCCTGGGCAAAGATTTGCGTGCCGAAAAATCAGACTTGGTCGGTGAACCGGTCTATGTTTTGACGCTGCCAACCGACCGTGACGAAGCGCGCATAATCGCCGACGCAATTATTCGCGAAGACACAACGGACTTTACCAAGTTTGCCCTGCTGATTCGCGCGGGCAGTCTGTCCCGAATATTCGAAGAAGAATTTGCGCAACGCGCAATCCCATACAAATTGATTGGTGCGACGAAATTCTATGACCGCATGGAAATCCGCGATGTTATTGCGTATTTGCGCCTGTTGGTATATCCGTTTGACGATATGTCATTTTTGCGTGTAATTGCCAAACCACGTCGTGGTTTTGGTGAACGTGCGATTGCGAACCTGCGTGCGGCGGGTGGCACATTGATGGACGCGTTGCGTAACGCGAAACTGGCACCAAAGTTGCGCGCCGCGGCGGATGAATTTTTATCGGCATTTGATTTTGAATGGGCGTCCATGCCACCACGTGACGCGGCAAAAACATTATTGGAACGCACGGGATATATGAAGATATGGACTGAATCCAAAGATGCCGATGCACCCGACCGCCTATCAAACATCCGTGAATTATTAACCTCTGTTATTTCCAAGTATGACAGTTTATCTGAATTCTTGGAACAGGCGGCCCTGATGATGACAGACGATAACGACGCAAATGACACGCCGCAAAACACCAACACGGTCAGCATTATGACAATTCACGCGGCCAAGGGGCTGGAATTCGATACTGTATTCCTGCCCGCCTGGGAAGAAGGCATTTTCCCCAATGACAAGGCAATCAACGAAGGTGCCATCGAAGAAGAACGTCGTCTGGCCTATGTTGCGATAACGCGTGCGCGCCATCGCTGTGTTATATCAAATGCGATGATGCGATTTGTCTTTGGTTCGCGTACATATAATTCGCCCAGTCGCTTTATCACCGAAATGGACAATCGCTATCTGGATTTCCAGGGCGCCGCCCCACGCGCATACGCGCCCACATACACTTATAATCCGACACCCACGCCCGCACCAAAGCCCAGGGCTTCACGCCCCGCATCCCTTGTTGGCAAATTGGTGTCGCACGATGAATTGGGCGCGGGCGTTGTTATCGAAGACGCCGGTGCAATCCTGACAATCGCGTTCAAAACGTGTGGCATAAAAAAAGTTGCCCGCGATTATGTAAAGATTTCTGAATAAAAAATACCGGCATTTGCCGGCTTTTTTTGTTATTTTTTATTCCTTCTAAATTCATCCAGCGACACAACCCGCCCTGGGTCTGGTACAGTGTCTGGTTTTTCATCCAGTGGCAATTCCATATCGTTATCAGCCGCCGCCTGCTGTGTTTTTTTCTGGAACGACAACATAAAGTCCACAGATGGGTCTTTGAATTCGACCAACGCCGAAAACGGCACACGGATAAAGAACGGCCGCCCATCAAATGTCAATTGAACGCCAAACTCTTTGTCTGACACATGTAAATTGTTATACGAATACTGTAACACAATCGTCATAATATCCGGGTACCGTATCCGCAGAAAATCCGGCAACACAACCCCCGCATCACGCGTACGAAACGTGATAAAGAAATGTGTTCCATCCCCCAGTCCATTAAACTGCGCATGAATTAACGCATCCTTTACAATCGATTTCAATGCGTTATCTAACAAAGTCTGATAGTCAATCCGTGCCATATCTTTTTACTCCGCGCATACTATATTACTTATTTCCCCATTTTCGCAAGTGACAAATACAGCATTTTCAATATTGCTGAAAATATCGGGGTCCAACCCTGTTGCCCACACCTGGGCATTTGATTGTCCCAGTTCGCGAAACATCATTTCTCGTGCGTTTTTATCCAGGTGCGCCGCCGCTTCGTCCAATAAAATAATAGGACTGCGCCCAGTCTTGGTGTGAACCAGTTTTGCGTGCGCCAATATTAAATCTATAATCGCCGTTTTTTGCTGTCCTGTACTGGTTAAATGTGCCGGCAATTTTAATTCGTTATTAAACACCCCGAAATCAGATTTATGTGGCCCATCCAACACCATTTTATCACCGACCAGTGTTCGATTTTGTTTCAAATATTCTAAATATGCGCGTTCTGCGTCGCCGGCACTCATCCCGTCAATCAGCATTTTTTCCACCATCCCCATAACCGTCACCGCGCACCGCCCCAGGAAATAATTCAGTTCCCCCGCATATTGAATACGTGCGACGGCGACAGCGACCGCCACCCCTGCGATTTGTGTGTCCAGCGCATCAATCCATCGTGCGTCTGCCCCGGATTTCAGCGCATACGCGCGTTCGCTTAATAATTTTGCCAACCGTGCTGTGCGCCCTGGATGCGTGGCATCAAAACTGGCACACAGTCGGTCAAAGAACGCGCGCCGGTCACCCGCACTATCAACAAACAGTCTGTCTTCGCGTGGTGTAATCCAAACCACCCGCACATATCGTGCCAGTTCAGCCAACGCCGCGCTGTCCCCGTCAATTTTTGCGCGTCGATTTGCGTCGCCCCCTGTGAATTGAACTGAAATTTCTGTGTCATCGGCCAGGTTCGCAAAAACACTAAAACCACCTGACCCACAAAATCGGGCGATATCCCCCATGCCTGCGCCCCGCATACCGCGTTCCCCGCCCAGCATAGATATCGCTTCAAGCACGGCGGTCTTGCCTGCGCCATTTGGGCCGGTAATGATAATATTACGCCGGCCGTGTGTTTTGATACGGCACATTGTGTGATTACGAAAATCGGTTAAACTGATGCTGTTAATCATGCGCCTATTCTACAAGAAAAAGAATCCCACACACAACAAAATATATTTACTCTTTGTTTGCCTAACGAGCAAATGCAAAATGTATTCCAACACTAACCACTAGCCACTTACACTAACCACTAAAAAATGCCCCAACCGGGGCGTTTTTTTAATACATAGTCTGCAGCACATGCTTGTTCTTGTCCAGGTTTGACAGCATCTTGCCACTGCCACATGCGACGCATGCCAATGGGTTATCAACCAAGAACGCCGGCAATCCGGTCGCCGCACGAATTGCGACATCCAACCCGCGCAACATAGACCCCCCACCGGTCATCGCAATACCTAAATCTGCGATATCTGCTGACAATTCTGGTGGCGTTAATTCCAACGCTTGGCGCACCGTATCAACGATTTTGGACACGGTCTGGGCCAACGCGCCTGCGATTTGTGTTTCTGTAATAACGGTTTCGCGTGGTGTTCCCGACAACAGGTCGCGCCCCTTAATCTTCATGGTTAATTCGTTGGCTTTGTCCTTGGGTGCGATTGCGGTACCGATTTTCTTTTTAATATCTTCGGCGGTATTTTCCCCAATCAACAGATTCTTTGTTTTGCGTACAAAATCAATGATATCAATATCCATCTGGTCGCCTGCGGTACGCACAGCGTTTGAATAAACGATACCACCCAGTGACATAACCGCAACTTCGGTTGTGCCCCCACCAATATCCAGAACCATTGACCCCAATGGTTTTTCAACCGGCAACCCCGCCCCAATTGCGGCTGCGGTTGATTCTTCGACGATAAACACCTTGCGTGCGCCGGCGGCATCGGCCGCTTCTTGAATTGCGCGTCGTTCCACCTGGGTTGCGCACGATGGCACACAAATAATAATCAGTGGTGCGGCCAATGGGTTTTTATGATGAACCTTGCGAATAAAGTATTTAATCATTTCTTCGGCAACTTCAAAATCCGCGATAACCCCGTCGCGCAACGGACGCACCGCGGAAATAGTGCCCGGCGTACGGCCGAACATCTGTTTAGCCTCGGTCCCAACGGCCAATATTTCTTTGCGTCCCATCAGACGGTTTTCAGCCACCGCCACAACCGACGGTTCGTTCAAAACAATACCGCGTCCCTTGACATAAATCAGGGTGTTTGCCGTTCCTAAATCAATTGCCATATCCGCAGAAAAGAATTTCATCAACCAGTTATACATATTTTTCCCCATAAATTACGATTTTTTTGAACTATAAATCACGATGTTCGAAAAATCAAGACGCCCCTATAAATTTATTTGATTTATCAGATATTGTGGTAATATAACGGACATTATGAAACGTGATACGATAAAAAATCATGCTGACTTTGCGGCGACTGAAAACAATCCTACGGCAAAATGCGCGTATTTTTTGGTTCGGGCAAAGCCTGCGAAATACCCAGACGACCCGCGTTATGGCATGATTGTGACGAAAAAGACTTTCAAACATGCGGTTGACAGAAACCGTGCAAAACGCATGTTGCGTGACTGGCTGTCATTTTGCGAAGGGATGTTGCGCCCCGAATGGGACTATGTGTTTATAATTCGTCGCGCTATCTTGGATGCCGACCGCACATCCGGTCGCACTGCTATGAAAAAGGCGTTGCACTACCTGCGCAAACTGGACACAGATGCCGAATAAATTGTCTGTTTTTCAACGCCTGGCGATTGCCATGGTGCGTTTTTATCAGTGCGCGCTGTCGCCGATTTTTGGTGGTCGTGCGGCATGTCGTTTTATCCCCAGTTGCAGTGAATACACCCGCCAATCGATTGAAAAATATGGTGCGTTTCGCGGGTGCTGGATGGGGCTGAAACGCATATGTCGTTGTCGCCCAGGTGGCGGCTGCGGCTACGACCCTGTTCCTTGACAACGGGCGTCAATGTGGTACAATTCAACTCAATGTATGACGGTAAATTATATACAAAGGATTAAATATGTCATTTCGTGCAACCGTTGAATCTATGTCTAAAATCATGGATGATATGGGAATAACTGAACTTGATTTAGAACGCCAATTTTTATTCGGCGTATATCGCAAGCATATCCATTTGTCCAAGCAACAGGCCCTGGCCGTTGCGGCGACGGCCACCGCGTCGGATGCGCCGGCCTCCAAATCAGAATCTGCCAAACCTGTGGTTAATGGCTATGCGTTAAAGTCACCGATGGTTGGTGTTGTCTATCTGGCCCCAGAACCGGGTGCGGACGCATTTGTGACGGTCGGCAAACAGGTACACGCCGGCGACACAGTTGCCCTGGTCGAAGCGATGAAAACATTTAACCCAATCAAATCTGATCGTGACGGTGTTGTCACAGAAATCTTGGTTTCCGACGGCGCGGCGGTTGAATTTGACCAACCTTTGGTTGTAATTGAATAAAAGCATATAAAATGCCACAAATAAAAAAAGTTTTAATCGCGAACCGTGGGGAAATTGCCCTGCGTATTATTCGTGCGTGTCGTGACATGGGTATTCGTACGGTTGCGGTTTATTCGACGGCTGATCGCGATGCGATGCATGTACAATTGGCGGATGAATCTGTGTGTATTGGTCCGGCGCCTGCCCGTGATTCTTACTTGAACGAATCTGCGATATTGACGGCGGCGCTGCTGACAAATTCTGATGCGATTCACCCAGGATACGGATTTTTATCTGAACGCGCCGACTTTGCGCACAAGGTTGAACAACATGGCATGATTTGGGTTGGTCCGTCACCTGAAATGATTACCAAAATGGGGGACAAGGTTAACGCCAAAAAAACCGCCATTGAATGTGGTTTGCCGGTTGTGCCGGGGTCTGATGGTGCGATTGAATCATTGGAACATGCGCTGGCGGTTGCTGAAAAAATCGGGTATCCCATTATGTTAAAGGCATCTGCCGGTGGTGGTGGCCGTGGCATGCGCCCTGTACACAATTCCGACGAAATGGCGGATGCGTATCAATTAACCAAGAACGAGGCTAAATCCGCGTTCGGCGACGATACCTTGTATATGGAAAAGTTGTTGACCCATCCCCGTCATATTGAATTTCAGGTTTTGGGTGACAAACATGGCAATGTTGTAATCTTTGGCGAACGCGACTGTTCCCTGCAACGCCGTAATCAAAAGGTTATGGAAGAATGCCCCGCCGCCATTTTAACCCAGAAACAGCGCGACGATATGATTGAAATCTGTAAGTCTGCGGCCAAGAAAATGGGTTATACGAACGCAGGCACATTTGAATTTATGTTCCAGGACGGCAAATTTTATTTCCTGGAAATGAATACGCGCTTACAGGTGGAACACCCTGTCACTGAAATGGTGTACGGTGTTGACCTGGTTCGCGAACAGATTCGCATCGCCGCCGGTGAAAAGTTGGGCTACACCCAGTCAAATGTAATTCCGAACGGGCACGCGATTGAATTTCGTATAAATGCCGAAGATTCTGAAAACTTTATCCCAAATCCTGGCAAAATCACCTTGTATGCGCCGTCCGGCGGTATGGGGGTTCGTGTGGACAGTGCGGTCTATACCGGCTATACGATTCCACCGACCTATGATTCTATGATTGCGAAATTGATTGTTCATGCCCAGAATCGCCCTGCGTGTATCATGCGTGCGACGCGTGCGCTGGATGAATTTGTTATCGAAGGGGTCAAAACCACAATCCCATTACAGCAACGCCTGTTAAAGAACAAGGATGTGAAACAATTGAACTTTGACAACAAATGGCTGGAAAAGTTTCTTTCTGGCGAATAACGAAACTAAGTGGGCGGAAAACCGCCCTATTTTTTTGTTTATACAACTTTCTGTTTTACTTTCAAATAATTGTTGTTTATAGTACGAACATATACAAAATCAAAGGATGGAAAAAATGGTTAAAAATTACAAAAAAATTGGTATTGTTGCGGCTGTCGCGGTTGCTGTTGCGGCGGCGGGTGGTGTTGCGGTTCATGCGTTGAACTCTAATTCAGGCGCGTCTGTATCTGACGCGGTTGCGGTGGTCAGCGAAGATGCCGTAAACGGCGCGAATCTGCGTATTGCGGTTGTTCGCATGGATGCGATTCAGACGGGTGCGGCTGCGTTAAAAGACCTGCGCGCACAAAAGGAAAAATATGAAAATTCCCTGCGTGACGAATTGACCCGCGATCAAAAGGCCCTGGAAAAAGAAAAGGCTGAAATCGAAAAATCCCAGGATGTCCTGTCCCGCGAAGCGTTACAACGCCGTGTTGTTGACTATCAAAACAAAGTCACAAAATTACAGCGCGACCTGACCGAACGCGCCCAGTCAATCGAAATGTCTTATCAAAAGGCATTAAATGAATTACAGACAAAACACCTGGACCCAGTTATCGAAGGTATTATTGCTAAAAAGAAATTGTCCTTGGTAATTGATGGCCGTATGGCGCGCACAGGTGCCGATGTCGCAAACCTGGACATCACAGACGAAGTTGTCAAAGCGTTGGATAAAAAAGTATCCAAGGTTAAAATGGAAACCCCCCAGGGCTTCTAAATCAAAATAAATAAAAACCCGCAATTTGCGGGTTTTTTTATTGTCCTTTTTTTATTTATTCTGTTGTGGCGGGGGCTTCGCTGCTGGGGGAAACACACGCGTCCCCAGTTGCGTTCAGTACGGTCCCGTCTGTACACTGGCACAAATTGCTTACCATCTTAAATGTGGCATCACATACGCATGTTCCGTATGAATTACGTTTACTGTTTTTTGGGCATTCAATCATACATGACGAACCAAATGCTTCGTACCCTGCTTTACACTTACAACGGCTGTTAACATATTCTGTTCCGTTGCCGATTGCGCCGGTATATGCGCTGGTCAGGTATTCTGAATTGTCCGGACACAGTAACGACTGATAGAACATAGATGAAATACCTTCTATGTACTGGTCTTCGGATGGTGGTGTGTCTTCTGATGTTACAACAGAGCATTCGCTTGTTTGGTCAACCGAACCGTCTTGGTTTGCATCATAACACAATTTAATATTGCTGTCATAAAACACCGCGTATGCGCATGTTAACGCAACATTCCGGCACGCGCCACGCATAACATTGTAAACACTGTTGACACTGGCGGCGGATGACCATGCGTTAACCTGGGTCACCTGTTGGTTATAGCATTGTGCGATATCGACCATACAACTGGACGCATAGTCTGAAATAACCTTGTGCTGGGCGGCGCGAATGTTAACCATTGCACGCTGAACATAGTTCTTAACAACATCATTAAACCGATTGTATGTGCCATCTGCGCTGTATGTGTACCGTTGACACTTATCCAGAACTGCGCGACACAGCCCTTCGTCTGTCACCTTTTGCTTGGTTCCAATCTTTTGTAATAAATACTTGGCGATGCACGACCCGTCATTACCCCCAACGGCTGGGTCACCGGATGGTTCTGCCTTACATGCGTCAACGCTGACGCTTTGTGAATCATACGCGTTTGTTAAAAATTCTTTGTCGATATTTGCGTTGTTATACCCAACCATAAACGCGGTTATATCTGAAATTCTTTGCCCCAGAACGACTTCGCCATTTTCATCGATATATATTTTTGTCGGGTCAACGCACTTGAAATAATCATCCCCGCAAACCATATCGTCCTTCATACACGCTTCCAGTGCGCCGATACATCCCTTGGCATCGTACTGGTTTTTATTCTGTAACACGGCCAGTCGCGCCTTTTGTAGCATACGATTTGCGCTGCGTACATTGGATACCAATGTTTCGTTCATCTTGGTCAGGCCTTTTTCATACGCCACACAATCCTTGTCAATCGCCAGGTCGTAATTACCCGTAATCTGGTTCGGTGTCGCACCCGCGCTTTTACATTGGGTCAATATAGTATTACAGCGTTTTTTTGCCGCGTTATACAGTTCCCGCCCGCGCAGATTTGAAAAACTGCTGGTTGTGTCTGTGTTCAAGAAATCCAAATTGAACAAATCTGCTGTATCCGATGTGAAATCCAAATCCATATCCAGCCCGAACGAATTGTCTGAATAATAAGAAGTGTTTGACACTGGGTCACGAATCAAATCTTCGATTTCTTCTAACATATTGCGCGTTTCAGATGTGTCGACCGCCCCCGACAGTGCTTCTTCGGCCTCGGTCTCGTTCATGATTGCGCGAATTTCATCTGCTGATAATCCAACATATCTGATGCGCTGGGCAACTTCGTTCAGTTGTGTGTTCGCATCTTTGACGGCGTTTTCAACCTTGGTATATTGGCTCAGGTTCGCCGAACATGAACAGCGACCCTGGTTTGCGTCAACAACCGCACAGAACTGGTCCATACACTCGTTATACTGTTCTTGGCACGATTTATTCAGTGCCGCGGTCTGTTCTAATCTTGTTGTTGCCTCAGCAATGCTTTCTGCGGTTGATTTTGCGGCGGCGCGCGATTTTACCCCACGAACCGCTTCGTCTATATTTGAACCGGTCTGTGCGCCCGTGTCACCAATTACTGCGCGGCCACCAACCTCGGCCGTAGATGGGCGCAGAACCAATCCCGCCCTGCGTACCGCTGGATTATTATTGATGCTGGCATCCGACACGCGTTTGTTTCGCCCGACTGTGTGCACAGCGACCTCTAAATTCGAACGTGCTGAATTTACATCCGACTTGCCCGCCGTGCTAACTGCGCGCGAAATAACCCCGCTGCGCGATCGTTCAGAAACATTATCTGTGGCACCTGAAAACACGCGTGACACCGCACTGCGTGTTTGGTTTTTTGTATTGTTCACAATATTTCGTGTTGATGTGTTTGCGTCATCTGATGTCGGAATTGCGCGCGAAACAGCCACCTCGGCCGCGATTGCCCCAGGTGCAACAACCAATAACGCAAAAAAACACGTCAGCAGTTTTTTCATTCTCTTGCGCGAATTATATCATAAAAAAACAATTAAGTCATTAAAAAGTCAATCGCAGCCCCGCCGAAATAAATGGTGTTTTTGATGTGATGCCACCTGAAATCCATCCATCGACATTTTCGCTGTATTTATACCGGAACGACGCAATTGCCATATGGTCAACAAAATCGTCGATTTCTGATTGCCACACACCTGTGTCCGACAACATGTATGTCACAGACACGCTGTACCGCAACAAATCATAACTGACCCCGGTTCCAACAACAAATCCATCTGAAATATCACCCACAGGATTTTTGTCATAAATCACGCGTCCCGTCAGTCCCCAAACCCAACTGTTATACTGTAAATTCATCCCTGCCGACATTTGTGCGCGCCAATCTGCGGTGACGCCACGGGTATAAACTTCGTTATCGAAATCGCGTGGATTATCCATAAGGGACAGCCCCAGCGCATACGCTGTCTTGACCTTGCCGTTCGGGCGTCGGATTTTCATCCCTGCGTCCACCGCCCAGTCATAGTTATTCGCAAACCCAGACCCCGACACGCCATATTGAACACCATTTGTTGGTGCGGAAACAATATTGACACGTGGGTCACTGCGCCCCGATGTTAGTGTTGTATCCGCGATAATTGAACCATCTGGAATAATCTTTTCGTTATACAGCGGTCGGTCATTTATGCGCAGTCCCCCAACATCCGGCAACCCAACCCCCAGTTTTCGTGCGATTGAATCCGTCAAACCAACCTCTACACGACCAAAAGTTTTCGATTCAATATACCCAAATGTTTCGCGGGCGATATTGCCTTTGTCCAATGCCGCCTCGTCCAGCGCATAGACCGCCCCAAATTTATATTCATCGTTTATATCATAAGTGACCTGGGCGCGCCCACGCCAATCGCCAATAAACAACGGTGATTCCATATCTGGGTTAATGACCCCGCCGGTGACATATCCGGTAAGTTTTGCGGAAAATTTTCCTATATCATACTGCAACGCATGCGCCACATTTGGCACCAATATAATTGTCGCCAACGCGGCATATAATTTTTTTAATCCAAACATCCTAGTTTTGTTCCCCTGCTTCCTTTAAAATCGCATCGCGCAGTTTATTGTATGCGCGTTCTTCGATTTGTCGCACGCGTTCGCGCGAAATGCCATATTTTTGCGACAAAGATTCCAATGTTGCGACCGGCTGCGTTAATCTGCGCGCGGTCAATATTGCGCGGTCGCGTTCAGACATATTTCCCAAATGTTTTTTCAGCAAATCTAACCCGCGCCGACGAAATTCAATCTGTTCCAATGTTTCTTCGATTGTTTCGCGATTATCACTCATATTCGACAGGACATCTGTCGCCCCATCTTCGGAATTCAGTGGCGCGTTCAGTGAAACATCGCGTGCCCCCACGCGTGTTGCCATGCGTTCAACATCTTTTTCCGGCACGTCCAGATATTCTGCGATTTGTTTTGTTTGTTCATCTGACAGATTGTTATCCATAATCCCCAGCGCACGCTTGGCCCGCGCCAGGTTAAAGAACACGCGTTTTTGGTTTGCGCTGGTTCCAATTCGCACAATCGACCAGTTGTTCAAAATAGTCTCGTAAATTTCCGCCTTAATCCAGAACATCGCGTATGTTGAAAACCGAAAACCTTTGTCTGGGTCAAATTTCTGTAACGCCTGCATCAGGCCCATATTTCCACTGGCAATCAGTTCACCAACCGGAATCCCATAGTTTTTATAATCATACGCCACCGACACCACCAGGCGCAGATGACTGGCCACTAATTTTTCAGCGGCGAACTTGTCCTGGTTTTGAACCCATTTTGTTGCGTATTCGTATTCCTGTTCAGCGGTCAGAACGGGAATTTTTTGTACATTTTGAATATATTGTGCCAGTGATGCATCGTCACTAACCCCGCGTGCGGCAACGATGCTGGTATTGTTTTTTGCTGGTAATGTGGTCTTGATTTCCTTGCTCATAACTTTTATAGTATATCATAAATAAATAATTATCAAGCACAGGAGAATAGTATCATGGCAACCATGCTGGAAAGAAATAAAAAAGTCAAAGCCCCCAAAAAGACCTATGCCGAACATATGCAGGACGCCCTGTACCGCGAAGTCTGGGAAGATGTGAATAACGAAAAAACGATGCGGTTTATTAAAAAGTATTCGCGTCATATGATGATTGCTGCCTTGACGCTTTTGATTATTGCGACGGGTGTCCAGATTGGTGTACGCACGCATCGCGCGAATAAAATTGCGACGGCAACGGCCTATGAAATGGCGATTGAAAACCGTGATGCGAACGCCTTGGCGGCATTGGCGGACGATGCGTCGGGCGCGACGGCGGACCTGGCGCTGTTTCAGTCATATTTGCTGGATAACGATGTAAATAAATTGGAAAAATTGGCAAACGATGGCAATACGCGTGATTTTCGTGATTTGGCGCGTCTGCACATTGTTGGTATCCGTGGTGACGATATGTCAACTGACGAACTGGTGGAATATCTGTCTGACTTAGATACCAAGGCATCGCCATTTTATTACAATGCGCGCCTGTTGGTTGCCCAGAAATACCTGTCATCTGGTGAACGCGATGCCGCGAACAAGATTTTGGATGAAATCATCGCCGACAAAAACGCGCCATCAACGGTTGCGGCGACTGCGGCAACATTGCGCTAATGGTGACAGATATGCGTTGGATTCTTGCGATTTTTATGTGTGTATTTGTACTGGGGGCGTGTGATAAGCATGACCCGATTTTGCCAGGGGCGCGCACTCCAATTTTTGACACGGACACCGTGCGTGTTCAAAATAAAACGATTGAAAATATCCCAGAATCTGCGCATGTTGTTGATAATTCTGATTGCCCATATACGCGCGATTCAAATAATGTAATCTGGGATGGCCCGCGCAAGGTTTTCAGTGGTTTCCCAACCAGCAACACCGTATCTGCCACGGTTCAACCGGTCTGTGGTGGCAAATATGTCTATGCGGGGCTGACCACTGGCGAATTGGTCAAGGTTAACCCAAAAAATCGTCAAATCATGTGGATTGCCGACATTTACCGGGCCAGCAACATGACCGGTGGTGCTTCGATGGTTGATATAATCGCCCCTGTTGTGCTGTATGGTGATTCTGTGTACGCAGGCGGTCTGGGCGATGCGTTTTGTCGCATAAATGCCACATCTGGTGATAAGCGGTGGTGTCTGAACATTGGTGTTGCGCATCCGTTTGTGATTGCGGGCGATTATGCGTTTGTTGTTGGTACAGATAATAATTTATATGCTGTATCTTTGTCAGACGGCGCGGTTTTCTGGCGTGCATCTGTCACGCGTCCGGTTGCCCCAACATATAACGCGGGCCGGATAAGTGTTGGTCGCGAAACATTTGCGGTCGCAGACGGCAAAAAAATACTGGACAAATAAAAAAATATATTATATCATTCGTCCGCTATTAAGGCTTTGGGTGTTTAGCTCAGTTGATTAGAGCATCTCGTTTACACCGAGAGGGTCGGGGGTTTGAGTCCCTCAACACCCACCAAAAATTAAACCGATGATAAATCGGTTTTATTTTTGGAAATGGGTTTGCGGACGAAAACCCCGGGGTTTGACAACGAGTCAGCAAGCACCATCGGTGCGCGCGCAACCCACGCAGTGGGTGGGAACGAATGCCCCGCAGTCCCGCTTCGCGGGCGAGGGAATCCCTCAACACCCACCAAAAATTAAACCGCCGTTTGGCGGATTTTTTATCCGAATTTTTAATGGGTCTAATATGAAACGGGATTTTAAAGAATTTTTTGAACAAACGATACTGTGCGCGGTTGTTGCGGGCGTGGTGTTACATCTAAACTCAAAATTATCGCCAAAAACGGAACCGGCACAGCCTGATGTGTCGCGGGTGGAACGTGTTGACACGCTGCGTCCAGATACGCTCAGACAGATACCGACAATAATGGCAATATCAGATACATTGAAAACACGATAATCAGATAGTGCCCACCCGGGCACTTTTTTAAATACAACGCAAAGGAAGTTTATATGATTTTTGAAAAAGGATGGCTGTTACACAAAATGAACAAGTATGCCCCACGTGGCTATAAATTTGTTGCCGTTGGCCCTGACGGTCGTATTGCGATGTATGCACCATATTTTATGGGAAAAAAATCCCCGTCTGGTCCGTTTGTGTCATGTTTTTCGTTTGACCTGTTGGACAGTGTTTATGGTGGTCTGTTAACGCGTCGTTCTGCGCGCCTGTCCCAGGGGGTGCCGTTGATTGAATACATATATTCATATGATTTAGGCCGTCCGCAAAATATTCCTGCGGATGAAAAATATGAAATCTATCGTTCTGTCGTGGCCCAACATATCCATACATATTGTCGTCCACAATCTGTTTTGATTCGCAAAAATGCGATTTTGATTCATGGGCTCCAGGCCAAGAACGCATATCTGCCAGAATACTTGAATACGCGCCTGAATACCTATGTGAACAAATCCACCTGGTATGCGATTGAACGCGTGTTTGCGTCAATGCCGATATGTGATGTGAAATTCTACCAAGAACAATATCGTGCCAAGATGTCTGAACTGGGTATCGTACATGGCGAACATTTTGGCGGGCTGGATGTTGAAAAAATATCTAATGAAAAACGTTATGCGGATTTAGTCGAACAAATCGAAAATTTGCGTTTTGGCACCCTGCCCCGCCAGGAAAAGTCCCTGGCCCGCGCCATCGCAAAGCAAAAGCCCGCCGAACAGCAACAGCAATTACAAAACAAAATCGACAAGACTAAATCAACGCTGGCAGAATTGATTCAACAACAAAATGCGATGTGTTCTGAAACGCCTGACTGTCCGGCGCATCGCATTTTACCAGATGTTTTTTGGGGTGGTACTTCGACCGTTATTCCAAAAATATCGCGAAACAAGTATCTTCAAATGCTGCAATTATTGTTCATGCGCACAGCAAAAATCAAAAACAAGTAAAAAATCCCCAGGTTTCTGGGGATTTATTTTTTTTGTGTTTTGTAATAATATGGTCTAGAATAATCGCATTGATAAACCAAAGGGGAAAATATGAAAAAAACAATTTCGATTATTGCTGTTTTGGCATTGGTATCTGCCTGTACAACTATGAATCCATACACGGGTCAAACCCAGACTGCGAAATCCACATGGGGCACCGCGATTGGTGCGGCGACTGGTGCCCTGATTGGCAGTACGCAAAGCAGCGAAGGTGCCCTAATCGGTGGCTTGGCGGGTGCGGCTGTTGGCGGTGGTGTTGGTTATTATCTGGATGCCCAGGCGGCTGAATTGCGTGCTGAACTGGTATCGACCGGTGTCCAGGTTATCGAAGACCAAGACAGCATCCGTTTAATCATGCCGGGCAACATCACGTTCAAGACTGATTCTGCGGACATCAATTCATCTTTTTATCCTGTCTTAAATTCCGTTGCCAAGGTTTTGAATAAATACTCGAATTCAACCGTTATGGTATCTGGCCATACTGACAGCACGGGCAGTGCCGATTACAACCTGAAACTGTCGCGCGAACGCGCGGGTTCTGTTGCCTCGTACCTGCAGGGCCAGGGTGTAAAGCAATCTCGTTTCGAAGTTTTGGGTCTGGGGTCATCCAATCCAATTGCCTCGAATTCAACTGTTGATGGTCGCGCGTTGAACCGTCGTGTTGAAATCAAGATTATTCCAAACAAATAATAAAAAAAACCGGCAATCGCCGGTTTTTTTATATCTTTAACTTTTGTTGCATTTGAATCAATACTGGAACATCTATCCCTAAATCCTTGGCACGGGTAATCAATCCGTCCAACGCGAATATCCCTTCGACTGTGCCCTGTGGCGGGTTGTTGTTTGCGATTGCCACCCCGCCCGCAAAGTTGCGGCTGGTTGCGCTGGTCGCCGACAAGAATAAATCCCCAATTCCGCACAGCCCCAGAAACGACTGCATTTGGCCACCCATTGCGATGCCGATTTTCATAACTTCGTTCCATGCGCGTGTAAATATCAGCGCGCGTTCATTTTCTTCGCACTTGACACTGTTGTACCCACAAATCAGTGCCACGGCATTTTTTCCAACCCCACAAACCTGGGTGCCGATAATATCGTCACTCGCTTCCAGGTACAGGCTGCTTAATGCGCCCTGCCCTGCCACAATCGTGTTGCGCGTTCCGGCCAATGTTGAACCGGTCGGCACGCCACGCGCCACTTCGGCGGCAAATTGTGGCCCCGACAGCGCGCCAAAATCCACACATTCTGGAATTTCGGTTTGTAAAATTTCAGACATAAATTGTCCTGTTGCGCTTTCCGCGCCCTTGGTACAGATAATGATTGGTTGACCGTTGTACGCATCGCGCGCTTTACGCATTGTTTCGCGGAAAAACGCCCCCGGTGTCACCACCAACCATGTGTCCATATCGCGCATATCGCCCATATCAGACGTCATGCGAATGTTCTGCGGCATTTCAACACCGTCAAATTCTTTGTGAACCCCATCATAAGACCATAAAACCACATCTGTCCCGCCCCGTGCGGACGCGATTGCCAACGCAGTACCCCATGCGCCTGCGCCAATTACACCAACTTTCATTTTATTTTCCTTATTTTTCTTTCAATTACGGGGATAACTGTTAATCCATCATCAGATAAATCAATTGCCCGCATGTATGCGTCCGCGGCTTTTTCTACATCGCCCTTGGTTGCGTACATGTCCCCCAGGTGCTCGAACAGCGACGAACACGCCTCGGATACTTCGCCGACGCGTTCCAGTACTTCCAGTGCGGCATCCACCCCTTCACGTTGTGCGACCACAACCCCCAGTGTATCCCACGCCAGAATATCTGTTGGATTTTGCCGTACCAGCATCATCGCATAATCGTACGCATTATCCAATTCTCGATTTTGTGCGGCCCAAATTTTCGCCTGTAATGAAATAATTTCCGCATCCATCGCCAGTGTTTCTGATGCGTCGCGCAAATCGTTCTGTGCGGCGTCCAGGTCACCAAACGAATAATATATTTGTGCGCGCCCTTTGATAAAGAACGCCCTGCCCACTTCATCCAGGTTTTCATCATTTATTGCGCGATTTATCACACGCAACGCGGCGCGTTTATTTCCGTGCTGAATGTGGTGTCCCACCAATTTATTGACCGCCGGCACAAACAGTGGATGTTCACGCAGTGCATCCTGTAATTCGTCGATTTTGCCAGTTTTGTCTGCGTTGCGCAAAACGCTGAATAAAAAGAACGGGCTGTCAGGTTTGATTTTGTTAAAGTGCGTCTGCCAATCGCCACGATTATTCCAGAAATAATTCCCCAGATAGTAATCAATCGCATTGTTGTTTTGTGCGAATTCTGGCGCGGTAATTTCTGCGAACCGCAACAGCAGCATTGCCAAATCAGAATACATCATAATTTGGGTGTGCGAAACATTTTGAACCAAACTGAACGCCAATTGGTTTTTATACCCCGCATACACGGACCAGTCTGGAATATTGTCGTAATTTAACATGAACATCCCGCCGGGTCGCGCGGTAAAATCTTTGCGCAGTTGCGCCGCCGCATCCGTCATATTGTTGTGCGCATAGAACGACATTATATACAGATAATCGTTTATATTCATAAAGTCTGGACTGACCGCTGCGAAATTTTCCGCCGCCGTATCTATATCGCCCAGTTCGGCATATATTTGCCCACGAACAAACGATTTCCATGATGCGTTTGTGGGTAATCTGTCGATAAATTTAAATGTGTTTGTGCGCCAATCGTTTGCGATTGCCGACCAAATGCGCAACGGTGCCGCCAACGCAGACTCGTCTGTCTTGTGCCGTTTATGTAATTCTTGCCAATTATCGTTTTGAATCAGGTACGCGTCATAAATCAGCTGTGCCGGCATACCTTTTTCGTTCTTTAACAGGTGCGCGTCCAATGGCATGCGTCCGCTTAAAAAATCAGCGATATACACCGTATTCTTTACAACTGGGTAATCCACATCACGCAGATTTTCAACCAACTTGTTCGCGGTATTAAAATCATTAACATATACCGCATGCTGGCTGGCCAAAAAAGCACCATATTTTGTGGTTGGAAATTCGTATTTTGCGCCCTGCCCTGTTGTGTGTGTTGCGTTCCAAATCGCGCCACTTGTTATGGCGATGGCGGCAAATAAACTGATTGTGATAAATAAACTTTCTATTTTTCTCATGATTATGCTAGAATAGTACTTATGAGCAATAAAGTCAAATTTGAACGTTATGCGGAACTGTTGCGTGAATGGTCGTCGCGTATGAATCTGGTCGCGCCCAGTACCCTGAACGATATTGAAAACCGCCATATCGCCGATTCTGCGCAGTTGGCGGACGTTTTGCCGACGGATGTCGATATAATTGATTTGGGCAGTGGCGCGGGATTTCCTGGTGTTGTTTTGGCGATTTTGGGATGGCGCGTCACATGTATTGAATCGATTGGCAAAAAAGTTGCGTTCCTGAACGCGGTCAAAGATGATTTGGGATTGGATAACCTGACGATTTACCATGGTCGTGTCGAAGATTTTGTCCGGCATTTACCGGCCGATTCGAACAAATTTGTATTCACTGCACGCGCGTTTGCGTCATTGACCAAGATTATGGATTATGTTGCCCACACAAAATACCGGCTTTTTCTGTTAAAAGGTCGTGAAATTGCCGGTGAAATCGATGCTGCGAAAACCAAATATAAATTTGAATACGATTTGACGCCATCTAAAACCGGCGATGGTTTTATAATTTCTGTGCGTTTTTGCCGGTAATTTCATGTGAAACAAATGTTAAATTGTTGAAAAAACAATATAAATCAAAAAAATGTTAAAAAAGCCGGCAAACACCGGTATTTTTTATTTGTGTGAAATATATTCTTATTTCATGTGAAATTGTTAATAAGTTTATGTTTTTATTGTGTTTTTAGTGTTGAAAATATAACCCTTGACCGAATCGTCCGGTTTTTATAAGGTTTATTTGAAAGTGAAAGGGGATATATGACACATATTATTGCGTTTGCGAATCAAAAGGGCGGGGTGGGTAAAACCACGACTGCTATTAACATTGGTGCGTCCCTTGCGGCGATTAAAAAGCGTGTTTTGTTGGTTGATTTGGATCAACAGGGTAATGCCGGCACGGGGCTGGGGTTTGAACGCGCATCGCACAGTCAAAGTGTTTATGGTGTGATTATGGGGACGGCAAACGCGGCGGATAATATTTTGTCCACGGCGGTACCTGGATTACATTTGTTGCCATCGTCCCAGGCTTTGGCGGGCGCAGACGTTGATTTATTGGATATGCCAAACCGTGAATTTCGCCTGCGTGACGCGCTGCGTCCGATAATGGATTATTATGATTATATATTGCTGGATTGTCCGCCGGCGTTGGGGTATTTAACAATTAACGCGCTGACGGCATCGGATTCTGTGATAATTCCATTACAGTGTGAATTTTTCGCGCTCGAAGGTGTTCAACAGTTAATCGGTACAATCGGCATTGTTCGTGAAAACTGGAACCCAGATTTGAATATTTTGGGTGTGTTGCTGACTATGTATGACCGTCGTTACAGTTTGACGCGTGATGTTGACCAAGATGTACGCAAAACATTTGGTGATACGGTGTTTAAAACGGTTGTTCCGCGCAATATCCGCGTGTCCGAGGCACCATCCCACGGCAAACCGGCATTATTCTATGATTTTAACTCAACCGGCGCCCAGGCGTATTTGCGTGTCGCGACCGAGGTTGTGGAAAGAACTATGGGGGGAACAGATGGCGAATAAATTTGGATTGGGACGCGGCCTGGCCGACATCAGTGCGGCGCGTGGCGCGATACCTGATATTTCATTATTGACCCAGAACGAACGCGTTGTCGTAAAACAGGTTCCGTTGGCACAGATTGGCGCAAACCCGGACCAACCGCGCAAGACTTTTTCTGATGCGGAACTGGCGGAATTGGCGTCGTCAATCCGCGAAAAGGGTGTCCTACAACCGATTTTGTTGCGCAGTGTGTCTGGCCGTCCGTATATGTACGAAATTATCGCCGGTGAACGCCGTTTTCGTGCGTCTAAATTGGCCGGCCTGACTGAAATACCGGCCCTGGTCAAAAATATGGACGATAACAACGCACGCGAAGTCGCGTTAATTGAAAATGTTCAGCGTGAAAACCTGAACCCAATCGAAGAAGCGAACGCTTATAAAAACCTGATGGAATGTTGTGATTATGAATTGGACGATGTGTCGCGTTTAATCGGCAAATCGGCCAGTTATATTCGCAATATGTTGCGTTTGACATCCCTGCCGGAATCGGTCCAGACATTGGTAGAGCAGGGCGAATTATCCGCGTCCCACGCGCGCACAATTGCGGTCGCAGATAATCCGACGGAATTGGCGCACAAAATCATTGCGGAAAAATTATCGGTCGCCAAAACAGACGAATTGGTCAAGGTCACGCCCCGCGCAAAAACAACGCGCGCACATATCCAAAAAACAATCGATGCTGCATCCGTTCGCGAAATCGAAGGGCGCATTAAATCCGCGCTGGGGGTGCCGGCCAAGTTAACCGAACGCCGTGGTGGCGCGGGCCAGATAACATTGTCGTTCGCCACCCGCACCCAGTTGTATGAATTGGTGGAAAATCTGACCAAATAAAAATGTTCAAAAAAGCCGGCAAAAGCCGGCAATTTTTATAAAACACCAACACAAATAAATTTGTTAATTATTTCCCGGTGTTTCCCGGCTTTTTTGTGTATTTTTATCATTATCGTACCATGGTTCGTTTTCCTGTAAGATTTTGATAGCGGCATTTAATTCGCGCTGGCTGTCCTGCAGGTGTAAAAACACACGGCATAAATATCCAGTTTTGCGTGATAACGATTTGTGTTCTTTATATGTGGTAAGATGCAGTCCCATAATTGTTGCCCCCATTGAAAATAAAAAAAAGACCACATTTGAAAAAGTGGTCGGGATGTTCAACGATTGCAAACACAAACTCCATTGCTTTTGGCATAGCCTATTGTATAACAACAGCATCCCGACCTATGGTCAGGACAACTGATAGACTGGTGTTTGCTGGGCGTTGAAACCCTTTCCGCTAACAAATGTCTGTTTTTTATTATAATTTAAGTACAGAAAAAATCCAGGATTTTAATTGAAAATCAACAATTTTTTTTGTAGTCTGAACATACCTATAAAATCACAGGGGAATTGAACATGGACGAAAAAAAATTATCATTCGAAGACGCCTATAAACAACTGATGGAATTGGTTAAAAAAATGGAATCTGGCGAATTGCCATTGGCGGATTCTGTTGCCGCATACGAACAGGGTATCAAATTAAAGGCATACTGTGAACAGTTGTTAAAGGAAGCCGAATTGAAAATCGAAACCCTGAAAGTGGGCGCATAATTTACAAAAACAAACGGATATTATCGTGGCTGACAAAGGCAAACTAACCCCGGTTATGCAGCAATATGTTGATATGAAGGCTGAAAATCCAGACGCGTTGCTGATGTTTCGTTTGGGGGACTTTTATGAATCATTTTTCGAAGACGCCCGCACAATCAGTTCGGTGTTAAGTCTGGTATTAACTGCGCGTGGCACCGACGGTGATGGCAACGACATCCCGATGTGTGGTATTCCGTGGCACGCGGCGGATAACTATTTCGGTCGTTTGGTTCGCGCCGGGTACAAGGTTGCCTTGGTCGAACAGATGGAAACCCCCGCCCAGGCCAAGGCCCGCGGCCATAAATTTATCGACCGCCAGGTTGTGCGCGTCCTGACGCCGGGTACATTGACTGATGAAAATTTGCTGACGCCAAAAAATTCAAATTTCTTGGTTGCGATTGCGCCAATTGGTGGTGGTAAATACGATATTGCGGGCTGTGATATTTCAACGGGTGAATTTTTTATCGGCACATCATCTGAACCGATTGACGACCTGGTGCGTATCAACCCAGCCGAGGTTATATTCCCATTTCACACCGCCGAAGAAAAGACGATTTCCAAACTGCGTGAATTGTTCAAATCGGCACCTGTGTACGAAAAATTATATCACCGTGCCGACATAGATATGGTTGTATCGCGTGTGTTTGGTGGCGCGGTTGATGCGGGCGTTGTGGCAAAAAATACAGACGGGGCGATATGCTTGCTGGCGGGGTATTTGTTTAATACCCAGCGTGACGCATCAATTACATTTCGTGCGCCATACACCTTTAAATCCGGGCGTCAGTTATTGATTGATTCTGCCACCTGGCGCAGTCTGGAAATAGACGCGCCGATAAACGATGGTGGTGCGTGCCTGATTGATGTGTTGGATGAAACGCACACGGCGGCGGGCGCGCGAAAACTGCGTGCGTATTTGCGTAATTTGTCGGCGGATATTGATGAAATAAACACACGCCAATCGCACATTTCGCACTTTATGTTAAACCCAGATGTTTGTGCGATGGTTGAAAATATTCTGGCCAATGTGCCGGACGTTGGGCGTTGTCTGTCGCGTTTATTGTCGGGGCGGGGCACACCGCGCGATATGCGCAATATCACAGATTTTATTACGGTACTGCCGCGCGCGCAATTATTGGCGCCGCGCCTGGATTCGGGGTTTGCGTCGCGCTTTGCTGAAATCAAGACGCATGGCGAACTGTGTTCGAAATTGACGCGCGCATTGTCTGATGATTTGCCGACATTTTTCCGTGATGGCGGTGTGATTCGTGCCGGCTTTGACATGTCTCTGGATAACATGCGTGAATTGTCGAACGGCGCGCGTGAAACGATTGCGGGGCTTCAGACGCAATACATCACCCAGACCGGTATAAATACGCTGAAAATCAAATACAACAATATTCTGGGGTATTTTATAGAGGTTCCCAGTTCCCGTGCCGATGTTATGATGTCGCCTGAATCGGGCTTTATTCATCGCCAGACAATGGCGGGCAACATGCGGTTCACAACATCGCGCCTGATTGACCTGGACAACGATGTCCGCAGTGCCGCCGAAAAGGCCGCCGCCATCGAAGATGAAATCATAAAACAGTTTATCGAATATATTCGCCAAATCGCAGACGACCTGTTGGGTACGGCGGATTTGCTGGCCGATGCGGATGTGTGGGCTGCGCTGACGCGGGTTGCGGATAAATATTCCTGGACGCGACCAACCATTTCGGACGATTGTGCGTTTGATATTGTTGGCGGCCGGCACCCAGTGATTGAATCTGTATTGCGTACGCGTGGTGACAATTTTGTTAAAAACGATTGTAATCTGAACGCGCGCGCGATTGCGTTGCTGACGGGGCCAAATATGGCGGGTAAATCGACATACCTGCGTCAAAATGCGTTAATAGTGGTGTTGGCGCACCTGGGGTCATATGTGCCTGCGACGCGCGCGAACATCGGTATTTGTGACCAGTTATTCAGTCGCGTTGGCGCATCAGACAACCTGGCGGCGGGGCAATCGACATTTATGGTGGAAATGAGTGAAACCGCCAACATCCTGAACCGTGCGACAAACCGTTCGTTCATCATATTTGACGAAATAGGGCGGGGCACCGCAACATACGACGGCATGGCAATTGCCCAGGCGGTATTGGAATACCTGGACGAAATGTGTCCGCGTACATTGTTTGCGACGCACTATCATGAATTAACGGCACTGCGGTTGGATAATATTGCGTGTCTGACGATTGATGTTCGCGAACACAATAACGAAATTGTATTTATGCATAAAATTGTTGCGGGTGTTGCGAATCGGTCTTATGGTATTCATGTGGCGCGCATGGCGGGCATGCCACAATCTGTTGTTGCCCGTGCCCAGTGTGTGTTGGCTGCGCTTGAATCGCATGAACCGGCGCAACCCGTTCAGACCTGTGCCCCAAAACCGTCGCCCACGGCGAAAAAGCCATGTGTTGCGGATAATGTATCGCCACAGTTAAGTTTATTTGGATAAAGGTAATGATTATGGAATTAAAACCACATGTTTGTGTTCACAGTGATATTTTTGAACGCACAGATCGGGAATTTTGGGACAGGGCCGCGTTTCAAAAATATATGCCTGAATTGTTTTCGTCGGCGTATTTGGCAACAATGGACAAGCCTTTGATTAAACTGACCACGCGTTTGGTTGGCGAAATCGACGGGCATAAAATTCGGTCTGTTGAATCAGAACACGGATTGGAAATCTTTGTATCCGAAGATTACAATATTAAATACGGTTGCCCATGTACAACAAATCGTCGCACAGGTCGCCCGATAATATTATCCCCCAGAATCGTTATTGTGAACAGTGTTGGTCGCCAGATTTATCCCCCGCTAAGCGGTCGCAAAAAAAGTGAACTGGATAAATTTACCAAAAACGCATTTCAAACCATATACCGCGTGGAAAAAACGAAATAACATGTCGCAATCGGGCTGGATAATCTTGGACAAAGATTCTGGACTGTTTTCACGAACGGCGGGCGGTCGCATTGCGCGTATGCTGGGAACAAAAAAGTTTGGACACATTGGCACACTGGACCCAATGGCAACGGGTGTATTGCCGATTGCGATTGGCGATGCGACCAAAATGATACCATTTGTCGAACAAAATGGTTCGCACGTCAAAGAATACCTGTTTTCATGTGTGTTCGGCTTTGAAACAGACACACTTGATATCACCGGCACCGAAATTGCGCGCAATGATATTGTGCCGGCTGAATCTGATGTGCGCGCCGTTTTACCAAAATTTATAGGACAAATTTCCCAGGTTCCACCAATTTATTCCGCGGTACATGTTGACGGCCACCGTGCGCACGAATTGGCGCGTCGTGGGCGGGCGGTTGAAATTCCGCCACGCAATGTTGAAATCTTTGCGCTGGAATTGTTGGGGGTTCAGGGCGCATCGTGGCATTTTCGCATGCGTTGTTCGCCCGGCACCTATGTGCGGTCTGTTGCGCGCGACATTGCGAAAATGTGTGGGTGCCTGGCGACGGTCGATATGATACGCCGCACACATACGAACGGTTTTGATATAAAAGATGCCGTAACGCTTGATTTTTTGGAAAAAGTATTTAATAATAGTGGAAATTTAGGCGAAAACCTAAAACCGACGGACTTTGGACTGGGGGACATTCCGGTTTTAAGTCTTGTCTGTAAAGACGCCGATTTTTATCGAAACGGTGGCTTTATCGAAACGGGCGCAGAAAACGGTCTGTATCGCGTTTATTCTGATAAAAACTTTATTGGAATTGGTGTTGTATCAGACGGTGTATTGCGACCAAAACGAACAATATAAAAAATAAAAGGAAAACATAATGTCCATTACAAAAACAAAAAAATCTGAATTGATTCAGGAATACAAAGTGTCTGATGTTGACAACGGCGGTTCCGTTGAATCCCAGGTTGCAGTTTTGACAGAACGTATTCGCAACTTGACCGAACATATGAAGGCTAATCACAAAGACAATCACTCGAAACATGGTTTGTTGTTGATGGTTAACCGCCGCAAGAAATTGTTGGCATATATCAAGAAGCGTAATCCATCTGACTACGAAGCCCTGATTAAGAAATTAGGTCTGCGTAAATAATAAAATCCCCCGATTGGGGGATTTTTATTTTCGCCGTTTGCATAAAATCATCGCCATACCATTGGTCATCAGCTTGTCTATAATTTTATCGGGCATCAAAACCCGACCATTTTCTATCTTTATAAAATCAGAATGCGAAACGCCGAACATTCGTGCGCATTCGCCCCGTTTTATTTTCAAAGACTTTCGCGCGTGTTGTAAATATTGTCCGAAATACCGCGCATCTACTAAAACAATTGCCATTTGATTCCTCCCTTTTATTTTATCAAATAAAAAACCGCACATTAAAGGCGGTTGGAGGTTAAGAACTATACAGATATAGTGCTGTTTATTTATGTATATCACAGCCCCCCAACCAATGTTGGAGAAAATTTAAAGTCTTTCGACTATCTGTAACGGGTTCTTACACCCCACACCGGTTTCCCAATGCCCATATATTATAATTGATATTTTTGATATATTCAACCGATTAGATAAATAAAAGTTTATCTAAGTAATCATGGATTCCACCACTAACCACTTGCACTTACACTAACCACTAAGTAATCATGGATTCCACCACTAACCACTTGCACTTACACTAACCACTAAAAAAAATGCCGCAATCGCGGGATTTTTTATTAAGCCATTTTGGAAACTTTTTTCGCCAATCTTGAAATCTTGCGCGCTGCGCGTTTCTTTGGCATGATTTTGCCGGCTGATTTCATGATTTTGCTTTCTGCGCTGCGGGCTGCTGCTGTTGCTGCCGCCTTGTCGCCAGATTCAATCGCAACCAATGCTTTTTTTGTCGCTGTCTTAACAACGCTGCGACGTGATGTGTTAATTGCGTTTTTCTTGGCAGTTACCAAAATTCTTTTTTCTGATGACTTATGATTTGCCACGTTATTTTCCTTTTATTTTCGTTTTGATTTTGGTATTTTATAACAAACAAACACAAAATCAAGGAAAAATAACATGATGTATGTAATTGGGATTATTGTTTCTTATTTGCTGGGGTCTATTCCCATGGGATTATTGCTGACGCGTCTGGCGGGCAAGGGGGATTTGCGCCGCGTCGGCAGTGGTAATATCGGTGCCACAAACGTTATGCGTGTCGGCGGTCTGCGCATGGCGGGATTGGTCTGGATTCTTGACATGGCCAAGGCGGCCGCCGCCGTATTTATTGGCAAATACATCGCCGGTGATGCGTTTGGCGCATGGTGTGGTTTTGCGGCAATTGTCGGACATTGTTATCCGGTTTGGCTAAAATTCAAAGGGGGCAAGGGTATTTCATCCCTGTTCGGCACCCTGTTGGCGGTCAGCCCTATGTCCTTTGCGGTATGTGGCATTGAATGGTTGCTGGTCGCGCTAACATCGGGAATTTCGTCCCTGGGGGCGGTGATTGTATTCTGTTTGATACCGGTTCTGGGATTTTTAATCAGTACCAATGTTGGTTTTGCGTTCCTGGCGATTGGTCTGTTGTGTATGTGGCGGCATCGTGAAAATATCAAGCGTTTGCTGTCGGGCACAGAATCCAAAATAGAATGGAAGTGGAAAAAGTAAGAAATTCGGGGGCACTCCCCCGTTTTTTGTTGTTTTTTAACGCATTTTGTGGTATAATATAAACCAATGATCGTATAGGGGAAAGAGAATATGAAACCGATTTTGTCATTGGTTGCGCTGTCGCTGGTGGCGACTTCTGCGTTTGCTGCTGCGCCACACATGACGCCGGCAACGGGGCGTGGCCGTGTGTCCATGTCAAATCAGATGATGATGGCACCGCGTGGTGTCCCGGCTATTAAACAGGTTGCCGGCACTGTGCCAACGGCGCCAAATGTTGCGCCATCTGTACCCGACACAAATGTCACACCGGATGTACCATCCGATGATAAATTGGCGGTTACACCCGACGAAATGAAACCGGCGGTCAAAGATATGCGTGAACGCGAAAAAAACGCGTGCCTGCAAAACAATATCGGGATTGGCAATACTTTTGTCTGGGCATCACGTTACAGTAACCTGGGCAATTATTCTACTATGATAGAAGATGTCGAAGAACCCGAAAACAACACCTGTTTTGTAAAGGTTGAATTAAAATCCGACGATCCAAAAATCAATGTTGCCGATGTTCCTTCTAAATATTTTGAAATGGGGCACGACATCACATGCGGCGAATGGGTCAACTATGATATGTTAAAGGGTCGTATTCTTGATGCTAAAAAATCTGCCCGCACATGGGCAACGGTTGGCGGTGCGGTTGGTGGCGCGGCGGTCGGTGTTGGTGCGATGGAATTATTTGGTAATAGATGGATTGGTGGCGCAGTCGAAGGGCAAAAGTCTAAAAAACTGTCCGACCTGGATGTGCTGAAATCCCAATTGGCGGTCCTGAAAACAGAAAACGTATCCGATTATAACAATTTTATCAAATATCTGGGCGAATTAAAGTGTGCGTGTAATTCCAGTGTCTGGACCAGCGATGAACAAAAACCGGACGCATGCGACGAATATAAAGACGCGTTTGAATTACCCGGTGTAAATTCGTTAAAGTGTGCCAGCTAACACAAAATCCCGCAAACGCGGGATTTTTATTCCCCTCCCCACCGGGCCCCACGCAAATGAATAATTGCGTGGGTGGTTCCCAGGAGGGGGGGACCAACGAATGTTGGTGGGGAGGGTTGTGTACGGCATTTGCCGCACATTATAGTGCCATCACTAACCACTTACACTAACACTAACCACTTTATACTTTATTTAACCTGGATTTTTTCCTAAGGTGAACGTATGTCAGATATATTTAATAAATTATTGATTTTGCGCACACCGGGCATTGGGCCGGCGAAGTTCAACGCATTGATTCAGAAATTTGGTTCTGTTGATGATGTGATTGCCGCACTTGCCCCAACCGAACAATTACGCGATGCGGTGTCTGATGAAATGGCGCGCGCCGCCGAACAACATATATATTATATAAGTGACAGCGATGACTTATATCCGCATAATTTGCGTGCGACAAAAAATCATGCGCCTGTGATAACGGTGCGCGGCAACTTGGATGTTTTGACGCGTGATATGGTATCTATTGTTGGTACGCGTCACGCAACGGCGGCCGGCATGGAATTGGTTGCGGATATTGCGCATGCATTTGCGTCGCATGGCACGGTTGTTGTATCTGGTATGGCGATTGGCACAGACACCGCCGCCCACCGTGGTGCGTTGCGTTGCGCGAACGGTGCGGGCACAATTGCGGTGTTGGCGGGTGGTGCGGATTATATTTGGCCACTTGAAAACGAATCGTTATATTGGGATATTGTTGCCCATGGCGCAGTTATCAGTGAAATGCCGGTCGGATTTATACCCACCGCGACAAACTTTGTTCAGCGCAATCGAATCGTGGCGGGATTGGCGCGTCGCCTTATTCTGGGCGAAGCGGATATAAAATCCGGTTCTATGACAACGGCCCGATTCGCACATGAATTAAATCGTGAAATCTGGGCAATTCCATCACACCCATCGGATTTGCGGGCTTTTGGGCCAAATTCCCTGATTCGGGATGGTGTTGCGCGTTTATGTATGGGGGTGTCAGATTTTTATTCTGCGTCCCAAACAGAAACAAATCAGAAAAAAAATTCAAAAAAAATTGATACCGAAAATAACCTAATTGATGCGATTGGGACAATTCCTGTGTCTGAATCTGTATTGGCAGAAATTGTCAAAAAATCGATTTCGGAAATCAAAAGTGAATTGGTTGTTCTGGAATTAAGCGGACTTGTGCGAAAAATTGATGGTGGCTATGTTCGTGCGTGATTTGTTGTGTGTCTATACAGTGTATATACAGCGCGCAAAAAACTGGCAAAAAAACGAATCGTTGTCAAACAATCAATCGTCAAAAATCAATTAACCTTATCTTGCAAATTGATTTTTATCTTATAACTTATTTGACGTATCCAAAACGAAAGAAGGTAATCAAAAAAACGGATGGATTTTTATTTATAAATAAAAAGACATCTTGAAAAAATTTATTAGGGCAGGGGAATGTAGAATCAACAGAAAATGTCACACGATGGCGTTTTATGTAGGTGGTTTGTACAATCTCTTGGTTGGGAAGGAAAGGAGAAAAAAGTATGCAGACAGCGGCGACAACATTGAACTTAGATTTGGAAACAATCAAGGGGGCTATTGCCGCAAAATTTGACAACGCAACTTTTACATCCTGGATTTCACCGCTGACATTTGATATTGAAAACAACACATTGGTTCTGGGTGCGCAAAATCAGTTTTCTGCGAATTTTATCAATGGCGTTCACTTTGGTACATTATCTGCGGTTGCTGCGGCATTTGGTCTGGCGTTAAAGATTGTTGTACGCAATGCCACGCCTGTGGCGGCACCGGTTGCGAACGACAACGCTACGCAAACATATACGCCTGCGGCGACTGCTGCGCCTGCGGCAACTGTTGCGTTCGATTCGTTTGTCACATGCGATGAAAATTTATTTGTAGTATCTGCCTGTAAAAAGGTTGCGACTGGTTCTGTTCCATTTTCACCTTTGTTCATCTATGGTGCGGCGGGCTGTGGCAAAACACTGTTGACTGAATGTATCGCTGGTGCGGCGACGGGTCGTGTTGTAAAAATGTCTGGTTCACAATTTATATCTGAATTCACGCGCAGCCTAAAAGAACACAATGTATTCGCGTTCAAAGATTTCTGCCGCAAATGTGATACATTTATCTTGGACGATGTTCAGGCATTATCTGGCAAACGCGCAACGACCGACGAATTTTTACAGTTAATTGTTGATTTGCGCAACGCGGGCAAAAACGTTGTTTTGACTGCGAACGCGGCACCAAACAATCTGACGGGGTTTGATCGTCATGCCCAGGGTTTGCTGGCATCTGGTTTGGTTGCGGACGTTGTTGCGCCAAACGCGTATGTTAAATCTGTTATGCTGCGTCGTGCGGGTGTGACATCTGATGTTGCCGATGCGTTATGTGCGCGTATTGCGAACGACGGCCACATGATTTCTGGTGTTGCGAAAAAGATTCGTGCCTATGTTGATTTGATGGGTGCGTCGGTTGATATGTCTGTTGCGACGCGTTTATTGGCGGATACGCTGCAAACTGTTAAAACACCGGTTGCGATGGTACGCGCAATGTGTGAAAAATTGGGTGTATCATACGATGCGGTATGTGGTTCGGGTCGTTCCCGCGCATTGGTATTGGCGCGCCAGACAATGATGGTTGTATTGAAACAGGCGACCCAACTGTCATTATCTGAAATTGGTAATTTTGTTGGTGGCCGTGATCACGCGACTGTATTGTACGCAATCAAACAGATTGAAAAACAGTTGGCATCTGACCTGGTATTATCTGCCCAGATTCAACAGTTGGTATCAGAATGCCGTTAAATAAAAGTAATTATATAAATAATTTGCAATTAAAAAATTCTTTGTTATAATCGGTTGGCTTTATCGGGTGGTTAGCACAGTTGGGAAGCCGCGTACGTTGACATCGTAAAGGTCGTTGGTTTCACGGACATGCGCCCCCGCGGAAAAAGTTTTGGGTGGTTAGCTCAGTTGGTTAGAGCGTTACGTTGACATCGTAAAGGTCGTTGGTTCGAGTCCAATACCACCCACCATAAATCTTGGGATGATTCATAAATGCGAATGTACAACTAATCTTGGGCAACAAATCAACGGGAATCGAATGACGCCCCGTTGGCGTCTATTTTTTTTATCAAAAGGGGCATATAAACATGGCAAAAAAATATTTAATTACATCGGCATTACCATATGTGAACGGTGAATTACACCTGGGGCATTTGATTGGTTGTTGGTTGCCGTCTGATGTCTATGCGCGTTTTTGTCGTGCGCGTGGGCGTGATGTTTTATATGTCTGTGGCGCAGACGAACATGGCACGCCGGCGGTTGTTGGTGCGGCGGCGGAAAATATGCCGGTTATCGAATATAATAATAAATACTATGAAAAACACCTGCGTGCGGTGCGTGATTTTAATCTGTCGTTTGACCTGTACGGTCGCACCCACACAGAAAAACAAGAAAAACTGATACACGAATTATTTTCCCGTCTGGACGAATTGGGTTTAATTGAAGAACGCGAAACGATTCAGCCATTTTCGGTTGATGACAATATGTTCTTGGCGGACCGCCAGTTGGTTGGAACATGTCCAAAATGCGGTTTTGACGGGGCGCGTGGTGACCAGTGTGATAAATGCAGTGCCACCTACGAAGCGACCGAACTATTAAACCCGCGCAGTACTATTTCAGGCAGTGATAAAATCGAAATGCGTCCGACCAAGAATTTGTTCTTTTTGGCATCGCGCGTAGAAGACACCTGGAAAGATTGGTTGGCAACGCATGCACCAAAATGGTCGCGTTCTGCGGCGGCGATTGCGCGTGGCTGGGCGAACGAAGGTTTGCGTGACACATCCATAACGCGTGACCTGCCGTGGGGGATACCTGTGAACAAACCCGGGTACGAGAACAAGGTTTTCTATGTCTGGTTTGACGCGCCTTGGGGCTATGTTTCAATATCCCAGGCGGCAAATGAAAACTGGGCGGACTGGTGGAAAAATCCAGACACGCATTATGCCCAGTTCATGGGCAAAGATAACGTGAAATTCCACGCGGTCTTTTTCCCAGAACAGCAACTTGCCATGGACGACAACTGGAAAACAGTTGATATGTTAAAGGGCATGAATTTCCTGAACTTCGAAGGGGGCAAATTCTCGAAATCGCAAAAACGTGGCATATTCTTGGATTCTGCGATTGCGGTTGCGCCGGCGGACTATTGGCGCTATGCGCTGCTGTCGAACGCGCCCGAAACAGACGATAATGACTTTACAATCGCCCGCTTTGCGGATGTTGTGAACAAAGACCTGAACGGCATGTTGGGGAACTTTGTGTCGCGCGTATGTAAATTAACCGCGAAAAATTTTGGCAATAATGTTCCCAACGCTGGTGCGATTGACCCAGAACTGGAATCCCAGATTAACGAAAAATTGTCCGAATTGACATCTGCGCTGGACGCGTGCGAATTCCGTGCGGCGATTGCGGCCTTGCGTGGTTTGTATGCGATTGGTAATGAATACATGACGGCGCGCGAACCATGGGCGTTGGTAAAAAATGGTGATATGGCGGGCGCGGCGGCGTGCCTGAACAAATGTTTTCAGTTAATTGACCTGTTTGCGCGCGTGTCATCCCCATTTATCCCAAATGCTGCGGAAAAAATGCGCGCGATTTTCGCAGACCCACACGAATTAACATGGCCAACCAAATACGAACATCGCGTTAAAGATGGTACGGAATTTACTGTGCCTGAAAACCTGTTCAATCGCATAGATGATGAAACGGTTGCGATGTTGACCGAAAAATATGCCCCGAAACAGGATGAAAATATCCCAACCCCAATTGTTGCGGAAATTGTGGATGTTAAAAATCACCCCAGCCGCGATGATTTACATATCCTGATGGTCAATACAGGCACGGACACGGTTCAGATTGTCTGTGGTGCGCCAAATGTGCGTGTGGGGTTGCGTGGGGTCTTGGCGCCGGTGGGGGCGAAATTGCCCGGGCAAAAAAAGCCTTTGGCGCAAAGAACGGTTGCGGGCTATGAATCCTATGGTATGATGTGCAGTCCGTCGGAACTGGGGATTGGTAATGACGGCGACAAAATAATTGAACTTGATGAAAAAAATGAAATTGGTGGTGAATTTAAATGCTAAACAGATTAAACAGAAATATCAAAGTATTTGTTGAACGTGGTGACGCAACCAACAGCCAGACCCTGTACATTGCGCACTATCATTGTTCTAAGTGTAAAAATGTTTTCGAATGTCCGAATCCGGCAAAATGCCATTTTGTAAGTTATATTCGTGAACGCCAGTCGAACACCAGATATGTAATCACGAACAACGTTCCGATTTTGCGTATTTTTGTCACGGACGAACCGTCGCGCCAGCGTGCCATGAACGTCATACACCGTGCCCAGCGTTTGCGTTCAAATCGTTTTGAATTACACCAGAAAACCCTGTAATGTCAGACATCAGATTGGTTTTATTATCATGTTGCGCGCCGTGTTCTGCCGGCGCGATTAAACAGTTGGCGGATGGCGCAGTGCCGGGCGTATCAGACTTTATCGTTTTATTCTATAATCCGAATATTTTCCCAGAATCAGAATACACCAAACGCATGCACGAACAGATACGTTATTGTGAAACACTTGGGGTAAAGTATGCGGTCCTAGAATACGACCACGACGCATGGCGCAATGCCGTGCGCGGGTTTGAAACTGCGCCCGAACGCGGGGCGCGCTGCGCGTTGTGTTTTGAATATCGTTTTCGCCGTGCGACGCAATTTGCGCGCGAAAATGGTTATAACGCAATCGCAAGTGTTCTGGGCGTATCCCGTCACAAGGACCAGTCCCAGGTGGACACCGCCGCCACATCGGCCTGTGACAATATTGAATATCTGCCAATCCGGTGGGATGAAAATCTGCGCGTCCAAATCAACCGCGCATCTGATTTTTATCGTCAAAATTATTGCGGTTGCGAATTTAGTATTCGCAAAGTATAATACCCCTGTGATTTAACCAAGGGACAATAAATGTCATCAATTTTTGTATTCCCAGGCCAGGGCGCGCAAAGCGTTGGCATGGGACATGAACTGTATGAATCAAATTCGGACGCACGCGCGGTGTTTGACGCGGTGGATGCGGCATTGGGCGAAAAACTGTCGGACGTAATCTTTAATGGTCCGGTCGATACTTTAACATTGACCGCAAATGTTCAGCCGGCAATTATGGCGACCTCTATTGCTATGATGCGTGCGGCGGGGTGTGCACTGCCCGAATATGTGGCGGGACATTCCCTGGGGGAATATACTGCGCTGTGTGCGGCGGGTGCGTTATCGGTTGGCGACGCGGCAAAATTATTGCGTGTGCGTGGCAATGCGATGCAGGCTGCTGTACCTGTGGGTGACGGTCTGACGGCGGTGATTCTGGGGTTGGATATTGATGCGGTGCGTGAAATTTGCGCGCAAACAGATTGCGATGTTGCCAACGACAATTCCCCGGGCCAGGTTGTAATTTCGGGCCTGCGTGAAACGGTTGAAAAAACAATGGAATTGGCAAAATCCAGTGGGGCCAAGCGTGCCATGCCATTGGCATTGTCTGTGCCGGTTCATTGTCGTGTACAATCACCTGCGGCGGATGCGATGCGTGCGGCATTGGATTCGGTTGAATTTAAAAAGCCAATTGTTCCAATTATATTGAATAAAACGTGCACGCCAACAACGGACATTGATGAAATCAAAGATGCGCTGGTCTATCAAATGACGCATGGCGTTCGTTGGCGCGAAAGTGTTTTGAACATGGCGAACCTGGGCATTACAGAAATGATAGAGGTTGGACCCGGTTCTGTTTTAACGGGCCTGTGTTCACGCATTACTGATAAAATAACCGCAAAGAAATTGGAGATATAACTATGTTTGATTTAACTGGCAAAGTTGCTTTGATCACAGGCGCAACCGGCGGTATCGGTGGCGCAATTGCGCGTAAAATGCGCGAAGCGGGCGCGACCGTTGTTGTATCGGGCCGTAATGTCGCCAAAATGGACGCAGAATTCGGCGATGAATATATCAAAATTCCATGCGACCTGGCGGCGGATGGCGGGGCGGTTGAATTGGTTATGAATACGATTGAACGGGCGGGCAAAATCGATATCTTGATTAACAACGCGGGCATCACACGCGACACATTGTTAATGCGCATGACCGACGATCAGTTTGACGAAGTCATCAACACCAACCTGCGTTCATGTTTCAAGATGTGCCGTGCGGCAATCATGCCAATGATGAAGAATCGCTTTGGCCGTATTATCAACATGGCGTCAATCATCGGCACCATCGGTGGCCCAGGCCAGGCAAACTATGCCGCATCCAAGGGTGGCATGATTGCCATGACAAAATCCATCGCTGCCGAGGTTGCGTCCCGTGGCATCACCGCCAACGCGATTGCGCCGGGCTTTATCAAAACCCCAATGACGGATGTTCTGCCCGACGAACTGAAAAAAACATATCTGGCGCAAATTCCGGCGGGTCGTTTTGGCGAACCAGACGATATTGCGAACGCGTGTGTGTTCTTGGCATCCGACGAAGCGTCATACATCAACGGCCAAACCCTGCATGTAAATGGTGGTATGGGGCGTTTCTAATCAATGAAACATTATGATGTAATCATTATTGGTGGCGGACATGCGGGCACGGAATCGGCCGCCGCGTCCGCCCGTCGTGGTGCGAAAACATTGTTGTTAACCATGGCGCAATCCGACCTGGGGGCGTTATCGTGTAACCCCAGTATTGGTGGTCCCGGCAAATCCCAGATGGTTGCCGAAATGGATGCGTTTGGTGGCGTTATGCCGCGTGCCGCCGACCGTGCGGGGATTCATTGGCGCACATTGAATGCGACACATGGCGCGGCGACACGCGCCCTGCGTGCGCAAATCGACCGTGATTTATATCATAATGCGATTGTTGATATTTTGTCGGAATATAAAAATCTGGATGTTGTTTTTGAACCGGTTGAATCTGTGGATTTAGAAAACGCAATCGTTAACAACAAATATCATGCGCGCGCAATTGTTTTAACGACGGGAACATTTTTGAACGGCACGGTCACCCGTGGTGCGGAAAAAATCCCGTCGGGACGTTTAATGGACGACGGCACATACCAAGACCGCGACCAAAATATATCAAATATTTTACAGAACGCGGGCTTTCGCATGTTGCGCCTGAAAACGGGCACGCCTGCGCGCATAAAACGCGATTCGATTGATTTTTCCGTCTGTGAAATTCAACCCGGCGACACGCCCCACGATTGGTTTTCCGACGGCGATGAAAACAATAATTATGACGCGGTCTGCTATATCACACATACAACCGAAACTACGCACCAGATTATTCGTGATAACATCAAAAACGCGCCAATGTACAACGGCGACATTCGTGGCACCGGCCCGCGCTATTGCCCCAGTCTGGAAGACAAGGTTATGCGTTTCCCCGAACATACATCACACCATGTGTTCCTTGAACCTGAGGGCTATGCCAGCGACCTTATCTATCCCAACGGCATTTCCACCAGTTTTGGCGCCGACATCCAGGACATCTGGATTCGTTCAATCCCGGGTCTGGAAAACTGCGAAATTGCGCGCTATGGCTATGCGATTGAATACGATGCGATTGATGCGCGCGCCCTGAACGATAAATTACAATCCACGGACCGGCCACACCTGTTCTTTGCGGGTCAAATCAACGGCACATCCGGGTACGAAGAAGCGGCGGCCCAGGGCCTGGTTGCGGGGGCAAATGCTGCGGCGTATGCGCTGAATCTGCCGTATTTGGAAATTGACCGCACAAATTCAATGATTGGGGTACTGATTGACGACATAACAACATTGGGTGTGGATGAACCATATCGTATGTTCACATCGCGCGCGGAATACCGCCTGAAACTGCGGGCGGACAATGCGATTGCACGCCTGGGAAAAATCGGTGTGGATTTGGGGTTAATTGACGCGGCGGCATACGAACGGAAATTGGCGGCGCGCGCCGACCAAATTGCCGAAAATGATAAATTTTATGCGGGATATATCGCGCGTAATGAACGCGAAATTGCCGCCTATAAACGCGACGCAGAATTAAAGATTCCGTCTGATTTTGTGTATTCGGGCCTGCCGGGGCTGACCAATGAATTGGTTGAAAAATTAACGGCAACGCGCCCGGAAAACATTGCCGACCTGACGCGTATACCGGGCATGACCCCCGCCGGCATCATGGTCGTGCTAAGAAAAATCAAGGCATAAAAATCACAGCCCTTTTTGTCATTCCCGCGCAGGCGGGAATAGGGGCTTGAAAATTACTGTCCTTGTTTGAATCCATCAACAATATATTCAATAATTTTCGCAAGTATAAATGGTGTACAAAAAGCCAATATTAAATACAAAATAATAAACATATCGCCATCTAAAAAGTCATCCCAATCCGCCATAATGGCCATAATACAACACAGCACAATAGCTACAACTAGGCATAGGCGACGAACTCCCGTATTGTTCGGAACCGCAACTAATCTAATCATTTGTAAGATTTTATTGATGTTGTTATGAAAATCATCAATAAACCAAATGATTATACCCCAAACAATACAAAATAACATAATACCTAAAATTTCTATTAACAGTTCCATCTTTTTATTCCTTTTTGCCGATAATTGCCCAAATGAGTGCGCTGATTGTAAAGAAAAGCCAGCCACCAAAAATACCACCCAAAGCAGAGAGTTGGTACACTGTATATTTTCTCTTAATATTTCGTTTCCAAGCAATAAACATTGGAGTATATGTCATGATTATTATAATTGGCACAAATATCAAAGAACGGACAAAAGATACTTTAAGGGCAATTTCTTGTGCGCTAGAATAAGCATATTCGGCATTTAAGGCGGTTTGTCTAATATCGTCATAAGTCATCGCAAATGTAAATATTATACCAATGGTGATTGCCCAAAGAAACATCCTTAATGGAAACTTATTGTTATTAAGTTGGTTTGTTTCCATAATATTTTCTCTCCTTATACAAAAATAACCGCCATAATTCCCATCGGATTCATGTCTAATTATATCAGGAAAATATACAAATGTAAAATTGTGTGTATTGGATAAAAACCTTGTCATTCCCGCGCAGGCGGGAATAGGGTCTTGAAAAAATTTGTGTGCCCTTGTACAATTTTGATATGAAAGATTATCACTTCTGGGTTTATATATTGTTTGATGAACGCGCCAAGGGCACTTATATTGGTGTGACGAATAATCTTGAACGGCGTATGTATGAACACAAAATGGGATTGGACGACGGTTATACCAAAGAACATAATATTCATAAATTGGGATATTTTGAATACTACAAATATGTTAATAATGCGATTGCGCGTGAAAAACAATTAAAGAAATGGAAACGTGCATGGAAATATCGTCTGATTGAAACCATGAATCCAAATTGGCTTGATTTGGCCGACGATTTAGAGAAAAACATAGCGTTTTGGAAAAACAAAGAAACAGAATAGACCCTATTCCCGCCTGCGCGGGAATGACAAAATGGGGCATGACCCCCGCCGGCATTATGGTGGTGCTGCGAAAGATTAAATCATAAAAACATCTTGCCAAAATTGGCGGTGTGCGGTATAATTCCAAGGAAAAATACAGGAAAAACACTGCCTAATCCAAAGGGACGATTAGATTAGGCATAATTTCCAAAAACAATTTCCCAGATTTACGCATGTTTTATCCCCCTTTGTTGTGCCTAAAAAAAACGTCGGTTTATTTGCGGTATTTTTGACGGCAATAATCGGTGTTCGTGACGCGAACGCATACACCAGTTATATATGTAACGAGATTGGCTCCTGTTCAACTTACTATGTCGCCGGTGGATTCTCCACCACCGTATCATCCGTGCCAGATGTATATAGTTATGCAGAAGGTTGTGCCCAAGCTGTATGGGTCCGAACCAGTGCCGACTCAACCAGTTCTGGCGGATGCGTGTTGATTCCAACGTGTCTGTCCTGTGATGACGGGTATGAATTAACAGATAGCGCGTTGCCAATCCTGTTTAACAACAGCAATTCTGCATGTACCAGTGTCAACAGTCAATACGACATAAAATACTGTGCCAAAAAATCTGACAGTGGGGACAGCGGCAGTACAACAACCTGCACATCCAGCAATTGTGCATCGTCTGGTTGGTCGACACACAGTACAGGATACCTGGTGCAAACATTTCGCGAATGTGTAAATGACCAATGTGTTGAAACAGTGCGATATGGTTGTGCCCAGGGTTATTTTGGATCAGATGATGGCATAAATCCATATCTAAGTTCGGCATATGGTTGCGTTAAATGTCCGGGCTATTATGTGAGTGGCAACAGCTATGCGACAACAACCAATACCACGCTTGTGCCCACGGTTGCGGGCTGTTATGTTGTGGCAACCGGCGACGAAACAGAATTCTCAGACGGAACAGGAACCTATGTTTTTACCCCGTATTCCAACGCAACCGAATACTGTTATTATGATTTTGGCAGTTGTACCGGCGTTACACCGGCTTGTGCCACGTCGTCCGGCACAGCATTTGCTGTGGTTTCTGGCACCAAGGCACACGATGAAACGGGAACTCATTGCTGGTGCAATGTCAATGGCAAAAGTTTCTATTTTTCTTCGCAAAGCACTGCATCTGCTTGTGCAGCAAACTGTGATGACATGTGTTCAAATGCCGTTTTTGGATTTGGCGCAAATGGCGGTCAACCAATGGTTTCGCTAGACGACCTTGGGTGCTATTAAAATAGATAAAAAAACCACTGGAAATTATTCTGGGGATAGATTATAGTCATTTGCGCACGCCGGTGTAGCTCAGCTGGTAGAGCATCTCATTCGTAATGAGGGGGTCGTAGGTTCAAGTCCTATCACCGGCACCACTTATCAATCCCGCCTGCGCGGGATTTTTTAATAAAAAACACCCCTGATTTATGGTATAATTACCAAAAATATATGGGGGAATTACATGATTCAATATAAATTTGGCAAAAGTTATTATATACAAAGCACAGGCAATGTTTTCCATGAACGCGAACTAATCGTTGTTCACGCTGAATCCAGCCGTGGTCGCCATGCGTACAGTTATGACCAGTCGCGTGGCACCGCCCGTGATTATCAAAACAGGGCCAATGATTTGGGCCTGGCCGAAGAATATATTGCGGAAAAACTGGCCCAGGTATCATTTCGTGCGGACGAAACACCAGTTGCGGCACATGAAAAAATAAGTAAATTTATCGATTCTAAAAATCAGTACGCTGAATTTGATGCCTCAATCGCCGCGGATATAAACGCCCGCGAAGATTATCATGTGCGTCTGGAAAACGCCGAATACTATAAACAGGCACTGTTGGCATTGACAAAATTTGAACCTGCGGGCGTCCAGGCTATTCTGACTGGCACAAAATATCCATTTTCCATGGCGGCGCATGATTTTGCCCGTGGCATTTCGCATCGTCAAATTAAACAAGATATTGCCAAATTGTCATCCCCGGTTAAGAAACGCCTGCGTGAATTTGCGGCGCAACGCAATTATATCCTGTCGGACGAAGCATGTAATACCGAAGCGCGCGACTATATCGACACTGTCAGGCGCAGTTATCCGCTGATTAACCATTCGCCCGAGCGCGTAGAATACATCATCGCCCGTGCGGTTGATGATATGTTGCGTGATGCGTTGGAATACAAATACTACAAACGCACTGGCAATATGGCGATATTTGTCGGTCCATATGGTCAACGCACCGCAGATTCTTTATCTGATACAGAATTGCTGGATGTTGTTGGTTGGAACGCGATGCAAAATTATGGCAATGCATTACAGGTCATCCGTCGCATGAATCAAATTATCGCCGCTGAACGCGACATAACGCCATTTATGACCGAATTGAACAAGACCCTGGGCGACGGCTATGCCAACCAAGAAATAATTCGTATGATGTTTGAAACATTGTCGCCACACTATAATAAATTCAAGCACAATAAAAAGGTCACAGAATTTATCGGTCGTCTGCGCTTTTATGTCAAAGACGCGCGCCTGGCACAGCACATGGCGGAAACATTTGGCCTAAAAGAAGCCCCAAAACCAAACAAGGACAAGGCGCGCGCCAAACTGTTGGCCGCCGCCGACCGTATTGTGTCGGGCGACAATGTGTCGGGTGTTGTCGTTATTGACCGTGAATTACAGTTGGTACGTGATTTTGCGGTCGAACCCACCCCGGAAACATTTGGTCGGATTAAGAAATCTATAAAACCAACCGCGGTCCAGGCTGAAATCCTGCGCAAATATGGTCCGCGCCAAAAATAAAAGACATCCCGCCAACCGGCGTTATTTTTTGTTATCTGGACTTGCAATTTGTATAAATCCATTGTAATCTGTGTTGCGATGAAACAAACAACAATAATTATTATTAAATAAAACGGCAACTGCGCTTCTGCGGTGGCTGGGGCGCATACGCGCCTTTTTTTAATATAAAAACGAAACAGGACTAAAAAACATGGCATACAAAAAAACAGACCCACGTCCAGACTTTACAGCAACTGAAAAACAGATGCTGTCCAAATGGGCAAATGAAAATACATTTCATAAATCACTGGAAAACACCAAATCCGGTCGTCCATTTTCATTTTATGATGGCCCGCCGTTTGCCAATGGTTTGCCACACTGGGGGCATTTGGGTGTATCGGTTGTCAAAGATATGGTTGCCCGTTTCCAGACAATGTCTGGCCGTTATGTGTCGCGTGAATTGGGGTGGGACTGTCATGGATTGCCGGCGGAAAATTCAGTTGAAAAAAAGCAATCCCGCCCCGCCAAAGATATTGTTGCCACCGACGGGATTGATGCGTTTTGTGACATGTGTCGCACGGACGTTATGACATATACAAACGAATGGAATCGCTTTATCACCCGCATGGGTCGTTGGGTTGATATTGGTGATGGCTATGGTTATAAAACCATGGATAAAAACTATATGGAATCTATGCTGTGGACGTTAAAGTCATTATATGACAAGGGTCTGTTGTACAAAGATTACAGTGTTAACCCATACGACTGGGTCAATGGCACGGTTGTGTCTAATTCCGAAGCGTCCCAGGACTATCGTGAAATAGTTGATGATGCGGTGACGGTTTGGTTTGAATTGGAAAATGGTGATCGTGCGATTGCCTGGACAACAACGCCATGGACATTGCCGGCAAATTCTGCGTTGGCTGTAAATCCAAACATGACATATCTGCGTATGCGTGACGCCGATGGCGCGGTCTATGTCATCGCAGAAAGCCGCCTGCGCGCATATGAAAAACAGTTCGCCAACGCAACCGAATTTGGCCGTGTGACGGGGGCAGATTTGGTTGGCATGCATTATGCGCCGCTGTTCCCATACTATGCGGGCACGTCTGATTTGCTGTATCAAATCATCCCGGCCGACTATGTATCAGACGGTGACGGTACGGGCATTGTTCATATTGCGCCGGCCTATGGTGCGGACGACTTCTGGGCGGCAAAAAATATCGACCCAAAATTCCCAGTTTTGTTAAATGTTGACGCCTATGGCAACTTTACAGACGAAGTTGTGGACTTTGCCGGTCAAAATATCTTTGCGGCAACCCCTGCGATAATGGAATGGCTGAAAACAAATGGCCGCCTGGTTAAAAAAGAACAGTATAAACACAGTTATCCATTTGGCGACCGGTCCAAGGAAAAGTTAATCTATCGTGCGACTGATTCTTGGTATATCGATGTGCCAAAAATCAAAGATAAATTGTTGGCAAACAACGCAAAGGTTAATTGGACGTCCGCCGGTGAACGTTTCCGTATGTGGATTGAAAACGCGCGCCCTTGGTCAATTTCACGCAACCGCTTCTGGGGCATGCCACTGCCAATCTGGGAACGCGACGGGGAATATAAAGTATTTGGTTCAATCGCCGAACTGGAAGAATTCTTTGGTGTAAAAATTGATGACCTGCACCGTCCAACATTGGACAAATTAACCAAAGACGGTTGGACACGCATCCCAGATGTATTGGATTGCTGGGTTGAATCTGGTTCTATGCCATGGGCGTCATTACACTATCCGTTTGAAAATGTGGATAAATTCAATGCGACGTTCCCTGCCGACTATATTATCGAAGGCCAAGACCAAACCCGTGGTTGGTTCTATGCGTTGATGGTACTGGCGACGGCATTATTTGATAAACCTGCGTTTATGGCGGTATCTGCCAACGGTATGGTTGTGGACGAAAATAAAAAGAAATTCTCAAAATCCCTGCGCAACTTTGTGAACCCAGAACAACAGATTGAACAGTACGGCGCGGACGCGGTGCGTTTGTATATCCTGGGGTCTAATTTTATGAAGGCCGAACCCGTCCCCGTTGACAAAGAAGGCAAGGTCTTTGTTGAATCAACAAAGACAATCCAAACCCCATTGTGGAACGCGTATCACTTCTTTACATTGTACGCGAACGCGGGCAACGTCACCGCGCACGAAATGACCAACCCAACAAATCCGTTGGATAAATATATCCTGGCGGAATTGAATATGTTGACCGACATTGTGCGTGATGCATTGACCGAATATAAACCAGACGTCGCCGTCAAAGAATTTGTACGATTCTTGGATATCTTGAACAACTGGTACATCCGTCGTGGTCGTGCGCGCTTCTGGGACGAAGAACAAGACGCGTTTGACACGCTGTACACAGTATTGACGCGTTTCTGTCGCGTATTGGCACCGTTCGCGCCGTTTGTATCTGAATATATCTATACGAATCTGACGGGTGATGAATCGGTACATTTAACATCGTTCCCAGAAACGGTCGCCACCGACACAAAAATCGTGGACGATATGCGTCGTGTTCAATCGATTGTATCAACCGGCAAGCAATTGCGCGAAGCGTACAAGTTGCGCAACCGTCTGCCGTTAAATTCATTGACGGTTGCGGGTGCGAATATGCCCGAATACGCCGATATTATCCAAGACGAACTGAACGTCAAATCGGTTGTGTTCCGTGAAACATTTGATGATGTTGCGGATTCATTTGTGTACCTGATTACACCAAAAATCGGTGCGCGCCTGGGTGGTGCGTTAAAAGACATAATCCCATCGGTCAAACGTGGCGATTATGAATTGGTGGGCGATAAATTATTGACCGCGGGCCATGAATTGAACGCGGACGAATTTGAAATGCGTCTGACCATGCGTGATGGCGTGACGGGTGCCGCACTGCCCGATAATACGGCGGTTGTTGTACTGGACACAGATGTTAATTCAGAATTGGTCGCCGAAGGGTTGGCGAACGATGCCCTGCGCTTTATCCAAGACACGCGCAAGGCAGCAAATCTGGACGTATCTGACCGTATCATTTTGACATATTCTGCGGATCCGGCCCTGGCAAACGCGCTGGAAATCCATAAAAAACACATCATGCACGAAGCGCTGATTGTCGAAATGGTTGCGGGCGATGGCGAATACAAAACCGAAATCGAAGGCTACAACCTGGCGATTTCTGTAAAACGGGCTTAATAAAAAGGATAAGTTATGGCAAAATCTTATTGTGAAAAATATTTTTACCCAGAAAAATATAACACATATAAATGCGAACAAAACGAGCAACGGGTATGTCCGTGTGAATGCTATGCTGCTAATTGGTGTTCACACAAATTGTCTTTGGATAATAAAGAGTTTGTAATGCTGGACAGTTTGCGTGCTGTAAAGGCGCAAAATCTAAAAATCTTGGAACAAAACAAACAGATTATAGCAGAGTTGGCATTACAACAATTACATAAATTAAAATAATGACACCGGCACAATATTTTGAATTGGTACCCCCGACCGTTGATATGACAATACGGTCGGAACTGTACCATACAAATGAATTTAACTTTGCGGTGGCGGTGATTTTATCGGCCCAGGCAACTGATAAAAAGGTGAACGAGGTTACCCCATCCCTGTTCCGCGTTGCGCCAACGCCACAAAAAATGTTGGAATTGGGTATTGACGGGCTAAAAGAACATATCAAAGTAATATCGTTCTTTAATAACAAGGCGAAAAACATAATCGCCCTGGCGGAACGTCTGGTGGCGGAAAATATGACTGACACATTTCCAGACAAATACCACAACCGCGATGAATTGATGAAATTACCCGGTATTGGCCAGAAAACCGCAAACGTTGTATGTAATGTTTTGTGGCACGCGCCAAACATTGGTGTTGATACGCATGTATTTCGTAATGCGCACCGATATGGATGGGTGGATGACGCGGACAATACGCCCGAAAAAGTGGAATCAAAGTTAATTAAAATAATCCCAAAAAAATACCATCCAATTGTAAATCATGTGATGGTTCTGCATGGTCGATATACTTGTAAGGCGCTGCGCCCCGCGTGTGATAAATGCCCGGTTGCCAAATGGTGCCCAGCGGCAAAAAAATAAACCGCCATTTGGCGGTTTTTTTATTGTTCTTCTTTTACCTTCTGCAGGACGGCGGTAAATGTTGATTCTGCGACCTTTTTCCCACCAACCAACGCGATACCGTGGAATTTATACAAACTCATCTTGGTCAGCAACAATTCCACATGTAATTCCAGTTTGTCGCCTGGGCGCACCATATGCGAAAACTTAATCTTTTCCATTGTGGTAAAGTACCCCAGCATGTTTTCGCGTTCCGCATCTGATAATCTGCTGAACGCGACAAAGCATGCGGTTTGTGCCAATGCTTCGACCTGTAAAACGCCGGGCATAATCGGATTGCCTGGGAAATGCCCGTCGCACCAGAATTCATCATCGCGAACATATTTCACACCAACTGCGCTGGTATCGCTGTATTCACGAATTTCATCAACCAATCGCATATTGCCGCGATGTGGAATAATTTGTTCAATTTCTTTTGCGTCAATCATTTTTTGTTCCCCCTCTTAATTCTTCATCTGTTTTCTCAGCCATGCATAATGACGCATAAATTCAGTCCCTGGCCCCGCCGGGTATCCCATATACGATTCACCGTCTGGAATATTGCGGAAAACGCCACTGTTTGCGCCAACGGACGCATCGTTTCCAATCTTTACGCCGTTTGCCACACCAACATGTCCCCCCAGCAGCACGCGGTCACCAACAACCACACCGCCGGCCAATCCAACCCCGCTGGCCAAGAAACATTCGCACCCAACAACAACCCCATGCGCAATCTGGCACAGATTGTCGATTTTTGTGCCATCACCGATGCGTGTATCTGTCATTGCGCCACGGTCAATACATGTGTTTGCCCCAACTGATACGCGGTCACCAATCACCACGCGTCCAACATGTGGGATAAATATATTTTTGCCGTTTTGCCGTGTGTATCCAAACCCATCTTTGCCAATAACCGCGTTTGCGTTAATCACGCAATCTGCGCCAATGGTTGCGTTTTCGATATGTGCGCCGGTCTGGACAACTGTCCCGCGTCCCAACACAACCCCGCGCCCGATATACGCGCCCGGATAAATCTTGACCCCTGGTTCAATCACCGCCCCGCGTTCAATGGTCACGAATTGCCCAACATATGTCGTGCGTTTTTTTCTGAAAAAGACACCGCGTTCGATAAAGGCATGCTTGCTGATGCCAAATCGTGGTTTTTCGCGATAAATTTCCCCCAGAATTTTAACAATATTCCCACGCGGACTGTCTGTGATTAACAGTGTCGCCCCCTTTGGCGCGTGTTTTGCCATTTCAGGTTGTACCAAAATCACAGTTGCGCGCGTATTTTCCAGCACACTGATGGGCAGGATTTTAAACGCATTACTGTTTTGTTCTGTTGAATAGAACGCCAATTGACCCGCGCGTGCATCTGCGATTGGTGCGACGCCCCGCACCGGCGCATTTGCGTCCCCGCGCAATTCCAGACCAAACATAGTCGCCAATGCGCCGGCTGTTGTTTTATTTGCCGCCGGCATAAACAAAGATTTTATTGCTTTCATCATAGTGAACCGATTATAGATAAAAAAAATTCCACATTCCACATTTTTATAAAAGATTATAATTTTACTTGCGTTTTCAGATTCTGTCTTTATAATAAGCATTGTTCTTAAATAATAATTTAAGGGCGGGGTCGAAAAAACCCCGCCCTTCTACTAAGACATGTAATAACGCAAAGGAGTGTAGAAGATGTCTTTTGTATCGATGCCTCGTCAGGATTTATTGCTTGCGATTGATTCGTTGGCCCAGGAAAAGCAGATTGACCGTGAAATTGTTTTTGAATCGCTGGAAATTGCTGTTGCCAAGATTGCCAAACACAAATACGGCGAAGAATTTAATATTGTCGCCGATATTGATCGCAAGAACGGTGCGATACATGTAAAACGTTTGTTTGATGTTATCGAATCCCCAGAATCTGTGGGCGAAGAATACGATCCAAACACTATGTTGACGGTATCCCAGGCAAAAAAGTATGCCAAGAATCCGGTTGTCGGTGATGTGGTCGCAGATGCGCTGCCTGAACCTGAATTTGGTCGTATGGCATTTCAGACTGCGAAACAGATTATGACAACGCGCGTTCGCGACGCGGAAAAGGGTCGTCAGTTCGAAGAATTCAAAGACAACATCGGCGACATCGTCAGCGGTATTGTAAAGCGCATCGAATTCGGCAGTGTTTATGTCGATATCAACGGCAAAGCCGAAGGTTATATCAAAGGCACCGAATTGATCCCAGGCGAACGCCTGAATGTTGGCGACCGTGTCCGCGCCTTGATTATGGATGTTGCGCGTTCAAATACGGGCCCTCAGATTTTCCTGACGCGTACACATCCGATGTTCATGGAAAAACTGTTTGTCCAGGAAGTGCCTGAAATCTACGAAGGTATTATTAAAATCAAATCCGTTGCGCGTGCGCCGGGTTCACATGCGAAGATTGCGGTTGAAACGGCGGACCCATCTATTGACGCCGTTGGTATGACTGTTGGGATTAAGGGTACCCGTATCCAGCCTGTTATCAACGAATGTCATGGTGAAAAGATTGACGTTATTCTGTATTCCGAAGACCCAGCCGTATTCATTGTTAACGCGATGCAACCGGCCAAGGTCGCAAAAATCATCGTTGACGAAGATACACGCAGCGCGGCCGTCGTTGTTAACGAAGACCAGCAATCATTGGCGATTGGTCGCCGTGGCCAGAACGTTCGCCTGGCGTCCCAGTTGACCGGCTGGAACATCGATGTTATGAACGAAGCCGAAGAACAAGAACGCCGTGCCAAGGAATTCAAGGAAAAAACAGAACTGTTTATCGGCGGGTTGGATGTTGATGAAATGATTGCCCAACTGCTGATTACCGAAGGGTTCCGCACAATCGAAGAAATCGCATTTGTTGACATTTCCGAACTGGAAAGCATCGAAGGCTTTAATCCAGAATTGGCGGCTGAATTACAGAAACGTGCCAAAGACTATCTGGAACGCGTTGAACGCGACTATATTGATGCGGGTCACAAATTGGGCATGTCCGACGACCTGTTGACATTTGACTTTATTAAACGTCCAACAATCATGAAACTGGGCGAATCTGGCATTAAATCATTGGATGATTTGGCGGATTTGGCGACCGATGAATTGGTTGAAATCCTGGGCGAAGATACAATGTCATCCCGTTTGGCGGGCCGCGTTATTATGAAGGCGCGTGAACTGGCATACGGCATAACAAAAGATAACGAATAAACCACACAAAACAGACGGAGTTGTTAAAACATGGCAACATTGACACTTGGAAAATCTGTAACAACTGATGCGGTGCGCAGCAAAAAGGGCGACGCGGTCTTTGTCGAACGTCGTCGTCGCGTCGTCGCCCCCGGCAGCAAGGAATTGCGTGACGAACCGGTTGCACCATCTGCGCCAAAAAATGCGGCCGACGAAAAGTTGCGTGCCGTCTTGGCTGCGGCCAAGGCGCGCGAAGAAGAACGCAAACAACGCGCCGCCGAAGAGGCCGCCGCCCGCGCCGCCCGCGATGCGGAAATTGAACGCGAAAATCGCGAATACGAACAGGTTCGCGAACAGTTGGCTGCGCGTGAAAACGCGACCGTTGCGGATACATCTGATGTTGCCGAAGATGCGCCCGCCGCGCCCCAGCCGAAATCTGCCCCCGCCCCCAAGGTGTTCACAAATAACGCTGTTGCGGGGACATCGCGCCGTGGTCGTAATGCGGACGACGAAGACATGCGTCCAACCAAATTTAACAACTCTAAAAAAGATTTCAAAAAATCTGGCAAAATTCACCTGAACGACATTGTTATGGGTGGTGGCGATGATGACGATGATGAAATCGGAATCCGCGGTGCAAATCGTCGCCGTTCCGAAGCGTCCCTGAAACGATTCCGTGAAAAGGCGCGCGCCGTATTTGCCGCCCCGCAAAAGGTGGAACATGTTGTAAGCCTGGGTGACACAATCACGGTCAAAGACCTGGCGGCGGCCATGGCTGAAAAGGCCGGCAATGTTATCAAGAAACTGATGGAAATGGGTATGATGGTATCCGTGAACCAGTCTATTGATGCCGACACCGCTGAATTGATTGCGACTGAATTTGGTGCGACCGTTAAACGCGTTGTTGTTAAACCATACGCAGAAATTCTGGAACGCGAACCGAACCCAGAACGTATGACACCGCGCGCGCCGGTTGTGACGGTTGTGGGCCACGTTGACCATGGTAAGACATCGCTGTTGGATGCGTTCCGTAATGCGAACGTTGCCGCCGGCGAAGCAGGTGGTATTACCCAGCACGTTTCATCATACGAAGTTAAAACCAAGTCTGGTGCCATGATAACTTTCCTGGACACGCCGGGTCACGAAACATTTACAGCCATGCGTGCGCGTGGTGCCCAGATGGCGGACATTGTGGTATTGGTTGTTGCGGCAAATGATTCTATTATGCCCCAAACAATCGAAGCGATTAACCACATCCGCGCCGCAAACGTACCGTTTATCGTTGCGATTAACAAAATCGATTTGCCAGAGGCAAACCCAACCCGCGTTAAAACCGACCTGTTACAACAGGAAGTCCAGGTCGAAGAAATGGGTGGCGATGTTCAATGTGTTGAAATTTCTGCGACCAAGAAAATTGGTTTGGATAAACTGGAAGATGCGATATTGCTTCAGGCTGAAATGATGGAACTGACGGCGGATGCCGAAATGTCTGCGGTCGCCTATGTTGTCGAAGCCAAGATGGAAAAAGGTCTGGGCGCGGTCGCAACCGTTCTGATGCGCCAAGGCACATTGAAAATCGGTGATGTGTTCGTTGTTGGTGAAACATTTGGTCGTGTTCGTGGTCTGATTAACTCTGCGGGCGAACGCGTAAAGTCGGTTAAGCCGGGCCAGCCGGCTGTGGTATTGGGGCTGAACAGCGTCCCAGGTGCCGGTGACGAACTGCGCGTTATGGAAACCGAGGCACAAACCCGCGAAGTTGCCGCATATCGCGCGCAGTTGGCCAAGGACAAAGCAAACGCAGTCAAACGTTCATCCCTGGAAGAATTGTTTGCCAAACGTGACGAGTCCAAGAAACTGATATTACCAATTATCCTGCGTGCCGACGTCCAGGGTTCGGTCGAAGCAATTTCCGACATGGTCAAAGAAATCGCAACCGACAAAGTTGGTGTTGAAATCTTGTCATCTGGCGTTGGTCAGATTACCGAAGGTGACATCCGCCTGGCGACGGCATCTGGCGCAGTTGTTATTGCCTTTAACGTTCGTGCGGATTCTGCGGTTCGTGACATGGCGCGCAACAACGGTGTTGATATTCGCTATCACAGTGTTGTGTACCGCATCACAGACGAAATCAAAGAAATCCTGTCGGGTAAATTGGCGCCTGAAAAGCATGAAACATTTATCGGCTATGCGGACGTTATCGCCCTGTTCACCGTGGGCAAAGGCATCCGCGTTGCGGGTTGTCGCATGACCGAAGGTACGATTAAGAAAGACGCGTTCGTACGCCTGTTGCGCAATAACGTTGTTATCTATGACGGCAAAATTGGGCAACTGCGCCGTGAAAAGAACGAAGTCAAAGAAGTATCTGGTGGCGTTGAATTCGGTATGTCTTTTGACAAGTATAACGACCTGAAAGAAGGCGACCGTGTCGAATGCTACGAAGTCGAAGAAGTTCGCGCCCAGTTATAAAAAATCCCCGCCACATGGCGGGATTTTTAATTGTGGTCTTTTTTCTTAATATCTTGAAATTTGAATTTAATCTGGTACGATTTGAACCAGATTATTTTTTTATAACCGCAGGACGATAAACATGAACATAGAATTGGGCAAAAATATAAATCCGCGTGAAATCGAAACCAAGATTCAAGAATTTTGGGATAACAACACATTTTGGAATAACGATGTCACATCCAACAAACCATCATTTTGTATTATGATGCCCCCACCAAATGTGACGGGTAATTTACACATGGGGCATGCGTTGGACAATGTGCTGACGGACATTGTTTGCCGTTACAAGCGTATGTGTGGTTTTGACGTTTTGTGGCAACCGGGAACCGACCACGCGTCCATCGCAACCCAATTATTGGTTGAACGCGATTTGTCCAAGCGTGGCATCAATCCACACACATTGTCACTGGATGAAAAATTAAATGCCGCCTGGACGTGGAAGGCTGACAAAGGCGGCCAGATTATGAACCAATTACATGTTCTGGGGGTGACACCTGTGTGGTCACGCGAACGCTTTACCATGGACGAAGGTTTATCGAACGCGGTCACAAAACTGTTCGTCAAAATGTATAACGAAGGCTTAATCTACCGTGAAAAACGTCTTGTTAACTGGTGCCCAAAACAGCAGACATCTGTCTCGGATTTAGAGGTTGAAACCCGTGACGAGCATGGCAAATTCTATTACTTTAACTATCCATTGGTGGGCGGTGGCACAATTGAAATTGCGACAACGCGCCCTGAAACATTGTTCGGCGACCAGGCGATTGCCGTCCACCCAGAAAATGAAAAGTTAAAACACCTGATTGGCCGTCACGCCATTATTCCATTAACCGATATTGAAATTCCAATCATCGCGGACGTTCACGCCGACCCAGAAAAAGGTACCGGCGCGGTAAAGATTACCCCGGCCCACGACTTTGACGACTGGGAAGTTGGCATCCGTCACAATCTGACACCGGTGTGTATTTTGACGCCTGATGCGAAATTAAATGACAACCCAGTGGTTCCAGAAAAATATCGTGGCATGGACAGATATGTCGCCCGTGCGGCGGTCTTGGCGGACATTGAATCTGCCGGTCTGTTGGTCCGGGTCGAAGATAAAATTATTCCAACCCCATATTCCGAACGTGGTGGTGTGCCGGTTGAACCATACCTGACAGACCAGTGGTTTGTTGACGCTGAAAAATTGGCAATCCCTGCGATTGAGGCGGTGGAAGATGGCAAAATAAAATTCTTGCCGGAACATCGTTATAACCTGTTTATGTCATGGATGAAGAACATTCGTCCATGGACAATTTCGCGTCAGTTATGGTGGGGTCATCACATCCCGGCCTGGTACGATGCAGATGGCAACGTCTATGTCGCCGAAACCGAAGCGGACGCCATCGCGCAATCAGGCGGCAAAACATTAACCCGTGACCCAGACGTTCTGGACACCTGGTTTTCATCTGGTTTGTGGCCATTTTCAACATTGGGTTGGCCTGATGACACATTGGAATTGAAAAAGTATTATCCAACCGACCTGTTGTACACCGGCGCAGACATTATCTTTTTCTGGGTTGCGCGTATGATTATGATGGGCATATATGTTATGGGCGATGTTCCGTTCCGGACTGTGAACTTTCACGGCCTGGTTCGTGATTCCAAGGGGCAAAAAATGTCCAAGACCAAGGGCAACGGCACCGACCCATTAACCGCAGTTGATAAATTCGGCGCAGACGCGTTGCGTTATTGGATTGCGACGGCACCAATTGGCACAGATTTGCGTTACAGCGATGACGAAGTGAAACGTGGTTCAAAACTGCTGACGAAATTATGGAACGCGTCAAAATATACTTTGATGAACCTGTCTGATTTTGAACCGGCGTCGGCACCACAAATTCCTGTGTCCGACCGCTTTATCGAAGACCGCTGGGTATTGTCCGAATTGAACAAGACGATTGCCGAAACACGTCGACATTTGGAAAAATATGACAACTATAATTCCCGTGCGGCGATTGATACATTTTTCTGGGACATCTTCTGCGACCAGTATTTGGAATTCATCAAAGACCGTTTCTGGGCGCCTGAAAAATACAGTGCTGAATCCAAACTGTCGGCCCAGTGGACATTATACACCGTCCTGCGTGCGATAATCGGTCTGTATGCGCCGTTTATTCCATTTACCACCGAAGAACTGTGGCAAAAAATCTATAAACCAACCGAAGGTGGTGAAACATTACACCTGACCGCGTATCCAGATGTGAACGCGGAATATGACACAGATGTATCAACCATGGATATTGCGCTGGAATTGTTGAAAAATATCCGCGGCCTGCGCACAGAACGTAAAATTGGCAACGGTGCGAAACTGGAAATGTTAACAATTCCGTCCGACACACCGGACGCATTACATGGTCTGATTAAATCTGCGGCGCGCGCGAATAATATTGAAACGGGCGATGCGTTGGACTTTGTTGTAGCCGAACAAAAACAATAAAATCAATGGGGGATTTGATGTCTGAAAAGTTGATTGAAAAACGCGTCTTACAGGCATACCAGTGCGACCGTTTCAGCAATGTTCGTCCATTGATTTTGATGAACGAATTACAATCGATTGCCGACCGCCATGCCGAAGTTTTGGGGTGCGGTCGCACATATTGTCTGGAAAACAATGTTGGCTGGGTTGTGATGTATTACCTGGTTGATATCATCGAATTACCAACCGAAGGCGAAGAATTAACATTTTCCACATGGCCATCATGCCAGGACGCCCTGCGTGCCACGCGTGATTTTGAAATCCACGGCGCAGACGGTCGCCTGATGGTACGCGCAACATCCCAGTGGATTTTGATTGATATGGCGACGCGTCGTCCGTTGCCGTTGGCAAATCATCTGTCGCCAGATGTGGTTGTGCCGCATCGCGCGTACGGTTGTGCGTTTGAAAAATTCCCAGACTTTGACACAAACAAAACGCATGTTATGAAATGTCGCTTTGACGATATTGACGTGAACCAGCATATCAACAACGCGGTCTATGCGGTATGGGCAACAGAAAGTGTTGGCTATCAATATCGCACAAATCATAAGTTGCGCAAAATCGATATAAACTTTAAAAAGGAAATCAACCCCGACACCCCTGAGATTCGTGTTGATGTCGCGATTGACGGGCTGACCACGCGTCACAAGATATGCGTTGGCGATACCGTTCATGCGGCGGTTATTTGCCAGTGGGATGAAATCTAAAAAAAACAGAACCGCCCGTACGGCGGTTTTTTGTTTGCCTAATGTTTTGCGTTATTTAATCGCAATTGTCCACACGCCGAACCAATGTCAGTCCCGCGTTCGCGTCTGATGCGTGTGTGAATACCGTTCTTAATCAGTATATCTTGGAAACGATGTACCGCATTACCCGATGGCGACGCAAAGTCGCGTTCATCAACCGCGTTCCATGGAATTAAATTCACCATACAGTTTTTGCCCTGTAATAATTCAGACAACTTTTCTGCGTATTCTGGTGTCGCGTTGTATAAAACCGTTTCGCCGCTTTCATCGCGCCGTCCCAACAGGATATATTCAATCATCAACTGACGATTGTGATTATCTGTAAATCGCCATGCCGCATCCAGAACTTCACTTAATTTATATCGGTTGTTAATCGGCATAATCTGCGATCGCAATTCGTCTGTTGGTGCGTGTAAAGAAATCGCCAGGTTAATCGGTCGTCCCCACTCAATCAAACGGTCAATGCCCGGCACAATCCCGCATGTTGACACCGTGATGCGTCGCCATCCAATCCCCATATCGTGATTTGCGCGTTCGATAAAGTCGATAACATTTTCGGTGTTTTGTAATGGTTCGCCCGTACCCATAATAACAATGTGCGACACATCACCATTGTTTGCGTCACCATTTGGCCGAATTGGTTTGTCGGCAAATTTATCCGCACGCAGTTCCCATTGTGCGACCAAAATCTGGGCGAATATTTCGTTTGCGGTTAAATTGCGTTTTAATCCCAACAGCGTACTGGCACAGAATTTACATCCCATTGCGCATCCGGCCTGGGAACTGACACAGACGCTGTTGCCGTATGTTGTGCGCATTAACACACACTCAATCTGTTCGCCGTCGTTCAGTTCCAACAGGAATTTTGTTGTTTCCCCGTCACTTGATTCTAATTTGGTCACGATTTTTACGGGCAGTGTTTGCGCCACCGCATCTAATTCCCGCCGCAGATTTTCCGGTATGTTTTTCATAGACATAAAATCTGGCGCGCCCCGGTTCAGCCACTCGCGAATTTGCTTTGCGCGAAAACGCGGTTGCCCCATATCAACTATAAATTTTTCCAGTTCCCCGTCCGTCAGGTTAAATAGGATTTTTTTCATAATTTATACCGTTCGTCATTGATAACCACAACTGCCTTGCGTCGCAGTTGTTTTAACTGTTGGTCTGCCATAAACATCGCCTGTTTATACATCGTATTTTGTTCGATAACCTTGTCCAGGTTTTTATATTCATCTGTCTTTTTGGTCTTACACACCAACAGCACCGTTCCATCATCTGCGCGCTGTGACCATGTCATATTTGGCAGGGTCGCGACCCGTTCACGCAAATCTGCCGCCAATTCATATTGTAATGCGGTGAACTTCTGGGGCACCCCACCAAATGATTCTGCCATTTCCAGGGCATCGTCACACGATTTTGGTTTTGTTAATTTTTTTGCGATATCCGCCGGCACATCGGTCAGACGTACAATTGTCATTTCAATCGGCAATCCGTGTTCCCGCGCCAGGTTTGCCCGTTCATTTGCGATATCTTCGTCTGTCACATCAACGGTCGGCATAACGGTACGAGCAACAATAATTTGCCATGCGATTTCTGCGCGCATCGCATTCCGTGCCATTTCGCGTTCGGTTGCGCTTAAATCCCCCAGATTCATTTTTTTCAGTTCTGCGTCCACTGTTTTATCATCTGGAATCACATTAAAGTTCTGTGCGTATGCTAACTTGACACTGTCGTCAATAATGCTTTGCAGTGCGACACGACGATTATCGGTTGATGTCTGTCCCTGGCGTGCCATCAGTTTTGTTCGCGCTGTGACATCTGTATCTGTGATTGGTGTGCCGTTCACCGATGCGACGACCGTTGCCCCAAATGCCGGTGCCATCAAAAATACAGACAACAATGCGCAAATGCCTTTTGTTATTTTCATCCTATTTTTCCTTTCTTAATATTGCTGGCCGTTAATTGCCATACCAAATCTGAATTGGAACGTAGTTGTTCCGACATAGTCTTCTTTAATCGCGTTATCACGACGATATTCGATTGACATGTAATAGCATGGGTGGTTATAAAAGAACCCGCCTGTGTGTCGTTGAAATGCCTGGGCTTCGATATTATAGATTGCGTTCCAACGCGCCGACCAACGGTCTGTTAATTGTACACCTGCGCCAATGATTGCTTCGTTAATATCGATGTTTTCCCCCAGTTCTGTATTCCAGTGCTGTGACCAAATATGCCCTATATTAAAGAAGTTTCGTGACGACCCAATATTTGCGGATGTTTCGATATGACGCAACGCCAAAGTATCCTGATTTAATCTGAATCGCGACGCCAGCCCCAGCCATTTCATATTATTATAACTGATGCGCCCGACATAGTCCGACAAACCATTACGGAATCCTGTGTCTAATGCGGTATCTGGTCGTTCGGTAAAATCGTACGATTGCCCCAAGAATACTTCGACATTAGTGCCTTCTTCGTTAAACGCCGCCCAACGCACACCATAGTCCGCATATGTACCATTTTCCCACAAATCAAGGCCCGCAAAACGATTGTCTGAAAACAGGGTTGAATCCGTCAAAATTGTACCGGCTGAATCATTGCTGTACGCAAATGTTTCCGCGTCCATTTCACGCATAAAAGTAATACGTGCCCGCGGTTCCAGAATCTGGGTCCAGTTGCTGGTTGGTTTGAATAACGGCAATCCCCACTCTAAATACCCACTGGGCAAGAAACGGTTTTTAAAACCTGAAAATGTGGTAAGTTCATCCGCCATCAATGTATTATCGAAATGATACAGGTCATATCGTGCCGAAACACTGGCGGTTAATCGATTTCCGCCCCACAACGTCCACGGCGTGGTCAAACGCGCGTCCCCAATCATACGCTGGGCCGATGTTCCGTCCCCCGAAATTCCCAAAACATCCGCGCTAAATGTTGCGTATGTTTCACCAAACAGCGGTGCCGTCTGATGAACTGCGCGTATATTTGGCAAAATATCCCCGTCGGGTGGCGTGGTCTGAATACCGGTACTGTCGCGCAGTTCTTGGAATATATGTGCGTCCGCCACGACATAACTGCTTTGTCCAAACAGTTCTAATTTTGCGCCTGAATCCAAATACGGCTGGTCGTCATAGAACCCATATTTCTGTAAATATGTTTTATCAGATGCGCGTTCTAAGAATATAGTTGCCCGCGCATATTCACCCAGTTCGATTACATCGTCGTTAAATATATGCCAACGATTTTCCCCTTCGCGGTTGTGTGTGAACGAACCCTGGGTGCGATATTCAGAATGGTCGGCGTTTAATCTGTGTTCGATTTGGAATAACGGATTTTCTTGGGTCAGATATGAAAATGTCACCGTCATATCGTGCGTGTCAGACAAAGAAATATACACGGGCACATTTATCTGGGTTCCCATTTTATTCGTCGATGCGAAATCAGGCATCAAAAATCCAGTCTTGTACTTAACCCCCGGGTCGGGCATTTCAAAGTACGGCCACCACAACACAGGTATATCGTATGTGCGCAACACTGGGCTGTAAAATTTCAGCATGCGCGATTCCATATCATGGATGATTTTGTACGTTGAAATTACCCACGCATCCCCATATGCGTCACAATCATCACACGCTGTAAATGTCGCGTGACGGGCGATTGTTAAATCACCGCGCCGCGTTATGTTGTCTGATTCGACATACACATGGTCGCCCAGCCACAGTTTTATATCATCCCCCGACAGTTCTTCGCCCTGTTGTGTGATGTATGAATCAGTCAGTGTCATACGCTGACCCGACTGGTTCACGATTTCTGTATCACCGATGGTTTTTATTGTTTCTGACTTAACATCATATTCAATTTTATCTGCGACAATTGTATGCGGTTCATCCATATTAACCGACATCGCACCTGCCGCCCCAGATGCCAAACACATCAATAAAAATGAACTAACTTTTTTCATTTATTTCTTTGCCAGTATCGCCAATATCACAAACAATAAAATCCCCAGTCCGATTGTCAGCAATCCGAAACCTGTTAAACTGGTCACCATATTTGACAGTGACATATACAATGCCATCACTGCTGCCATTGCCCCAACTGCAATCATCGGTGCAAAACTGGTACGACGACGCAACAGCGACGAACGCAGCAATATCACCGCACACAACGCCGCCAGTATCAGATTCATAACCGGGCTTAAAAATCGATTACATAATTCAGACAACACAATCTTGTGCTGTTTTTCTGTTTCGGCATCGAATGCGATGCGCATCAAATCTGGTGTGGAAATTCTGCGCACGCGGAACGAATTATTTCCATCCTTGTCCACCAGGTTCAAATCCATATCAAATGTTTCAAATGTACCCGTCACCATTGTGTTGCCCGATGCCTGTAAAGACCCATTTGTCATTACCAACGACAACCCGCGTATTGTTGACACCAGCTTACCTTTTTCGGCAAAAATCATAGACGGTGATTCTTCGTCGCGCATATCAGACAACATAACGTGTGCCAAATCATGTCCGTTCACCCGGTCAACATAAACAACCAAACCATCCGATATTTCTGTAAATGCGCTTTCCTGTAATTTCATATGCGCCATACCGTATTGTAAATTCCACTGTGTGTCATAAAACAGTGCCTGGCTGCGTGGCACAATCCACAGATTCAGTATAAAATTCAGCACCATTAACACAGTACCCAAAATCAATGCCGGTCGTGCAATCTGACTGTGTGACAATCCTGACGCCGCCATAACAGTAATTTCGTTATCGGCAATCATTTTGTTATACACAAAAATCACAGCAATAAAGCAAACAAACGGAACAATAATCGATGCGATAAACGGTATCATCAGCGCGGTCAGCCCTAAAAAACTGCCCACATCAATTCCATATTTCAACAGAAATTTCATCATGGACATAATCTGCATCATCCATGCCAATCCTGTTAAAATCAGCAACAGCATAATGAAAATCGCAATCAGTTGTCGCAAAAAATACCGGTTTAAAATCTTCATGCCAATCAGTATAAAGCATAAATTACCAGTTTTCAAGGCATAGATATCTATTGCCCCATGCCAAATTATTCATGTCGTAAACTGTCGATTGGGTTCAACTTTGCGGCCTTAATTGCCGGCATTACGCCCGACGACAATCCGACGACAACGGCAACAGATACCGACAAAACCACTGGCCAAATACTGAACGGCACATTATACCCCAGTATAAAGCGTCCGACCCCCTGGCTTAACCCAACACCAACAATCAATCCGACCATAGACCCAATAAATGAAATCAGCACTGATTCAGATAAAAATTGAATAATAATCATGCGTTCGCGTGCGCCGATTGCCTTGCGAATACCGATTTCGCGTGTGCGTTCTGCGACCGATACCAGCATCATATTCATAATCCCAATTGCCCCCACCAGCAACGACACCGCTGCAATCGCAATCAACAGCAACTTCATATACCCTGTCACGGTTGTCATTGTTTCCATAACCTGTTTCATATCCATAATTTGGAAATCGTCCACCGCATCATCTTTCAGTCTGTGTCGTTGCCGCAACAGCGCGGTCATCTGTTCAATCGCCAGATTGTTATCCGCATCCGCAAATAATTTCAGCGCAATCATATTAACAGAATTTGGGAATCTTGACCCTTGGACACGTTTTTTCAGTGTTGTAATTGGCACAATAACCATATCGTCCTGGCTGCCCATGGCGGAATCACCCTTGGCGCGTGTGACACCAATAACGACAAACGGCGTGTTTTGAATACGAATAACTTCGCCCACCGGATTTGCGGGCAATCCCAATTCCTCGGCGGTTTCCGGCCCGATAACAGCGTATGTAGATGCGTTGCGTACCGCGCTGTTATCAAAAAATGTTCCATGTTCCATTTCGATATTTTGAACGATTGTATAGTCTGGATAGACCCCCATCATAGATGTTCCCCAGTTTTTATTACCATAAATTACCTGGGCGGAACCTGGCTGAACCGGCGAAATCGCCATAACATCGGGCAATTTTCCAATAAATTCTGCGTCCTGGATGGTCAGTGTTTGTCGATTTCCCGTTCGCACGCCCGCCGATTGCGCCGCGCCTGCACGAATCATAATTGTATTTGTTCCCAGTGATGAAAATTGGTCTGTGATTTCTTTCTGGACGGTTTCGCCCACAGCAACCATAATCACCACCGCCATAACCCCGATGATAATCCCCAGCACCGTCAAAAAAGACCGGATTTTATTACCGCTGATGGATAACCAAGATTCTTTTAAAATATCATTAAATGTCATTTTTTTATTCCCCCACCGCCCGGTTTACAGTTTGTCATCATTGCGCGGCACGCGCCCGTCATAGTTGATTTTGCCGTCGCGAATATGAATCAATCGGTCGGCATACTTTGCGATATCAAATTCGTGCGTAATCATCACGATTGTGATTCCCATTTCTTTGTTCAACTTTTTAAAGAACTGTAAAATTTCGTTTCCCATTTTGCTGTCCAGCGCGCCGGTTGGTTCGTCTGCTAAAATCAGTTTTGGTTCGCCCGCCAACGCGCGTGCGATTGCGACGCGTTGTTTCATCCCACCCGACAGTTGTGTTGGCAAATATGATTCAAAGTTTTCCAGTCCTACGCGTTTTAACATTTCTCGGGCGCGGCGCACGCGTTCATCCATGGGCATCCCGCGATACATCAACGGCAACATAACATTGTCCAATACGCTGCGCTTAGACAGCAGATTAAATTGCTGAAACACAAATCCGATATGTTCGTTTCTGACGGTGGCCAGTTCGTCTGGCGTCAATCCTGTCACATCGCGTCCGTACAGTTCATATACGCCCGATGTTGGCGTATCCAGTGCCCCGATAATATTCATACACGTCGATTTGCCAGAACCCGACGGCCCCATCACCGCCACAAACTCGCCGTTTTTGACACTAAAATTTATATCAAACAAAACCTGTTGTTCGCCCCCCAGTTCCATTGGAAAACTTTTGTTAATATTTTTCAGCGATATAATGGTGTCTGGTGCGCTTTTCTTCTTCATCGAACTTCTCTCTCTTTGAACATCCGATATTATAACACGCAGATTCTGATATTTTTATAAAAAATTGTACCTAAAAAAAAGAACCGGCATAACGCCGGTTTTTCTTAAACCCCACACATCAGCGCGGCCTGGCTGTTTTTCAGCACCAACCACCCCGTCCGAAAATCTGTTATATAAAGCGTCACAATAAACAACGCTAAAATCCCAATAACCAATATAACATTTGCGCGTTTCCCCCGCAGACAATACAGTGAAATATTATAGAACAAGAACAACACATACGCGTCAATCAAAATACTGATAATCCACAGGGATGCGCAATTAAACGCCAACGAACTTAAAACCAACATCGCTGGATACACAAAGAATACCGACGCCAATCCCTTGGTTGCGATTTCCCAATCGCGTTCCCCGCCGGTGATTTCGGCGACCATCATCAACAATCCGCCAAACACAAACAACAATGTCACCGCCAACACAGGTACAATAATGATTGCGTTAAACACGGCCCCCAGTGTCAGTTCTGCTTTCCCAATCAGGCCGATTAACAACACCAAGCACCCGCCCAACAACCCATACAGGTATGCCTTTAACATTGATTCTTCCATGTTGCCGTCTGCGACAATTTTTGTGAAATAGCGTTTTGGGTTAATAATCAGATTGCGAACGCGTTTAAATGCGTTTTTAAATTTTTTCTTCATAGTGGCACCCCTAATTTGATTATTTATATTTTTGCTTTATAATTACAAAAAATCAACGGAAAAAAAGCAATGATAAAGATAACAATAGCTGGCCGCCCAAACACGGGCAAATCAACACTTTTTAACGCGCTGACTGGGACGCGCGACGCGCTGGTTCACGACCGTCCCGGTGTCACGCGTGACACAATTTCGGGCACATTTCGCGACCGTCCATACACGCTGTACGACACAGCGGGCCTGGAACGTGCGAATTCTGGGATTGCGTTGGATTCGACCAACATGGCGATTGATGCGGTTGCGACATCGGACGCGGTTTTATTTGTTGTTGATGGTCGTGTGGGGCTGACAAACGAAGACTTGGATTGGGCGAAATTGGTGCGTCGTAAAACCCGTGCGCCGGTACTGTTGTTGGTGAACAAAAGCGAATCGGAAAAGCGCCTATCCAACATCCATGACTTCTATAAGTTGGGCTTTGGCGAACCGGTTTTGGTATCTGCCGAACACAAACGCGGGTTCGAAGATATTTATGCGTTTTTGGACAAAATCGCAGGTTCTGCGGCGGATGCGCCTGTGCCTGAACGGCAATCTGATAATCGCATTAAAATTGCTATTCTGGGGCAACCCAATGTTGGTAAATCGACATTTGTAAATCGTGTGCTGGGGGAACGGCGCCAAATTGTTATGGATGCGCCTGGCATTACCCGTGACACGGTAAAAATCCCGACCAAGTTCTATGGTCGTGATATTGTATTGATGGACACCGCCGGCCTGCGTCGCAAGGCGGGTGTCACCGACGATGTTGAAACATTATCTGCGTTAAAGTCCCTGGACGCGATTGACAAGGCGGACGTTGTAATCTTGATGGTTGATGCCACGCGCAATATTGAAAACCAGGCCCTGGGGATTGCGGCGCGTGTCTATAACGCGGGCAAGATTTTATGTGTTGCCCTGAACAAGTGGGATTTGGTTGAACCCGAAATTCGCGATGAAAAATTGCTGAAATTAAAGCATCAGTTTTCAAATTCGTTCCACCAGATTATCAAGCCTATGATTTTGGCGGTATCGGCTGAAACTGGCATGGGGGTTCAGAATATGTTTCGCCGTATTTATGAACAGTGGGATATTTCGTCGGCCCAGGCACCAACCAGTCTGGTAAATCGTATTGTTGAAAAACTGGTCGCCGACCGCCAGCCACCATTGTCACGCTTGAAACGCCCGATGAAGATTAAGTTTGCCCGTCAAACTGGTCGTCATCCAATGCGAATTACAATAAATGTGGGTGGTGCGTCTGATATTCCGGAATCGTACACGCGGTATTTGCGTCGTGGTATTGCGACCGCGTTAAAGTGGGAACATCTGCCAATTGTGATTGAATACGAAAAATCCGACAATCCATACGATTAAGCAAACCGCCACATGGCGGTTTTTTTGTGTGTTAAAAACTGTAATTTATACCCAGTCCCAGAAAATTAAATCCGCGGTTCAGGTTTGTAAAATCGCCGTTTGAAAAGTGCTGGGTCAATATTTCTGCGCGTACGCGTTCGCCAATGTTTTTGCCGATGAACACTCGTTCCCCGAATACCAGTCTGCTTTCCACATATTCATCCCCGCTGTCGCGCATGTACGGGCCGATTCCTGCGCCAATGTACCATCCACAAATTGATGCGAATACAACATCCCACGAAACGCCAATTGCGCCAAATGACGCGCCGTCATTGTGTCTGTATGCGAAATTTTGCAGCGCGTGAATATTCACGCGCCCTGGCAAACGCAGCAAGTTAATCGGCTGGCTGTATTGAATCATTGTGATTGTCATAGGATTTATTTCCCAATCCCACGGCCACACCAAATGCCCCAGGTCGCCGTGTCCAGTGCTTTGTGCTGCGTATATTCCAATGCTGTTGCGGGTTTCGTCCCCAAACATTGGGTTTGCGTTTATTGTCCAGGGCATCATAAACAAACAGAAAATCATAATGCGCTTCATATGGAAAATTATACCGTGTATTTGTCGTCGAATCTATTTGATAAAAATCTTAAAATAACGCCTTTTGTGCGCGACTAAACTATTTACAGACCTAAAAAAAATTGATATAATCAAGATAAACATACATGCGTCATGCATGGTGTTTGTGTATAGAAAGGTTGGGTTTCTGGGCGTTCCAGAACACAAGGAGAGTTTTTTATGAAAAGTCAAAAAGTTGCGAATTCTGTCAAAAATGCGATAAGCACGGTCTTTTTGTTGGCTGGGGCGTTTTTTGTATGTTCGACAATGTTATCAATTCGTGCGGTGTTTGCTGATCCGATTGCGCCGGTTGATTCTGTGGCGACGGCAAACGCATCGCGTGCGTCTGGCAATGCGCGAAATGCGCGCGCCAATCCGCGTGCCACGGCAAATGCTTCGCGCACATCTGGTAATGCGTCGCGTTCAACCGTGTCGCGCAGTACGGTCCAATCCCGTGCCGTCACATCGCGTGCGAATGCTGCGCGTGCGAACGGTGCCACATCGCGTAATGTTGTGTCCCGTACAACGGCGGCGACATCGCGTGCCAATGCCAATCGTGTTCGCACGGTTCGCGCCCGTACCGCCACAACCGATGCGGCGAACAATGCCCGCATCTCGTTACAGGGCAGTGCGATACGCGGGTCCAAGGCTTCTGCGACCACCCCAACATATTCTTATTTGACCAGCAAACTGTACACCGGCAACTATTCGAACATTATTGATTCCACAACTGGTTTGATTTCGGCTGACGCGTTCAGCAACTGTATGGAATCATACTATACCTGTATGGACGAAATTTGTACCGCGCGTAATTCGGCCCAGCGTCGTTGTGCCTGTGCCGGCCGTGTCAAGGCATTTGCCGAGGCTGAAACCGCCCTGGAAACCGCAAACGAAGAATTGATTAAGGTATCTGGTGAATTGGCATTGTTAATCGCGAACAAGGGCAAAGATGTATCCGATGCGTTCCTGTTAACCGACGCTGAAAAGGTTATGAACTGTGTTTCCTGGCAGGATACGACCAACAAATATGGCCAAAGTTCCGAAGAAGCAATCGAATGGTGTTATAACCACGGTATATACGGTGAAAATGGCGGCAAGGTGTCGACCTGTACAATGCCTTCTTACTGTTCGTCAACCGGGGATGGTGCAAACTCATTTGGATTTGATGTCGATGCCCTGGACGGCAGTGGTTCCGACATCCTGGCATCACTTCAGGCGTGGGCCGATGCCAAGGAACAGACCATAACAATTCTGGACGACGATAATGACGGCCTGTTGGCGTCATACAATAATCTGTCTGCGGCGGTCAGCGGTCTGGGCGGATTTGCCGGCGCGTTGGATTCGGCCGACGATTTAAAAGATTCCCTGGCGGAAACATGGGGGTATGAATTGTTCGAATATGCCCACAATAATGTATGTTCACGCGTTTTGGATTCCTGTTTTAACGGCATTTACGAAGCGTGCGGCACCCCACCATCTGGCACAAAATGTTCAAATGGCGCGGGCCAGTGTCCATATAATTACAACAGCCAGATTTCCGTGAACAATTCCGGCACATATGAATTGAACTTTGTCAAGGCGAACAGTGGTTATTCCGCATCGAATACCGCATCTTGCTTTGGTTATACATCAACATCGGGCGACCCGTATTCAAATCTGCGTGGCCCGGTTGCGGACGCGCGCCGCAGCATTATGCAAAAATATGCCCTGGACGCGAACGCCGACTGTGACGCCTATGGTGAACAGTTGCGCACCACCGCCCAGAATATCGGTTATCAAAAGGTTGCCGCCCAACAGGCCCTGCAGCAAAAGCGTCTGGAATTCGCAACCGAAGAAACAGAAACAATCTTGTCGCGTGCGATTCAGGCTGGCACAAACTTTGATGCCTGTATCAGTGAACTGTACGAATGTTACGACGCGCAACTGGACGCGCACGGCCCTGGCAAAAACAGTGTCTGGACGGTATCGCGTATCCGCACATATTGTTCCCAGGTTGCGAACGTCCCATCGTGCTACGAAGAAATGGTATGTAATCCATCAACATCCCAGTTCAAGGCTGTTATTGACAAGGCGGACAGCACAACCTGTGCCAACACCCAGGATTACACAACGAACACATGTCGCAACATTGTGACATTGAACGAAATCCTGAACGGTACCGGCGCGGACGCGGCGTCCGACCCACGCACCAGCACCGATTCCGCGGCAATCCGCGAACAGTGTATGCAGGATGCGATTGGTATGGATGATGGTGATGTGGCTGTTCGTACCTGGCTGGAAACCGAGTGGAATAATATGAAAGGTGATAACACCCCCAAATAAAAACACCCGCCAAATGGCGGGGTTTTTATTTATTCACAACTGGCTTCCACAAACCTGTGCCCAGGTTTTGGGTCCATGATTTTCCCGTCGCTGTATTCTTTGTCAGCTGAAAAATAAAATGCTAATCAACATTTCTTATATTTATTGACAAATGCTGTTTCTGTGCTATTGTGTCAAGTATGAGTAATATGTTGGAACTTTCGCCAGAACTGCGTGAAATTGTCCGTCTGTCCATTGACAGTGGCTGGGTGTCTGTATATGTTGATCCCGATGGTGAATTTCATGAATATACGATTTTGGTTGGTGGATCGACGCTTTATCTGCGTCGTACCTATATTGACCATGGTATTGAGTATATGATTGAATTTAACGACCGTGTTATCGCGCGCGTTGACATTTCTTCTGGTGCCAAGGCACGCACTGTTTCCGAATCAGAAATTTTACAATTGTTCAATCTGTGTTCGGCGCGCATCATCGCCCAAGAAATGCGCACACGAATCCTGGACAGCAATCAAAAACAGTTTTCCTAGATTGCGCGCACAACGCGACAAAATGTCACACCATAAACGGCCGCTGCGCCTGCCGCGATTAACACGCGACGCATTTCTGAAAATGTTGCGCCACTGGTCATAACATCGTCAACCAATAAAATCTTCTTGCCGCGGATTCTGTCCGGTCGCACCACAGAAAACACGCCGCGAATATTTTCTGCGCGTTCACGCGCGTTCTTGTGTCCCATGTCGTCACGATATTTACGACGCACTGAATCTAAATCCATTTTAATCCCATACGCACGCGCGATTGGTCGCGCCAACAGGGTTGCCTGGTTATATCCGCGCTTGAACAACCGTCGTGTTGCCAATGGTATGGGCAAAATAACATCCGCGTCCAAGTTAATATCGCGCAACGCCCAAATCATTGCGCGTGCCATAAATCCCGCGTATTTAATTTTGCCGGCATGCTTGAACGGCAACATTGCCGCCCTGGATGCGTTGTCATATACACATGCCGAACGAATCCAATCTAATTCTGACTTGCCTGCGGCGCAAACTGGGCACAATGGCGTCCCGCCTAAATCTAAATCTGCGGGAAACGGATATCCGCACCGTGCGCATTTTGGATTTTCAATCCAGTTTATTTCTGTCCAACATGTGGCGCACAGTTCACCATGTGTTGACACCGGCGTATCACATAATGGACACGCCGGCGGAAACAGAAACTCTAATATTTTATTTATGAAATTTACCACGACATACTTTTATATGTTTTGCTGCCAACTGTATCGCCGAATATGTCGCGCTTTTGTTGTGTCAGTGTTTCGTATTGGTCGCTGGAAATAATGCGCAGAACGAATCCAGATTCATCACGATTGGACAAAACCGGCACAATTCGTTGCTGGGAAACACCGTTATCGGTCAGCACCTGTTCCACGATGGCCAATCTGCGTGCCGCCAACTTGCGTCCGTCTTTGGTTTTGGTCATGTGTTCTGGGATGGCCAACTGAATTGCGCGCGTTGGCTTGCTAACTACGATGCCGGCGTATTCGGTCAACAGGTTATAGTTTTCGCGTGACAGTGCCGAATCTTCGTTGCGGAATTTGATTTTGATTTCCAGTGGTCGAATGCCACCACCTTCGGAAATATCACGTTGTGCGGTAAATCCTTCGATTGACGATGACATATCACTGGCTACATCAAAACTGTCATCAATCGCATATGTTGACAGGTGTTTATTTTCAGACAGAAATGTTTTTCTGAACGCCTGGCGCAACTGTGCCGGTGTCATTTTTGTCATATCGTCGCGCACGGCAACAATTCGTGGCGAAGTATTTTTTTCAACGCTGCGTACAACCACATCATCTGTCATTGGCACGACCATACGACGCAGTGATACATTTTCTGTCTCGGCCTTTTTAGTGGCGGTTGCGACACGCACAGGCTCTTCTGTTTTTGTTTCTGTGATTGGCGCAGCGATAACGCGTGGTGAAACATATCGTACGCTTTCTTCGGCGCGCTTTTGTAATTCGGTTAATCGTGCGATTTGATTATCGATTTCAGACAGTGGTGACGCTGTGCTGATGTTTTCAGTTTTTTGTGTTGCGATTGCGACCTTTTTGTCCAGGCTTTCTTCTGGCAACAAAGAATCAGAACGAATCACAGAAAACTCACTTGCGCTTGGCATGCGTAATGCGAAATTGTCCGCCACCACCGGTGCGGTATTTTTTGCCCACAAATCATCACTGGGGCGACGCGGCGCCAACACATCATTGGATGCCAGCATTTGTTCGCCCATATCCACCGGCGCAGATTTTTTTGCGCTGCGCGCGACAACGGTTTTTGTGCGTGTTGCTGTGGGGGTGACCTTAGCCTTTTTTTCAATACCTTCGCCAAATGCGTTTCGTGCGGAAACCGCGCCCGACGCGATGTTCACGACCGGCAACCGTGCGGATGCAACCGTTGGCAGTATAACAAACATAGACAATACACTGATTGTAAAACGACGCATGATGTTCTTCCCTTCGTCACAATCATAGAACAAATGCCGAATCGCACGCAAGTGGAAAATATTGTTTTGACGACAATACCTTGCATAAAAATAAATGATTGTTATAATTCGCACTGAATAACGAAACAAAGGGTAAATTTATATGCTAAAAAAAACAGAAGTTGTTTTATTTGATTTTGATGGAACTTTGTCTGGTCTGGATTCAAACGTTGCGTTTGCGCGTTATTGCTTTCGTCGCAGTATTCGTCCATGGTTGTTTTTGCCACTGATGGCCATCTGTGGTGTTGCGCGCTGGGTTCATCCAGACGGTGTTTGGTGGCGTGAAAACATCCGTCGTTTTTTAACGCCCAATATGGTGAAAAAATTCGCCCCTGGTTTTATTAAACAGCACAAGCGCGAACGTTTCGGCTGGGCCAAAGAAAAGGTTCAATCTGAACGTGACGCCGGTCGCAAAGTTTTAATGATTTCGGCCAGTCCTGATTATCTGTTGCCACAATTGGTGCGTGACATGAAATTTGACGCGGTATTTTGTTCCAAAATGGACAAGAAAAAGCCATGGAAATATGAATTTCTGTGCTGGGGTAAAAACAAGGTTTTGGCAATGGATGAATGGGCGCGCGCGAACAAGATTATTCCGCATGTCGTCCGTGCTTATTCAGACAGCAAATCTGATTTGCCAATGATGGAAATCGCCGAAGAACAGGTCTGGATTGATAAAAAGACCGGTCTGCGAAAATAAACCCAGTGAATTTTTAATCCACAAATGTTAAAGTGTTTCCATGGCTTTAATGGAAACACTTTTTGATTTAATCAGTGCATCTGCCGGCGCGATATGTGGTGCATTGTTTGCGTTCTTTTTGAATCGCAAACGCAACCAGAAAATGGCAACCCAATTGGTCGTCAGTCGCCAGGCCTTGGACAAAATCAAACTAGAAAACGAAACATTGTTACAGCAAATTCATGACAAGGAAAATTTAATTATACAAATGCAGATGGAAATTCTGGGCAAAAAAGATGCCCCCAAACGCAAATCCAAAACTAAACAGAACTAAACATTTGCAAACGTCCCATTTTTGTCCTAGAATCTATTTATTATGAAATTCAAGAAATTCTTGCGCATATTATTAAATATATTCTTTTGGGCGTTTGTCGCCGGTATTGCGTCGTTGGCGGCGTTGGTACTGGTGTATGGCAACGATTTGCCGGATTACAAAAAATTGGCAACCTATGCCCCGCCGGTTGCGACGCGCCTGTATGCGTCCGACGGTTCGTTATTACAAGAATACGCCGAAGAACGCCGTGTCTTTATTGATTACGCGGATATGCCGCCGATGTTGGTTAACGCGTTTATCGCCGCCGAAGATCAAAATTTCTGGACGCATCCCGGCATTGATGTCCAGGGTATAACCCGCGCATTGGCAAATAATGCCCTGCGTGCGATGGGGCGCGACACAACTCTGTCGGGGGCGTCAACCATCACACAACAGGTGGCCAAGAATTTCTTTTTAACATCTGAACGCACCCTCTCGCGCAAGATAAAAGAGGCTATACTTGCCCTGCGTCTGGAACGCAGTTTTTCTAAACAGCATATTTTGACCCTGTACATGAACCAAATATTCCTGGGGGCACGCGCGTACGGTGTTGGTTCGGCGGCATTGATGTATTTTAACAAACCTGTGTCTGAATTAAGCCTGGCGGAATGTGCGTTCCTGGCATCCTTGCCCAAGGCACCGAATAATCGCACCCGTGCGGTCGAACGTCGTAATTATGTTCTGCGCCGCATGGTCGAAGAAGGATTTATATCCCAGGCTGATGCCGATGCCGCCGCCGCCGAAGAATTAAATATCAACAGTGGCTTTACCGCCCAGATGGAAGCGGACTTTCAATATTTCGCCGAAGATGTCCGCCGTCAATTACTGGGTACACTTGGTCGCGAAACATTGTACAACCAGGGCCTGTACATCAAGACAACAATTGTTCCTGAATTACAGCGTGCCGCCGCCGCCGCGTTAAACAAAGAATTGGATGTTTATAACAATGGACGCACCGAACAACTCCAGGGGGCGATTATCGCGATGAATCCGCATACCGGTCGCATCGTTGCCATGACGGGCGGTCGTTCATTTCAGGACAGTTCGTTTAACCGCGCAACCCAGGCATACCGTCAAATCGGTTCAACAATCAAACCATTTGTGTATTTGGCGGCATTGGAACGCGGATACAGTCCACAAACAATGATTCTGGATGCGCCGATTGTTGGTTGGCGTGAAAATGACACATTGTGGAAACCTGAAAATTACGATAAAAAATTCTTGGGCGATGTACCGCTTCGTCTGTCGCTGGAAACATCGCGAAATGTTCCAACGGTGCGTTTGGTTGAACAAATCGGAACCGAAAACGCGATTGAGGCCGCCCAGCGTTTCGGCGTCTATCCCGCCGATATGAAAAATATAAACCTGTCCATGGCGTTGGGGTCGGGCGAAACGACATTGGAAAAATTGGTTTTGGGGTATTCTGCGTTTATCAATGGTGGTCGCGTAATTCAGCCGAAATTGGTTGACTATATCGAAGACCGCTATGGTCGCCTGATTGATGGCACACAAACAGAAATTGTTGAATGGTCACCTGAATTAACCCCGCCGTCGGTCACGACCGATGACGAACCATTGTCCGACCCGCAAAGTCTGTACCAGATGGTGTCGATACTCCAGGGTGCGGTTGAACGCGGCACCGGGAAACAGGCGCGCGTTCCCGGCCACACAATTGCTGGTAAAACCGGCACATCTAATGATGTCAAAGATGTCTGGTTTGTCGGATTTTCCAAGAATTTAATTGCCGGTGTCTATTTGGGGTTTGATACGCCAAAATCATTGGGGCGTGGTGCGGGTTCGCACATGGCGGCGCGTGTGTTTGCGGATTTTATGCGTGTTGCCCTGGCCGATGAAAAGAACCAGCCGTTTTCTGTCCCAGACGGTATGACATTTATGCGTGTTAACCGGCGCAGTGGTGCCGCTGCCACCGCCGACCCCGACGGCACGATTATTACCGAAGTGTTCAAATCGGGCCAATCGCCAAACCCCGCCCCGCGTCAAACCGCGGCAAAATCCAGTGCGGTTGTTGGTGGCGTATTTTAATTCATATAATAACATTTGTTTATCAAATCTTTTGTGATAAAATGTCAGCATAAGGAAAGGATTTTTTATGCTGACAGACTATTTTTTGAATCATGGTTTTTCATTTTTTGCCAGTGGCTGGACGCAATTCGCGGGTGGCTTTTTTGTTGCGTTCCTGGTGATGTTGTTGTTCGGTCGCCCATTTATTCGTGCCATGCGCACCTTCCAGGGCAAGGGGCAACCAATCAGTGAAAATGTCCCCCAGTCGCATTTACAAAAGGCTGGCACCCCAACCATGGGTGGTATTCTGGTCGTGATTGCGATTTTAATTGGTGCTACATTGTTTATGCCGATGTCGAATCCAACGGGCTGGATTGCGTTGGCATCACTTGTGATGTTCGGGATTTTGGGATTTATCGATGATTATAAAAAGGTCACCAGTCAATCAAAGAAGGCGTCCAATGGTCTGTCGCCCTTAACACGCCTGGTTGTCGAAGGTGTCTTTGTCGTCATCCTGGCATATTTGATTAACAAGACCATGCCCCCATACATCCCTGAATATTCCCTGGCGATTGGGGCGGGCATCATCTTGCCGTTGGGTGCGTTTTATTATGTGTTTTCGTATTTTGTAATTTGCGGTGGCGCGAACGCGACAAATATTACAGACGGTCTGGATGGTATGCTGGCAAAATTATATATGCCGGTATTGGTTGTGTTGGTTGTTGCGCTCTACGGTGCGACGCGCATTGGATTTATGGATACGGTTATGTTCCTGCCGATGGCAAGTGGTTTGTATGCGGTGCTGGGGGCGGCGTTTGGGGCTGTTCTGGGATTTTTGTGGTATAATTCCAAGCCTGCTTCCATATTTATGGGGGATGTTGGTTCCCTGGCGCTGGGTGGATTTATGGGTACGGTCGCGATGCTGTTAAAGTCTGAAATAATCATGGGCGTTGCGGCAGGTATGATGGTTTTGATATTGCTGTCATCGTTCATCCAAACAATGTATTTCAAAATCACGCGTAAATTAACTGGGACTGGTCGTCGCGTATTTCTGCGCGCGCCCCTGCATCATCATTTCGAAGAATTGGGCTGGACCGAAACCAAGATTGTTGAACGTTTCTTTATCATGTCGATTTTGTTTTCAGGTCTGGCATTGGTTCTGTTAAAGTTCGCATAAGATGATGGGGTGTGGTGGCTATGTTCAAACTGACGCGAAACGATGACAGTAAATTAACCAGTTGGTATTTTGAAATTGATCGTCGCCTGTTGGGGTGTGTATTGTTGTTGATTGCGCTGTCGGCGATATTTGTTGTGTCGGCGGGGTCGGTTGCGGCGGAACGCATCGGCATGCCATGGTACTTTTATTTGGTCAAGGCTATCCCGTTTTATTGTGTCGGTCTGGTATTTTTATTCGCGTCCAGTTTTTTGAATACCAAATGGGTGTTGCGTGTTTCGGCGGCAAATTTGCTGTTTGGTCTGGCATTACTGCCATTAACGGTCGTTGCGCCGCATATTATTAACAATTCTGCGCGATTTGTATCATTTGGATTTTTCAATATTATGCCGGCCGATATTATGAAACCTGGCTTTATTATAATGACGGCGTATTTTTTATCCCGGATGAAGGAACGCTATGGCACGAACATATTCTTTAATCGCGAAGCGTGGCGTTTTGACACCTGGCTCAGTTGGGTATATTATCTGGCACTGTTTGGTTTGACGGTTTTGATTGTCTTTAACCACCCTGACTTTGGTACTGCGGTTTTATACTTGCTGGTATTCTGTGCGATGGTGTTTATTGCGGGATTGCCACTGGTGTTGATTCCGGTTTTTGCGGGTATTGGGGTACTGATGTTAACGGTTGCCTTCTTTACATTGGGGCACGTTCATCGTCGTATAATTGCGTTCTTTACCGGCACTGGTGACACATACCAGGTTGACAATTCTGTTGATTCAATTCGTCACGGTGGATTGCTGGGGTCGGGCGACGACGCATTTGTAAAACAATACCTGCCCGACGTACACACAGACTTTATCTTTGCCGCCATTGCCGAAGATTTGGGTGCGATAATGGCGTGTGGACTGTTGTTGTTATTGTTCTTTGTATTTCGTCGTTTGATAAAAAATGCGACCAATGCACGTGATTTGTTTGTGTTGTATGCGACGGGTGGCACGGCGGCATTATTTGGTACGCAAATCTGTTTTAATATGTTGACGACCTTAAATCTGTTCGCGCCCAAGGGTATGACACTGCCGTTCATATCGTACGGGGGCAGTTCGCTGTTGGCATATTGCCTGTTGTTCGGTATGATATTGGCAATTATCCGCGAAGATAAGTGGAAGCAATAAGTATATGGGGGTATCTATGAAGATTTGGATTGCGACGGGCGGCACTGGTGGGCATGTTTATCCGGCATTAAGTGTTGCGGAATCATTGGCATCGCGTGGTCATAAAATAACAATTTCATGTGACGGTCGTGTGCGCGACATGGTGCGTCGTGGCGCGCCCGCCGGCGCGCGCTTTGCGCATATTTGGGCGTCGGGTGTTGGTGCAAAAAGCCGTATAAAACAAATCTGGGCGCTGTCCAAGATTGCTGTATCTGCATTTGCCTTGACGCTGCGTTTTATGATTTTTCGTCCCGACCGTGTGGTTGCGTTTGGTGGCTATGCGTCTGTGCCGGCGGTATTTGCGGCGCATGTATGGCATATTCCAACCTTTTTACATGAACAGAACGCGGCGATTGGACGTGCGAATAAATTTGCGATGCGCTGGGTGAAAACATTGATGACCAGTTTTCCGTCTGTATCCGGTATTCCAAACTCTACAACGCGCGTTGTTTATACTGGCCTGCCGGTGCGTCGTGATTTTATAAATCTGGCGGGCACTCCATTAAAGCACGATGGCAAATTGTTGGTGACGGGTGGTTCCCTGGGGGCGCAGATTTTAGACGAAGTTGTGCCCATCGCCATGGCGTCTATGAAAAATAAAAAGATTTTCGTCACCCATCAAACACGTCCTGAAAATGTTGAAAAATTACAACGCTTTTATGCGGAAAATAAAATCCGCGCAAACGTGCTGTCGTTTATTCATGATATGTCATCGGCAATCGCGGGTGCAGACCTGATTATCGGGCGCAGTGGTGCCAGTACCGTCGTTGAAATTCAAACGATTGGCCGTCCTGCGATTTTCGTTCCATTAAATATTAACCCAGACCAGGCCGCCAATGCCGCATCCTTTGCCAAAACGGGTGGTGGTTTTGCGGTGGAACAGTCTAAGTTCACCCCGCGTTGGTTATCATCAACATTGTCTGAATTGTTTGATAATCCATCGCGTCTGGATAAAATGGCGGCCAAATCGCGCGTTGAAAACAATGCGGTGAATTTAATCTGCGATGAAATAACGAAATAAAAAACCGCCATTTGGCGGTTCTTTTATTTTTGCCGACAACAAAACACAGTTCCTAATTCATTTTGTAATTTATCCTGTTCGCGTTCGAAATCAATCTGTTCGCGTGTTTTAATTTTGTTGCGAATTAAAAAAGAATCTTGTTCGTCGATATATCTGCGTTGTTCATCGCGACAAAATGCGGCGATTTCACGACCGCGTGCGGTATTAAAGAATTCCGGCCTGTATTCATATTCCCACGATAAACGGATTCTGTCTGCGTCCCATAAACATGCGGATATTCCATCTGGCGCGACGCGTCCAATTGTGTGGTTTCCCACAGCGTACAATATTTGTCGGATTGTAGATTCTGACAGGTTTTTATAGTTTTTTGCTAAAAAATCCCGTCCCACCAGAACCGCCCGCGGACCGTGTTCTGTACACCATGCGTCGTTTGTACGCGCGCAATCATGTAACCCCGCCGCCAGCATCACCGGCAACGCATCCTGATTGATACTGTGTGCCAAATCGATACCGAATAATGCGACTTGGTTTGTATGGCTTAACCCATGATAGCCGAACCTGGATTGTGTTGTGATTTCTGCGATTTGCGGTAAAATTTGATTAAAATACATTTGACAATAATACGCTTTGTTATATTTCATAGTACCCTTCCATAATTTTTTGCCGAACCAATGTGGCATATAAAACAAAAATTATCAAATGAAAATATTTTTTTAGAATTTTTTTCAGAAAACACTTGAAATTAAATGATTAAAATATATAATAATTAAGATTTTTAATAAAAATCTAAATCAAACCTATTATACAGGGGATACAAATGGCGCGCAAGGAATTTGTTCGTTTAATGGAAGAAAATATTTGGACGCTGGATAAAATCGCAGAAAAACTGCGCCTGGATCGTGTTGATACGACCGGCTATCCGCGTCAAATGATGTCAATTTTGGTGCGTCTGCACAATGGTGGTCGTGCGAAGTTAAAAGATATCGCGCGTCGCGAACATGTGTCGGCACCGAACCTGTGTGCTGCATTCAGAAAGTTAGAGGCCGACGGCCTGGTCGTTCGCACGATTGATGAAAACGACCGTCGTAACACATGGTATTGTGTGTCAGAACGTGGCGCGGAATTGGCGGTTGTTGCGATGAATTTGTTCCGTGCGGGTGTTGAACGTGTGTTTGCCAACATTTCCCGCGAAGACGAAGCGCGCCTGACCGAAGCGTTACGCACAATGCGCGATGTTATCAAGAAAGTGGAGTTGAATAATGCATAAATACAAATCAATATCGATGGTCGCATGTTTATGCGCCGGCATTTGTTTTTCGCCGGCGTATTCTTTGGATTTGTCATTAAAAGATGCGGTTGCGAAAATCGAACATGAATCCCATGATTTGAAAAAGGCCCAGGCCAATGTATCCAAGGCCGAAGCATCCCTGGATGCGGCCAATGCCAACCGTTGGTTTTCGATTGACGGTACTGCGTCATACATGAATATGGTGAACGTTGAAAATCCGTCTGAGTCTATGGGGATTGAATTGCCACCTGAAATGGGCGGTCTGTTGTCTGAATCGTTAAAGGACCAGTCTGTATTCATCGAAATTCCAGATAATATTTTCCAGGCGGGTCTGACATTTACCCAGCCTATTTATACATTTGGTAAAATCGGCAACGCGGTCAAGTCGGTAAAATCTGCGATTAAAATGGCACAATCGTCCCAGGAATTAACGCGTCGTGAAGTTCGCTATGCGGCAACCGACCTGTATTGGACGGCGAAAATGACTGATGAAATGGTGCTTTTGTCTGAAACAGATTTGAAAAACGCGCGCACCGCAAAAAGCAAACTGACATCTGCCGGTCGTGCCAATCGCAGCAACCTGTTAAAAATTGAATCAGACATTATTTCCAAAGAAGTAAATCTGGCCCAGGTAAAATTCAATCGTGACACCGCCCATCGTATGTTGAAAATTATGGCGGGCATTGATGTGAACGAAGAATTGGTTTTAACAGACAGTTTCCCATCTGAATTTGCCGCATTGAACGCGGGCGAATTAAAGTCAACGCCCCAGTGGGAAATTCTGGACGAACAGGTGAACATGTACGAACGCGCCGCGCGTTCAAAACGTGCGAACAATTATCCGACATTGGCGGCGACTGCGTCGTACACTTATTCGTCAATGGCGGGCGATATCGGCCACCTGTTTGATAAAAAGGGCAGTCAGTCTGCGTCCTGGGGGCTGGCATTACAGATGCCGATTTTCAACGGTGGGTTAAATCGCGCCAACGCAACGGTCGAAGCAATGAATGCCGAAGCGGCACGCGAAGACCTGGCCCAGGCCAAGAAAATCACAACCGAAGAATATAACAACGCAATCAATCGCTATGACATGTTGCGCGACAATTTATCATCTTTGATTGATGCGCGTGATTTGGCGGCAAAAACATATGATTTGTCGCAAAAGCGTTTTGCCGCGGGTCAAACGTCTGCGGTTGAATTGGCGGATGTGTCGGCGGGTTTGTATTCGTTGGATATGTCGGTATTACAAATGAAGTACAATCTTTTAATGTCTGCGGAAACGGTAAAAAAGTTAGGTGAATAAAATGGAAAAAATACAAAGAACGATGGCGACTAAAAAGTTCAAAAAAATCGCCTATATCACATTGGTTGCGGTATTGGCGGGATGGGTGATATTCCGTTTTGCGGCGGTTGCGTCTGAAAATGCGCGTTTTGTGTTTAATACTGCGCGCGTGGCGGCGGACGCTGGTGCGCCGGTTATGGCGATGGAAATGTCAAACAAGTCCGGCACATTGTATGAACCGTTGTCAATCAAGAATAATCGCGCATATGTGTCTGCGGAACGTGCGAAAAAATTGCGTGCGGGTGCGCGTGTTGGCGATGGTAAAATCGTATCTGTGTCGTCAAATATTGATTATGACACCGGCATGTATGTTGTTCGTACATCTGGTGTATCGGATGGATTACAGATGGCTGAATTTACCGCGCGTGGATTTTTTGTGCCGTTGTATGCGATTACAGATGGTACTGTATTCGTCGCCCAAGACGGCGTTGCTGTATCACGCGATGTTAACATTGTGCGCCAGGATTCTGAAAACGCATACATCACATCTGGTCTGCGCGATGGTGACATTGTAATTTTGTCATCGGTTCGTGCCGGCGACAAAGTTCAAATTAAAAAATAGGGCAGGGGGGGTTAAGATATGTTAAAGTTTTTTGTTCGCAGACCAATCACCACATTGATGTTTGTTCTGGTATGGGTTGTATTGGGTTTGGTTTCGTTTCCGAATATGAATATTGAACGCACGCCTGCGTTGGATTTTCCATTGGTTACGGCGACATTTGTGTATCCGGGCGCGTCCCCTGCGGAATTAGAATCCCAGGTTGTAAAGCGTGCCGAAGACGCAATGAGTGAAGTTTCTGAATTAAAAAAGATTACATCCTATGTCTATGAAAACAGTGCCATGGTAATGGCGGAATTTAATCTGGGTGTAAATGTTAATGACAAATCGTCTGAAATCAAAAATAAACTAGATTCTTTGATAACAGAATTCCCAGATGACATGGAACAACCAATGGTGGAAAAGTTAAACCCACTGCAAGAATCTGTGGTTGATATTGTAATCCGTGGTGCCGATGCGCGTGATGTCGAAGAATATGTTGACGATGTCTTGGCCACCAAGATTACAGGGATTAAGGGCGTGGCCAGTGTGTCTGTTTTTGGTGGTCGTGAACGTGCAATCCGTATTGCCTTGAATCCTGATTCTATGGCGGCGCACGGTGTGACGGTTATGGATGTTGTATCGGCGTTGGGGTCGCATAACTTGAACGTACCTGGTGGTAAAATTGAAACATCTGCTAATTCATCTAATGTGCGCTTTATTGGTGAATTTGCGTCTGTTGATGAAATTGCGAATTTGCGTCTGACCACAGTCGAAGGCGACAACTTTAAATTATCTGATGTTGCCCAGATTTCAGACGCTGCCCGTGACATTGAAAACGGCGCGCGTTATAACGGCGAATCTGTTGTAATTGCATCTGTTGTCAAGGCATCTGACGGTAACGCCATTAACATTTCGAACGCGTTGCGCGAACGCATGCCTGAATTTCAGTCTGACCTGTCTGCGCGTTTTCCAAATGCGGAAATGTTGATTGCGGCGGATTCATCTGTCGCTGTATCTGATGAAACAGACAGTACAATCAACGGCATCATCCTGGGGGTTGTCTTTACTGTATTGGTATTGTTGGCATTTACGCGCAACTGGCGTTCCACAGTTATCGCAGGTGTCGTTATTCCTGCGTCCTTGGTTGCTGGTTTCTTCTTTATGGATAACAGTGGTTTTACTGTTAACGCACTGACATTGTTGGCATATTCGTCTGCGCTGGGTACATTGGTGTCGAACGCGATTATTTTGATTGAATCAGCCCTGCAGGAATTGCGTGCCGGCAAAAAAACCGAAGATGCCGCGATTGACGGAACCAAGAAGGTTGCCGTATCTGTTTTGGCGGGCGTTGGCACAAATGTTGTTGTGTTCTTGCCACTGGCGTTTATGGGCGGTATTGTGGGTCAGTTCATGGTACAATTTGGTATGACAGTTGTATATCTGACATTGTTGTCATTGATGTTCTCGTTCACATTAACACCAATGATGATTGCGAAATTTTTGCGCCTGACGGACAAAAATAATAAATCGGCCAAGAAAAAACAAACCGAATACCCAAAGCCGACCAGCACTGGCTGGATGCGTCGCTGGTTTGAATTCCAGGGGCGTCATCCATGGCGTGTTATTGGTATGGCGTTTGTAATCTTTATTGGTTCGACGATGTTGATGAAGTTTGTTGGTAATGAATTCTCGCCATCGACGGATGCGAACGAAATCACGATTACAGCACGCGCGCCAATGGGTTCGACATTTGAAAAATCTGAATCGATTGCGAAACAGATTGAACAGCGTCTGACCGCGTTCCCCGAAGTTGCCGCCACAACCGTAAAAATCGGCGACCAGGGCTTACAGAACATCGATATTATTGTTGAATTGGTCGATGTGTCCGAACGCGATATATCGGACAAAATGTTGGCCCAGAAAATGTTGCCGGCAATCGCAGATATTGCCGACGCAGAAATTCAGATTCGTGCCGGCGAAGCATCATCGGCGGGTGTGTCATCTGACCTGGTGTTAAATGTATTTGGCCCAGACGATGCTAAACGCGAAGCGTACGCGTCCCAGATTATCGACATCGTCAACCAGATACCCGAGGTTCAGTCTGCCGTCCGCGCACAACAGTTGCCGGCCATGGAAACGCAATTTATCCCAGACCAAGAAAAAATGAATTTCTGGGGTGTCCAGAACGCATACGCAGGCACCACATTGCGTACCGCACTGTATGGGAACGACGACTATAAATACAAAGAAAATGGCGAAGAATATCCAATCATTTTGGAATTTGCCAAAGTGTTCAAAAACGCATCTTTGTTTGATAACGTCTATGTAAATTCGCAAAAGGGCATGGTTGCCTTGTCCGAACTGGGCGATGTCAAGATGGCACGTGCGACACCTGATATTCGTCGTCTGGATAAAAACCGCCTGACTGAAATCGATATCAACATCGGTAAATCAACCATGGGTCCGGTCCAGGCCAAGATTCAGTCTGAATTAAACAAGATTGATTGGGAATATGGTTATTATACCGAATTTGGCGGCATGTCTGAACACCAGGCCGAAAGTGCCCGCGAAATCGGCAAGGCCTTCTTCCTGGCGACTGTTTTGACATTTATGTTGCTGGCTGCGATTTTGAATTCACTTGCGCATCCATTTACGATTGCGACATCAATCTTGACCAGTTTTACAGGCGTATTTATTTTGATGTTCTTGTCTGGTGCGACAATGAATATCGGTGCGATGTTGGCGTTTGTTATGTTGGTGGGGTTGGTGGTTAACAATAACATTTTGGTGTTGGAACCAACAATCAATCGTGTGAACGCAGGCCAAGATATGTACACCGCCCTGTGGACTGAATTGATGGACAAACGGAACATGGTTCTGATGACATCAATCGCGGTTATCGCCGGTATGGTTCCCCAGTTATGGTCAATCGACGGTATGAAGGTCGCGATGGGTGCGGTTATGATTGGTGGTATGTTCGCCAGTCTGGTATTCACCTTTACATTGACACCGGCGATATTCTTCCTGGTGGAACGCGCCCGCCGTTGGAAACCAAAATGGCGCAAATAAAACAAATCCCGCAAACGCGGGATTTTTTATTTTCCAAAGATAAACGAATTATTTTTTGATATTTCGATAATTGCGTCCATATTGTCATTGTCTGATGTTCGTTGACGTTTGACCTTGCCACAAATTTCGCATTTATGTGTAATGATAAATTTATCGCCGTCTGATTCAACGGTGACCGGTGCCATCATCCCGCCACATGTCGCTGCGCGGTCGCCTGGGTTATTATCGACATGCCGCGACCACAGACAGTTTGGACAATGGTTTGTGTATCCATTACCATGTACAACTGCGCCACAATGGGCGCAGTTAAAATCTTCGACTGTTTTTGTAAATCCCTTCATTATATACCTAATGCGTTGCGGTACATCTGTGTTAATTCGTCCGCTTCGTCCAGTTCATCTGGGTCCAACTTGCGCAGGCGTATCATCTGGCGAATATATTTTGGGTCGAATCCAGCGGATTTAGCCTCGGAATAAATTTCTTTGATATCTGCTGCGATTGCGGCGGTATCCTCATTTAATTTTTCGATGCGTTCAATAATGCTTAACAATTGTTGGTTATCAATTGCGCCATGATTTGCCTGTTTCATTTCTGTTTTCCCCTTGTTTATTTATGGCTTTTATGATATATCATAAATCGTAAAAATCAAGAAAACAAATTTTTAGATATAGTTAAGGAATCCTAATGAATAAATATACAAAAATCACGGCATCAATTGGTCCAAAGTGCGAAGATAAAGACACCCTGGCGCGTATGATATCGGCGGGGGTTAACATGTGTCGCTTGAATTTTAGTCACGATACTGGCGACATCCAGGGTCACAAAATTGATATGATACGTGAAGTTTCATCTGAATTAAATATTCCTGTTGCGGTTATGATTGATTTACAGGGGCCAAAACACCGTATTGGTAACTTTGAAACCGAAGATAAATATCCGCTGGAAATCGGCCAGAAATTCACATTTGATACCGACCCCGCGCCGGGCAACGCGACGCGTGTCCAATTGCCAGACACCGATGTTCTGGGGTCATTAAATGTTGGTGATCGTATTTTGTTGAACGATGGCAAGATTGAAATGCGTGTTGATGCGGCGACGCCTGAACGCGTGGACGCAACGGTTGTTCGTGGGACTGAAATTTGGTCGCGTCGTGGCTTTAATTTGCCGGACACAGAAATCAACACATCTGTCTTGACGGCCAAAGATCGTGCGGACCTGGAATACGCAATCACAAAAAATCCAGACTATGTTGCGATTTCATTTGTTCAGCGTCCCGAAGATGTCGCCGAAGTTCGTGATTTTATTACCCAACGCACTGCGCATCCAATTAAAATCATCGCAAAAATCGAACGTCCAAACGCGGTTGAACGCATCACAGATATCGCCGCCGCCGCCGATGGTATTATGATTGCGCGTGGCGATTTGGCGGTCGAAGTTCCATATGCCGAAGTACCCGCGATTTCCCGCCATATTATTCGCGAATGTCGCAAGATGAACAAACCTGTAATTGTCGCGACCCAAATGTTGGGTTCCATGGTCAACAGTGAATTTCCAACCCGTGCTGAAATCACCGACGTTGCGAACGCGGCGTACCTGCGCGCGGATTCGACCATGACATCCGAAGAAACCACAATCGGTATCAATCCAGTTAATGTAATTGAAACCATGTACAATATCTTGGCGCATGCGGACGCAGACGCGATTGCCAATCCTTATGATTGGTCGCGTGTTGAAAACATCCCGGAAAATGATTGGTCGCGTTCGGTTGCGTCTATGGCGTATCTGAATCGTGCGTCTGCCATTGTTGTGTTCGCGCGTGACACGATTGCCGCAACCCAGATTTCGTGCCGAAAACCTGATATCCCGGTTATTGCGGTGTGTAATGAATCCGTTGTTGCGAACCAGTTGTGTCTGGCGCGTGGCGTGTTTCCGATTTATTGCCCGGAATTATTCGGTATGCGCGATGCGTTTAATTCTGCGCGTCGCTTTAATATCAATATGGGCAAATTGGTTATCGTGGACGAAGATAAAATCAGCCTGCGTACATTGGATTAAAAAATCCCCCAACTGGGGGATTTTTATAAATAAAAACCGCCAATCGGCGGTTTAATTAGTTTGCTGCGGTTGCGGCCAGTCTTTTGCGACCCGCTGCGCGACGACGATTCAGAACATCGCGACCACCGGCTGTTGCCATACGTGCACGGAATCCGTGTGTACGAACACGGCGTGTTTTCGATGGTTGATATGTACGTTTTGTTGCCATGACTTCAAACCCTTAGTTTTTTCTTTTGTTTCTTTGTGCTTCAAGTGTACCCGAGCAGCATCATCCGTACACCCGAAAAAATCCGTTTGTGCCCCTATTTAATCACACGTTTTATAAAAACGCAACCTTTTTATTTAGATTTTATTAAACCGAACTTTGCCAACGCTTCCATCATCAAATAATATATGAATATTGCGACAAACAGTCTGTAAAACGGTAAAAACAAGTGGTTCATTTTTTTTCGTTTCCTTATCGTTGTTTGCGGCACCACCGGTCGCGCAGGTGTTCAATTCCGTCAATAAATTTAATCATCTGCCCCAGATTCCAAATCTGGCACGAATATTGTGCGCGCGCCAGGCAGTTTTTTCCGGCGGCATCCTGCATTTCCTGTGCCCAATCGCGTGTTTCGATTAAAATGTCTTTGATTTGTCCCATGCTTTTTATGCTATCACTAATGTTGATTTTGTCAATTGAATTTTTGGGCTTTATTTCTTGACGAAAAGCCCAAAAATCTGCTATGTTTCTTGTGTTATAAACATAGGAAAGGTAAGTATGTCAGAAAACATTAACGAAGTAATTGAAACGCGTGTTCCCCAGTCGTCTTTGGAACACGAAATGCGGACCAGTTTTTTGGACTATGCGATGTCGGTTATTGTTGATCGTGCGTTGCCGGATGTTCGCGACGGGTGCAAGCCTGTACACCGCAGAATTCTGTATGTTATGAACGATGTTGCGCCTGCGACTAAGCCGACTGTAAAATCTGCGCGTATTGTCGGTGATGTTATGGGTAAATATCACCCACATGGTGACAGTTCTATTTACGAAGCCATGGTTCGCATGGGCCAGGATTTTTCCATGGGCGAAATGTTGGTCCAGGGCCAGGGTAACTTTGGTTCGCGCGACGGGGACAAGGCTGCGGCCATGCGTTACACCGAAGCGCGCCTGTCAAAACTGGGTGCGTCCCTGATGGACGACATGGACAAAGATACTGTTGATTGGCAACCGAACTTTGATGGTTCACTGCAAGAACCGGTTGTTTTGCCGACCAAGTTTCCAAATTTCTTGGTGAACGGTGGTTCTGGTATTGCGGTGGGTATGGCAACAAATGTTCCGACATACAACCTGGGGGAAATTTGTAATGGTATTTTGGCGATATTGGACAATCGCGATTTGTCTGATGATGAATTATTCACGATTATCCCCGGGCCTGACTTTCCAACGGGTGCGATGATTATGGGGCGTGCCGGCGCGTACAAGGCACACACAACCGGTCGCGGTTCTATCATCATCCGTTCAAAAACACACATCGAAGATTTTCGTGATCACCAGGCTATTATTGTTGATGAAATCCCGTACCAGGTCAACAAGGCGCAAATGATTATCAAAATCGCCGAATTGATTAAGGACAAGCGTATCGAAGGCATCTCGGAAATTCGTGATGAATCATCCAAAGAAGGCTTGCGCATCGTTATTGAATTAAAGCGCGACGCAATTGCGGATGTTGTACTGAATCATCTGTTCCAGTACACAGAAATGCAGACCAGTTTCCCTGTTAATATGATGGCGTTGAACCGTGGTCGTCCAATGTTGTTCAATGTTCGTGGCGTACTGGATGCCTTTATTGAATTCAGGGCAGAGGTTATCCGCCGTCGTACAATCTTTGATTTGAACCGTGCGCGCAATCGTGCCCACACATTGTTGGGTCTGTCGGTTGCGGTTGGAAATCTGGACGAAGTTATCGAATTGATTAAATCCAGTCCAAACCCAGACGTCGCCCGCGAAGCATTGATTTCCCGCGGATGGCGTGCGTCTGATATTGAATCGTATATTCAATTGATTGACGACCCGAACACAGAATACAAAGACGGCATGTTCTATATGTCCGAAGACCAGGCCCGCGCAATTCTGGAATTACAATTACATCGTCTGACCGGTCTGGAACGCGATAAAATCCATAATGATTTGACGACATTGGGTGCGACGATTCGTGACCTGTTGGAAATTTTGGGCAGTCACGAAAGAATCATCCAAATCATCCGCGATGAAACCACATCTGTTCGCGACAATTGGGCGTCCCCACGTCGCACAGAAATTTCGGATGCTGAAATTGATATTGATATCGAAGATTTGATTGCCCGCGAAGATATGGTTATTACTGTGTCTAACACCGGATACATCAAACGTGTTGCGCTGGATACATACCGTGCCCAGAAACGCGGTGGCAAGGGGCGCAACGCCATGGCGACCAAGGATGATGACTATGTGGTCCAGGTATTCGTTGCGAACACCCACACGCCATTATTGTTCTTTAGTTCGCGCGGTATGTGTTATAAATTAAAAACATATAAATTACCCGAAGCGGCCGCCGCGGCCAAGGGACGTCCACTGGTCAACCTGTTGCCACTGGAAAATGGCGAAACGATTACTGCGATTTTGCCAGTTCCCGAAGAAGACGTTGCCCGCGTTGCCGAATCTGGGGTTGAACATTTCTTGATGTTTGCGACCGCATCTGGTACAGTGCGCCGCAATCGTATGTCTGATTTTGATTCAATCCGCGCGAACGGTAAAATCGCGATGAAATTGGACGAAGGTGACAGTTTGATTTCCGTACTGCCATGTAATGAATCCCAAGATGTGTTCTTGGCGACATATCGCGGTCGCGCGATTCGATTCCCTGTGCCGGAAATTCGTGTGTTCGCGGGCCGTAATTCAACCGGTGTTCGCGGTATCACATTGGGGGCGGACGATAAAATTATTGGTATGGCGATGTTGAATCGTGGCGAATCTGATTCTGCGGTTCGTGCGGCATATATCAAGCAATCGCGTGCCGCCCGTCGTGCCGCCACCGGCATCGAAGAAGAGGCGTCCACCGACGAAGAAGAAACAACAATCGTTCTGGACGATGCGAAAATGGCTGAAATGGCATCCCGCGAAGAATTTATCTTAACAATTTCTGAAAACGGATTCGGCAAACGCACCAGTTCGTATGAATATCGCCTGACACATCGCGGTGGTGGCGGATTTACAAACATCAAACTGGGGGGCAAGAATACCGCCGTTGCGGGTTCGTTCCCTGTTGTCGATGACCAAGATATCATCATGGTGACCGACGGTGGTAAAATCATCCGCACGCCTGTGTCTGATGTGCGTATTGCGGGCCGTTCAACGGCCGGTGTGACATTGTTCCGCACCGCCGATAATGAAAAGGTTGTGTCCGCCATTTCAATCGAACGCGCATCCGACGAAGACGCAAGCGAAGAATCTGTTGTATCTGAATAATCAGGGGTGCCGGCATGGAAAATACAAATGAATACTTTTCATCGATAAACGAAGTGTCCAAGCGATTGGATGTGCCGGCGCACACCCTGCGTTATTGGGAAAAGCAGTTTCCGGTTGCCATCCGTCCCACAACGGGTGCGGGTGGTCGCCGGTATTACCGTGCCGAAACGATTGAACGATTGATTGTTATTCGCGACCTGTTATATAAACATGGGTTGACAATCGCAGGGGTAAAAAAATTGATGCGTGACGGGAACCTGCCGACATGTGCGGATGAATTGTTGTCCGCCACCCCGGTCACCACGCCAAATGTGACTGTTGCGCCTGTGTCAACGGGCAACAATAATGATTTGGATTTAGCAATCAGTTTGTTGGAATCTGCGAAACAAATACTACAATAAAAATCCCGCCGATTGGCGGGATTTGTTTTAATTACTTTACGAAAACATATTTTTTCGCGCCGCATTTTTTTGGGCAACCGCATGTCGCAGGTTTATTGGCCACTGGTGCCAACACCTGACGTTCTGTGCGCTGCGCGGCACCAAAATTATCGCGCAGATATAAATCGCGACATTTTGTATTGCGATATACAATCTTTTTATCTAAATCCAATGAACGGACATCTTCGGAATAGCGACGGCCACGTTCCGCAGAATAGAACACACAATCGTCCCCATCCTGGGTGTATCTTACGCCACCCTTGTAATAATCATAATATGACGAACAGCCCGCTAATACCAGCAAACCGAACAACGCAAACAAAGTTTTTTTCATTTTGTACCCTTTGTGTATAAAAACGGTTATCTCTGTCCGTCCCCCGATTCGTCATAATTGTGGCACAAATGTCGGCGTTGTCAATAAAAACCCAATAAAAAAATCCCACTAATTTTCACTAAAATATGTTATAATCGCCACATAAAGGGTTTGATTATGAAGTATTCTGAACTTGGTCTGGTTAATACCAAAGATATGTTTGCGGACGCGATTGCGCGCAAATATGCGGTGCCTGCGTTTAATTTTTATAATATGGAAACATTGATGGCGATACTGAACGCGTCGCGCATGACGCACAGCCCGGTTATCCTGGCGGTATCTGAATCCGCGTTAAAGTATATGGGCCCAGATATGTTAACCGGTATGATTATGGGGGCAAATTTGTCGCCCGATGATGGTGTTGCGTTACATTTGGACCACGGTTCAACTGTGGAATCGTGCGTGCGCGCGATTGAATTGGGTTTTTCATCCGTCATGATTGATGCCAGCAAACTGCCATTTGACGAAAATGTTGTGTCAACAAAACGTGTCGCAGAAATCGCACACAAACACAATGTCACAGTCGAAGCGGAACTGGGCGTCCTGGCGGGAATCGAAGACGAAAATACATTTTCTGAAAATTCCAGTTATACAAATCCATCGGATGTCGAACGTTTTGTTCGTGCCACGGGCATTGATTCATTGGCAATTGCCATCGGCACCAGTCACGGCGCGTACAAGCGTCGCCGCGATGACGAAGAATTGCGTTTTGATATTTTGGCGGATGTGGCAACGCGCCTGCCGGGGTTTCCGTTGGTTTTACACGGTGCGTCAAACATCCCGCAAAAGTTGGTGACGCAAATCAACGAATTTGGTGGTAAATTATCTGGTGCGCGTGGCATTGATGTTGCGCAACTGCGTCGTGCGACCCAGATGAATGTCTGTAAAATTAACGTGGACAGTGATTTGCGCCTGGGCTTTATTGCGGCAACGCGTCGCACATTGGCTGAAAACCCCCAGGGTTTTAATCCGCGTGAATTTTTATCGTCTGCGATAACGACAATGACCCAGATATGTACCGATGAAATTCGCGACATCATGGGGTCGGACAATAAATTATAATCAAAAAAATCCCCGCGTTCTGCGGGGTTTTGTTTACATACGCGGACCGCGCATAGGGTTCATGCTTTTTTGCTTGTTATTGGTTGATGCCATCCCTATGCGTCCGACAATAACCTTGTCCCCCATTTGAATTTCGTCTGAAATGATTTCTGTTTCAGTCGCCGTGGACAGACCCTTGGAATACGGCACCATAACCACATCATCATCACGCAGTATTGCCAGATGTGACACAGGTGTTGCCCCATTAACAATTTCAGCATCTAAAAAGTTGGCGAAACTGCGAACCAAGAACGCCGAATTTGCCGCACGCCATACATTTTCTTTTTCTGAAATTATAATCGTCACAAACGCGGTCATACCCGGCATCAACCGCAGGTCTGTATTATCGACATCAATCACAACTGTGTACACAACAACGTTCGATGTTGTTGTTGGTGACAGTCGAATTTGCCGTACCACGCCATCAAATGTTTCGGTTGGATATGCGTCAACGGTAAAGGTCACTGGTTGACCTTCTTGGATAACGCCAATATCGGCTTCGGACACAGCGGTTTCAATTTGCATCTTGGTTAAATCTTCGGCGATTTCAAACAGGTCTGGTGTCTGGAACGATGCGGCAACGGTCTGGCCTACGTCCACCTTGCGCGAAATAACGGTGCCGTCAACTGGCGATGTTATTGTCGCATACCCCAGGTTAGTCACCGCGCGGTCATATGTTGATTGTGCGCGTTTTACCGATTGTTCGGCCTGTTCGTATTGTGTTTGCGATTGTTCCATTTCTGCGCGTGCGATAAAGCCTTCGCTATACAACGATTTATTTCTTTCGTATTCGCTTTTTGCGAAATTTCGTTGGGACATCGCGCTGTCCAGTGATGCTTTGGACTCGTCAACAGTTGCCTGTAAAACAGACGGTTCAATCGTTAACAGGATGTCACCCTTTTTGACCTTGGTATTAAAGTCGACATACAGATTATCAATCGTCCCCGATACCTGGGAACCGACATTGACGGTGTTCACAGGCTGAATTTCGCCAGTTGCGGTCACCACCTGGCGCAGGTCGCCCCGTGTAATATTCATGGTGATAAACTCGCCGGGCTTTTTAGACGTGCCACCAAAAATCCACCATGCCCCAATTGCGACCGCCACCACCAATAAAATCCACCATTTTTTGCGCCACATCCACCCGAACACGCGACGGATAAATGATTTTTTTGGCTGCGCCTGCTTTGTTGTATTATTTTTCTTCATCTTCCACTTCCTTGTCTAATTCTGTTTTTATTTCACCAACTGCCAATGCGACCGCCGCGCGTTTGGTAAACAGGTCGTATTTTGCGGCATTGTTTTGTTTTTCTGCGCTGACTAATTCAGATTGCGCCGTTTGCCAATCCAACATAGTCGCGCGTCCAACCTTGTACATGCCGGCGGTCACGCGTTCCGATTCGGTCGCGGATTTCAATAATGTTTCCGTTTGTTTTAATACGGTTTGGGCGGTTTTATAGTTATGATATGCCGTAAATATATCCAACGTTGCATTGTCATTTGTTTGTCGTTCGATTTCGACTGCGCGGTCATAATTTGCCGCCGCTGCGCGCGCGTTATACAGATTGGCAAATCCTGCGAACAATGGCATAGACGCGCGTATGCCAATACTGCCACTGACTTTGTCAGACCCTGCGCCAAATGTTTCGGACGGTGTGTCGTTCCACGACAGCGACCCCGACGCAGAAATCGACGGCAGGTTGCTTAAAAACACGCTGTTTCGTCTGTGCCATGCGGCATCTTTGTTCGCGGTTGCGCGCAACAAATCCGGACGTGTTTTTTGTGCCTGTTCGAATAATTCATCCAGACTTTTTGTTTCCTGGGGTGTGCCAATGGTTGATGGCAAATCTGCGATTTCAATTTCTTGGTCGGCTGGGAACGACAGTTTGCTAAGCAGTGTTCCCTTGGCGATTTCGCGATTATTTTTTGCGCGTTCTAAATCCAGGTCGCGACTGGCCAATGTTGTGTCTGCCTTTAACACATCTGCCTTGGCAACGGAACCGGCTTTGAACTTTTTATTTGCTGTATCGCGTGCGGTCTGTGCGACGGTGCGCAACATTTCGGCTGATTTGACATCCGCATTTGCGTTCAATAACGCATAGTACGACCCGATAATGCTGTACACATAGTTTTGTACACTTTCGTCATAGTCAAACCCCGCCGCGCGCCACGCATAGATTGATTGTTTAACATCTGAAAAACGTTTTCCAAAATCGAATATTAAATAAGATGCCGACAACGACGCCCCATACGACCAATCGCCCCATTGTTCATTACGATATGGCAACGACGCGTTTGCCGACGCATTAACACTGGGCAGATAATCGGCATAACCTGCATTTTTAGAAAAACGCGCAGATTCATATGCCATATATGCCGCCGCCGTCTGTGGGTTGCGACACAGTCCCAATTCAATCACCTGGGGCAGGCTTAGTTTCCCCGCCGGCACATCCATGCGTGTCATACAGTTATCTGTGGTGGCAAACGCACACATTGGCATCAACCCAAACATAAAAAACGACAGTTTTCTCATAAAAATTCTCTCTCGTGTTAATATTCTTTCAAATTATACAATTTTTCTATTGAATTACAATTTTTTTTTGCTTAATATGCTTTCACAAAGTTCAGGCCTGGTGGCAGAGTGGTTATGCAGAGGACTGCAAATCCTTGGATGCCGGTTCGATTCCGACCCAGGCCTCCACAAATAAAAAAGAGCCCCTGGGGGGCTTTTTTGGTGCCTGGGGTGGAATTGAACCGGCCCGGTTCGCATGCGCGCCCAGGTTTGTCGCGGGGCATAACAAACCCGCCACGCGACAAACCACCGCAAGCAGTGAGTCAAGTTGCGTTTAGCAACGGTCGCCAACGGCGATGCGAACATTCCGACCCAGGCCTCCACAAATAAAAAAACACCCCATGTGGGTGATTTTTTATGTAAGTTTAAGGAAGGGAATATATTCATGACATCCGAATTTGAAACATTGTTGGAATCTATGCGCCCCGCGTCCCCGCGCACAGTTGCCTTGGCGTGCGCCACCGACCCAAACGCATTGTCATCTGTGTGCGTTGCGCACAAAATGGGTTTTATAGATGCCGTTTTATACGGCGATGAAACCGATATAAAAAATGTCGCATCCAAACACAATCTGGATATATCTGATTTTAAAATCGTCCACTGTGATGATGAATTGTCGGCGGCAAATGCGGCGGTTTGTGCCGTGCGCGACGGTCGCGCCGATATTTTGATGAAGGGCCTTATCCACACCGCAGACATTTTGCGTGCGGTGCTTAATCGTGAAACGGGCATTCGTGGCGATGGTATTTTATCGCATGTGTCGGTGTTGTATTCCCCATCGCGCCATCAGCGGTTATTTCTAACTGATATCGCAATGGTTATGTACCCCAGTTTAGAACAAAAGGTTGACTTGATAAATAACGCGGTATCTTTTGCGCGCCATATGGGGGTGGCCACGCCGCGTGTTGCGCCCCTGTGTGCGGTTGAAACATTAAATCCGAAAATGCCGGCAACCGTTGACGCGGATGCGCTGCGCCAACTGAACATGCGTGGCGAACTGGCAAATTGTATTGTGTCGGGGCCGATATCATTTGATATCGCAGTGTCAAAGTCCGCCGCCGCGACCAAGGGATATGCTGGCCCTATCCAGGGTGACGCAGACATATTGCTGTTCCATAATATCGAAGCAGGCAACAATACTATTAAGGCAATGGTACAATTCGGCGATTGGATATTTGGTGGTGTGATTGTTGGTGCACGCGCGCCGATTGTTATAAATTCGCGTTCTGATTCAGACACATCGAAACTGTTTTCAATTGCGTGCGCGTGTACAATGTAAAAAAATCGGGTGTGTACCCGATTTTTTTCTTGCTTTTGTGTGGTTCATGCCCCACAATCCTTTGGCATTTTTAAATTAAACGCAAGGAGAAACCATGAGTAATAAATGGGTATATACCTTTGGTAATGGCGCCGCCGAAGGTCAGGCAGATATGAAAAATCTGCTGGGTGGCAAGGGTGCGAATTTAGCAGAAATGAACTTGGTTGGTTTGCCTGTTCCTGCGGGCTTTACGGTGACGACCGATGTTTGTACATATTATTATGCGAACAACCAGACATATCCGTCTGACTTGATGGACCAGGTGCGTTCTGGTATTGCGCATGTTGAATCCATTATGGGTAAAAAGTTTGCGGATTTGGAAAATCCATTGTTGGTATCTGTGCGCAGTGGTGCGCGCGTATCTATGCCGGGCATGATGGACACAGTTTTGAATTTAGGTTTGAACGACGAAACGGTAAAAGCGTTGGCGAAAATTTCTGGCAACGAACGTTTTGCGTATGATTCATATCGTCGCTTTATCATGATGTTCAGCGAAGTTGTTATGGGCGCAGACATTGACTTGTTTGAACACACACTGGAACGCATGAAGGAAGATAAAGGCTATAAACTGGACACAGAATTGACCGCCGAAGATTTGAAAGACTTGGTTGAAAAGTTCAAAGAAATCGGTGTTAAAATCGGCAAAGTATTCCCCCAGGATCCATGGAAGCAGTTGGAAATGGGTATCGGTGCCGTATTCGGTTCATGGATGTCTAAAAAGGCCATCACATATCGTAAATTGAATAACATCCCAGCCGACTGGGGTACCGCTGTTAATGTTCAGGCGATGGTATTCGGTAATTCTGGCGATGACAGTGCGACCGGCGTATGTTTCAGCCGTGACCCAGCAACCGGTGAAAACAAATACTATGGTGAATATCTGATTAACGCCCAGGGCGAAGACGTTGTTGCGGGTATTCGCACCCCCCAGCCTATGAGCAAGGATGATTCCGGCCGCCTGTCATTGGAAGAAGCAATGCCAGCAGTCTATAAAGAATTGTGTGATGTTCGTGAAAAACTGGAACGTCATTACAAAGATATGCAGGATATGGAATTCACAATCGAACATGGAAAACTGTGGATGTTGCAGTGCCGTAATGGTAAACGTACCGCCGCCGCCGCTGTCCGTATGGCGGTTGAAATGGTGGAAGAAGGCCTGTTGACCAAAGAAGAGGCAATCCTGCGCGTTGGTGCGGACCAACTGGACCACTTATTACACCCAATGTTGGACCCCAAGGCTGAAAAGCGTGTTATCGCAACCGGTCTGCCTGCGTCCCCAGGTGCGGCTGTGGGTATGGCGGTCTTTAACGCCGAAGATGCCGAAAAATGGGCGGCTGCGGGTAAACAGGTTATGCTGATTCGTATCGAAACATCACCCGAAGACATCGCGGGTATGAACGCGGCCCAGGGTGTTATCACCGCCCGTGGTGGTATGACATCACACGCCGCGGTTGTGGCGCGTGGTATGGGAACACCATGCGTATCTGGTTCGCCTGACATTAAAATTGATTATGAATCCAAGACTTTAAAGACAACATCCGGTGTTGTTATTAACGAAGGCGACTGGATTTCAATTGACGGCGCCAAGGGTCAGATTATCGAAGGCAAAATCCCAACTGTATCTGTTGAACTGACGGGTAATTTCGGCACATTGATGAAATGGGTTGATGAAATCAAAACATTAACGGTCAAGGCAAACGCCGAAACACCAAAAGACGCAAAACAAGCACGCGACTTTGGTGCCGAAGGTATCGGTCTGGCGCGTACAGAACACATGTTCTTTGACCCATCCCGTATCCAGGATATGCGCGAAATGATTCTGGCCGAAGACGAAGCCGGTCGCCGCGCGGCCTTGGCAAAATTGTTGCCATACCAGAAATCTGACTTCGTCGAACTGTTCAAGATTATGGATGGTCTGCCGGTTACAATCCGTTTGATTGACCCACCGCTACACGAATTCTTGCCACACACCGATGCGGAAATCGAAGAATTGGCGGCGCACATTGGCAAATCTGTTGAATTTATTAAACAGCGTGCCGAACAATTACACGAACAGAACCCAATGTTGGGTCATCGTGGTTGCCGTTTGGCGATTACATACCCAGAAATCTGCGAAATGCAGACACGCGCGATTCTGTCGGCGGCATTGGAAGTTAAAAAGGCAGGCATCCGCGTATTCCCAGAAATCGAAGTTCCATTGGTTGGCTCGAAAAAAGAAGTGGATATCGTCAAGGCTGTTATCGATGCCACGGCCCAGTCGCTGTTCGCAGAAACGGGTGAATCTGTTGAATACACAGTTGGTTCTATGATTGAATTGCCACGCGCAGCCGTGCTGGCAAACGAAATCGCGGAATCTTGTGAATTCTTTGAATTCGGTACAAACGACCTGACCCAGACAACATTGGGTATGTCGCGTGACGACACAGCCAAGATTTTGGATGAATATCGTGCACGTGGTGTCTATGTTGCGGATCCGTTCGCATCTGTTGACCAGTTGGGCGTTGGTCTGTTGATTAAAGACGCGGTTAACAAAGCGCGCGATACCAAGGGCGAACATATCCACCTGGGTGTATGTGGTGAACACGGTGGTGATCCAGAATCCATCATGTTCTTCCACCAGTGCGGATTTAACTCGGTCTCATGCAGTCCGTTCCGCGTGCCAATCGCACGTTTGGCGGCGGCCCAGGCTGCGGTTAAATACCCACGCAAGAACTAAAAAACAATCCCCCATCTGGGGGATTTTTTTTTGTTTCCCAACATGGTGGATTGATATAAATAAAATCGCAACAAAAAACGTCCAACGCCCCAGATTCCCTGGCGAATCGTCAAAAAAATTATGCCTAATCCAAACGGTGGTTTAGATTAGACATCTTTTATACAGCAATTTTGTCCCAAAACCGGTAAAAAGTCAATCCTAATTTGTGCCTAATCTAAACCACCGTTTGGATTAGGCAGCGTTATGTACAAAAACAAGGGGAGAAAACAACCATGCATATTTTTGGCCAAGATATCGATATGTACAACCTGTTACGTCGGGTTCGCCGTGTCGGGTTGCGTACTGCGGGTATGGTTGTTGCCCTGTTTGCGTCAAACCGTGCGTCGGCGGTGGCGATTACGGACGTCTGCCCCAGTTGCCGAATTGTCGGCAATTCAATTTGTAATATGGCAGCCAATCCACAGAGTGTAAATGAAAGTGGCGCGGTCGGCACCTGGGTTAATTGGTGTATACCACAGCAGAATTTGGGAACAACTACGTATCCGTTGATAATTGATTCCAGCTGTGTGACGAAATTAAAGAATTGGGGCTTGTGTACAACCTATCCAAATGGGTGTGGATACATGTTGTATAACCCAAACCTGTCGTGTTCCAGTGGTAATGTGAACTATTCCGGTGTATATACTGTGTTTGCGCAAAATGGTATGACGACCGTGGGCAGTATGACATTGCCATGGACTTCGGTTGCGGGCTATCAATCTTCCAGCGGTCTGATTGTGGCGTTTCAAAACGGTGACATCAATGAAACGGCATGTTGTATGATTTCTGACACATCTGTCAACTATATCAGCGGTATTTGTATGATTACATCTGGCACAGATGAAAATTGCGCGATAATGGCGGCATGCGGATATGTCCCAAATTCATACACATGCGGTTATATGGGGATTAGCAAGACTGGCACCATATCTGGTTCAAACGCATGTCCATCTGATTTTGAATCCTATTTCCGTACCAGTCTGTCAACCGGCTGGTGTGATAATTATGGTTCTGGCATCTATGTCGAAGGGCTGGGTGCTATGCTGATTAGCAAGGCCTGTAATGGCACCCTGGATACGACATATTGTAATGGCAGATTTTCAAGATGTACATGTGGTTTTGTACTTGATTCATGTAACACGGCATCTGGCTATGAACGTACTGGAAAAACCAACGACCCGATTACATACATTGGTGCCGATGGTTATTGTCAGTGTACCAGTGATTCTGCGTCCGTGTTAAATCATGTTTCTGGCGTTACATATTCTGGCTATTATTCCAGCGGTCTGTCCAAATGCGTCGCAACCCCCAGCCCCAGCACGGTATCTGGCCTGAGTGACACAACTGGTTCTTATACTGTTTTGTATGATGGGGATTGCGAATGGGAATAAACAGGTGAATAATGAAAAAACAGCAACCGCAAATCAGTGTAATTGAAATAGATATTCGTGATGCGAATTACCAGACCGGTATCGGACGATATATTGATATCGTATCGCGTAATATGCCAGACTATGTTCATACATATCGCATAATTTTATATCGTACAGATGTCGAAGAATTACATATCACCAAAACCGATACAGAATTGTCTGTGTATTTACCAAAAAATTTCCCGCACAACATACTCAGTGGCATAATTCTTCAAATCTGGGGACAAAAAATTTCCCAGATGCCCAATTTGATTGTCAAGGTCAACTGTGTCGGTGCAGAATCTCTGGCATACACTATCCGCAATCAGTTCTATTGTAAAACCATCGGCGTCTTACATTTTTCGCCCCAGTGGATTCTGGACGGCAAACCGAAACGCGCCTATAATCCGTACTTTAACATGGACTATGTGATATCAGTATTCGCGGGCGGTCTGAACTATCTGCGCGAAATCGGTTATAATCGTGCGCACAGTGTTATTTTGAACGGTATTGAACCGCCACGGATTGGGGCGCGCCCGCGCGATGATGTTTTTCGCTTTATATTCCCGAACGGCTGGACACCACGCAAAGGCCTGGTCAAGATTTTGCCTGCGTTTAAAAAGGTTGCTGAAAAACATAAAATCGAAGTTTTAATCCTAGGTGGCACTGAACCTGGTATCGACCCTGTGGAATTATCGCGTGGTTTGCCGGTTCGTCTGTTGGGATTGATAAGCGATGAAAACGAAGTTGCAAAATACTATGATATGTCAGATTGCTGTCTGTTCGCATCTACGTCCGAAGCGTGCTCTATCGCCGGGATAGAGGCTATGTCCCGCAACATGCCGATAATATCAACAAACTGCGAAGGCCTGGCAGAAATGTTCGACAAGGCCGCACTGTACGCAAAAATGGCGCCGGATTATTCCATTGATGCGGATGAATATGCCGCCCACATGTGCAGTATCATTGAAAACAAACGTCTGCGCAATAAATTGTCTGTATTGGCGTATTCTCGATATCTGTCGCATTATACGGCGAAAAATATGGTCGCCGAAACATTAAAGGTATATAAAAAGTTAGTCAATTAAAAATCCCCCCCCGGGTGGGGGGATGTTATGCCAATTCCTTGATTTTTTTTGTCATTGGGTCGTATATGCGTGGCGTGCCCGTGTACCCCAACGCGCGATGATGTGCCGGCACCAAAAATTCTGGTAATGGCGCACATTCGCCCATTTGCACCTTGGCATACAGTTTTTTCTGTATCGCAGTAGAATTTTTATACCATCTTTCCTGGTCTGCCTTAATCGGACGATTGTAATGCCCCTGGATAATAACCAACTGTTCTTCTGGGTTCATTTTCATAATATCCATTGGTGTGAACAGTAATTCTTCGGTTGTTTCTTCTTTATCCTTGCCATCGGGGCCTTTGACCGTTTTCTTTTTCATTTTATAACCCATCATGTCCGAGAAACGTTTAGCCGTATCTGGGTCGTTTTGGCGCATAACAATTTTCGCGGCGGTTGTTGAAATAATGGTCGCCGCTGCGTCCGCGCCATATTTTTCCTGAATCTGGTGCAGGTCCTGGCCGATAATCAGGTATGAAATTTTCTGACCACGCCCAAGATCCGGTCCTTCGATAATCGCGCGCAGTTTCTGCATTTTTGGCATTTCGTCAATCGCAAACAATACAGGACATGGCCCCAGTTCCTGTCCATGGTGCATATCGCCCGGCTTGTGCGCCAACAAGAAATTAGACATCAATTCGATAAAGATTGCCGTTATCGGGTTCAATGCCTGGGCATCAACCATGTTAATAGACAGATATACGGTAATTGGTTTCATCTTGCCATCACGGGGGTCAACCATGCCGCGCAGGTCAGAAAAGTGGAAATCAGAATGGCTGGTACGATTACGCACGGCGGCATTACGGAATATATTCAATCCCGACTGCGCCGTTGACATAATGGATCCACGTTCCTTGTCCGGGGTACTGGCCAGTTGGGTTAATTCTTGGACCGCGCGGTGCGAATATGCGTATCGGCGTGCCTCGTCCACGGCCTTCATAAACATATCTTTGGCGGGGTCTGCCATCATAACCATTTGGTCGCCCTGGCGACGGCGATTTTCAATGTCTTCGGCGATTGCGATTTGGGACGCATTCAGCCAGTCCAGAATCATGGAAAAAGATGCCTCGCGCCCGCGCCATGCATCTGGAATATTTTCCCATGTGCCAACATGAACATAGTTCGTGGCATTTAATTCCCCACGTTGCAACAGGGCGTGTGCCGCATATGCATTTGGGTCTGATGTCATAGACAGATAATAGTCAGACAGAACCGCCGCATCTTCGGCGTTAAATGCGCCACTTGTTATGCGGGAATAGAAATAGTCGTCGGCCTTGGCACGTTCAACCTTGGAAATAATAAATTGAATGTACCCCGTCAGTGCCGCGCGCCCCGTAATCGTCCAGTGTGGGTCGGCGGACGACGATGAACGGTCCGGAATTAACGTGTTCACAATTGAATCAACGTACAGGTCGCGCTCTTCGGCATTAAACGGCACATGACCCGGCGACAATGGATTCCAAGACGGATAATAGATACCGCGTGCGGGGTCATCCTGGCCCGCCCAGTTCAGAATAAATACGGGGCCGATTGTTGAACGATACCCGGATGTCGTCTGTTTTAATTCTGGTTTTGGGTCGTTAATAATCATGGACACGGTGTCACATTCCAAAATTGTTGGTTCCACAACACCCTTGGTTTTACCGGTCCCGGGGGGCGCAACGCACAATGTGGACAGACATTCATCGAACATCAATGGTTTGCCCTTGAAAAAACCCAGAACCATCATAAATCCCTTGAACAGGCCTTCTTTGTTCTTGTAATCCTGACCCATTTTTTTAATATCATCAGCGGTTGCTACACGTGCGGTCTTTTCGTCGAACTTATCCTTGCTGTGTGGGTTAAATTCGTCCGTCATTGTCGCGTCCGACAGAAAATAGTACCCGATAATCGGCAACAGCGGCGTGATACATTCAATATCGGGGCGCATTACACACCGACCAATCCATGCCGGAATTTCCGCCAACACCGACAGACCCGCCGATGACCACAAATTACCCAAATAAATCGACAGCCAATGCTGACTTGCCGGCGACCAACCATACCGCCAGATATGTTCAATCGGAAATGATGCCGCGACCATTATCGCCGCGATAATCCAAATAATAATCGCCCAGCGTATCGACCAAAATTCACGTGCGACGCCGTTTTGGTCAAATTCCTTGTATGCGCTGGACCGAAATATGTTCAGACCCTTGCCTTTGCCAGACGCCGATAAAAAGTTGAATTTCACTGCCATGGTGCTAATATTATATCAGAAAAACGAAACCGAAAAAATACGGAAATATAAAAAATATGAAAAATATTCCACGAATCTTTGTTGACGCAGATATTAAATCAGGGGTGACGATTTCCGCGTCGCGTGATGTGGCGCACTATCTGGTGCGTGTTATGCGAACGCGTGATTGTTTGGTATTTGGTGACGGTAATGAATACAATGCGCGGCTAAGCGACGATAACAAATTTTTAATTATTGGCGACCAGACGAAACACACAGACCCATCAAACAATATCACACTAATGTTTGCGCCGATTAAGCGCACGGACGATTTATTAAATATGGCGACGCAGTTGGGTGTTGCGAAATTTCAGCCGGTCATCACAGACCGCACAACCGCCCACCACATTAACTGGGAACGCATGAAAAAGATTGTGATTGAATCCGCCGAACAATCAAACCGCAACAGCGTGCCACAAATTTTGCCACCGGTTAAATTTTCTGATTTGGTTTTGTCGGACGTTGTATTCGCGGACGAACGCGCCGCACATGGAAAAGAATCGGATTGCCTGGCACAAAATATTAAATCAATAATGGTTGGACCCGAAGGCGGCTTTTCAGACGCCGAGTTTGCGGCATTGGATGCGGCGGGTGCGTGTGGAATATCGCTGGGCAAAACAATATTGCGGGCTGAATTGGCGGCGGCGATTGCGGTCGCAAAAATAGTGGGTTAATCAATGGGTGTACGTGTTGCGAAATTTATTGCTGATTCTGGGGTTGCGTCGCGCCGCGCCGCCGAAGAATTGATTGCCGCCGGCCGTGTCAGCATAAACGGCACCGTGATTGATGGTCCGGTTAACTTTGTAAATGAAAACGACACAGTTGAAATTGATGGCAAAAAAATTTCAGCGCGCGCGACCTCAGAACTGTATATGTTCCACAAACCAATTAACACTATGACAACGTTGCGTGACCCGCGTGGCCGCAAAACAATTTATGATTGTTTGGCGGACGAATATAAAAATTTGAAATATGTTGGGCGATTGGATTATAAAACAACGGGTTTATTATTGTTAACCAATGATGGGGAATTGGCGCGCAAATTAACGTTGCCGTCATCAAATATAGAACGGGTATATATTGCGACGGTGAACAGTACTGATTTTTCGCGCCTGGACCGTGCGCGCTGTGGCATGACGGTTGACGGTATTAAATACGCACCCATGAAAATCGAAGAAATTGGTGGCAACGATTTGCGTGTCACCGTCACCGAAGGGAAAAAGAACGAAGTGCGAATCGTATTGCGCGCATGCGGATGTCCGGTACGCAAATTACACCGCATTTCATATGGAAAAATTTCACTGGGGAAATTGGGTGTTGGAAAAATTCAACAGATTTCACAGAAAACAATTGACGCGATTGTAAAATCTTTCTAATATTCCATTAAAAGGAAGGGAGATTTACATGAAAAAAACACCTGAAAAAAAATCAAACAGCAAGAAAATCGCCGCAAAAGTGCGTCCTGTGGCGTCCAAGCCAACGATTAAGACGAACAAAACAAAGCCATGTTTTAATCCGTGGTCGCTGTCGATTTATGTGTATTGGTTCATTATTTTGTTCTTTGTTGCGGCGACATTTTATATTCTGGGTCGCGCGCACACTGACCAGCCCCAGGTTCAGCAAATCGAAATCACCGAAGAGGCATTATTACAAGCCGCAGATTATTACGAAAGTGGCAAAACAAAATTGCTGGCGGGTGAATTGGATGCGGCAATCGCAGATCTAAGTGCGGCCATTGACGCCGGCGCGGCATCGGTTGACACATACATCCTGCGTGGCGAATCGTATATGCAAATTGGCGATTATCGTAATGCGATGGCGGACTTTAACGCGGCCCTGGCCAAAGATCCTGCGAACGCAGTCGCATATTACGACCGTTCATTATTGAACACCCGTCTGGAAGATTACGACGCGGCATTAAATGACATCAACAATGCGCTGGCGGCGAACACTTCGAACCCAAGTGTTGTTTTACAGATGCGTGACCTGTACGCAAAACGCGGTCAGTTGAACCTGTGGATGAAGAACTGGCAGGGGGCAATCGCAGACTATACAAATTCATTGGCCCGCCCAGAAGGCACCGTCAACCCAACTGTCTATGCGGAACGCGCCGAAGCGCACACTGCATTGGGCAATTATGCCGACGCAATCAGCGATTATGCATCTGCGATTCGCGTTATCTCGGAACAGATTCAGGGTGCCCCAACAATGGAAGAACGCGAATCGTTATCCAGCCGTGCCATGAACTATTTTGAAAAGTCTGCGGCATTGAATTTAAATCTGGGCAACATTGACGCGGCGCGCACAGACCTGGAATCGTCGTACACAATCGCGGTCGCATTGAACGATGGCGAAACCGCCGACAGAATGCAGGGCCTGATTGCGGAATTAAATAATCCGACAATGGACGCCCCCGCAGAACCTGTGACCACGGTCCAAGAATAAAAAACCCCCGCCATCCGGCGGGTTTTTTAATATGAAAAATATCATTGTAAAAAACGGTGCAACATGGTAAAATATACGGCATAGAGCAGAAAAATCAATGCCGAAAAAAAAGGGACGATTAGATTCGGCATAATTCTACAAAGTAATTTCCCAGATTTTCGCATATTTTGACTCCCCATTGTTTGCCTAAAAAAATCGTCGGTTTGGGTGCGGCAATACCTGCGTTTGCGGACGATTTTCCGTCGGATAAATATATGTTGGAAAACAAAACGTATGAAAACGCTGCGGTGTACGAAAACCTGGAAACGTACTTTGGGGGTGTGGTAGCAGCAGCGGAATACGAAGATATCCTGTATCAAATTGGTGCCGGCCAATATTTGCCCGCGGGGTTGGAAGAGCTGGAAAAGTGTCCAGCAAACAGTTATTGCCCGGGCGGAATAGAAGTGTTATACAGTGAATCTGAATCCCAGGGTACAACATCATGCCCATCGGGGTATCCTGTTTCGGCGGTGGGTGCGTCGCTGGACACGCAATGTTATACCGCCTGTACGGTTGATACGGCAAATATAGCACACGCAACATTGGTGTCAGGTAACGATTATTACGGCGATGGCACAGATACTTGTTATGTCAATGATTGCGAAGATGGATATCATGTCGAGGGCAGTGTGGAAATTATTGAACAAACCCCACTGATTGACGTTGATTATAAAGAAGATGCCAGTGACGTGAGTCAGTGGGCATTCATAAGCAACAGTGGCAGCGCGGATGGCCCGCTTTCTGAATTGTTGACGGAAAGTAATACCTTGGTTGTTGGGTTTGATTATGGTGTTGTATATGGTCGCGCCAGTTGTCAGGCGACTGTTCATGATAGTGCCTTGACTTCATATGTCTATGACTACGGCAGGTTGTCTGCTATGTCAGAAAGTCAGATACGTTCAGAAGGTACATATTATGGCCAGCATAGGGCAAATTATGTGGCGGATACCAAGGATTTTCAGAGGGCTTTATATGTTTTGTTTGGGTTAAACAAAGGTGCATCATACAGCACTTCGAGTGAACAAGGATATTGTTATTGTCAGTTGACCGGTTTTATCCCGATGTCCCAGTTAGAATCGTATGAAGGTGAAACGCCACCGGTACCGACCCCTGTGGTATCGGCGCCGTGGGTTTTTAATATTATCACTAGTAACAACTATAATTCTGGCGGGCGTAGCGATACGTGTGGGGAAGATTGTGCGTTCTACTGTGCGCAGGACATGCTTGCTGACGAAAATTTCCGTGGGGCGGTGCTTGGTGCGCTGGATGTTGCCGGTTCTACAACATGCGAAGGAAACGAAATCTCAATTGACTGGTGGGATGCAACGGATGAAGATATTGCCGCAAACGATGCTGGTATGTGTACATACGGTGGTGATATCCGCACACCGGCCAAAGCCGTGCACAGGCCAGGTAAAAGGTTCAAGGGTTGGAAGTTTGGTTGGCCCGATAATATACCACTGTAATAAATCTGTTATCCCCGGCACACGCCGGGGGAAGTGTATCAATTAAAAACCTTTGTCATCCCCGCGCAGGCGGGGATGACAAAGGATAGAAAAAGGTAAAATTGTTTTGGTGCGGTGGCGCGTAATTTTATTGTCGGCAATGCCGATTACAATGAACTGTTTCGCGGGGACGGATATTGTTTTTGCCCCCGGCACGGTCGTACCAAACACATGCGTATTTAACAACACCGGCGTGTATGACGGCACGTTTGTTATGATACCGGTGTACGAAGACACCATATACACCTGTGAACGCGGATACTATTTACCAATGGGGTTAGAGGTCTGCGCCATATGTCCCGAAAACAGTTATTGCCCGGGCGGGGAATACACATATTCTGAAACCGATGATACGGGCATTACCCCGTGTCCCGACGGCAGTGTTGCGCCCATTGGCATGTGGGATGCCGCCCAATGCGGGCGCAAATTACACATCAGTGATGTGTATATCTATTTGCGTCGCGCGAAACAATCTGCGCCGTCGTTACACATTGATGTTGACGGTGATGGCACGGCGGATTACTTTGCGAATGCGACGACATACGATGTTGCGATGAACAAAGACACCGACCGCCGTTTGCGGATAAAAATGGGTGATGTTGTGTATTCGGTTCATGACGATACGATTGACGGCACGGCGTCGATGCCGCGTGCCACAACCGAACCCGCCGAACCCACCGAATCCACGGACAAACAATCACAATAAAAATCCCCGCCGGGTTGGTGGGGGATTTTTTTATCGTGCCGGCGCGATGCGCAATTCTACGCGTCGATTTGTTAATCGTCCAATATCATCTTGGCCGGCGATGGGTCGTGCCGAACCGCGACCAACAATAAACATCCGTGCGGTATTTATCCCATGTTCGGAAAAATAAACACCAACGCGTTGCGCCATGTCCAATGACAATGCCCGTGCGGCATTTGTGTCGCGCATTGCATCTGTATATCCGGCGATTTCAACAAATGTTGCGTTATATTTTTTCAAAATCTTGCTGATTATGTTCAGTGTATCGTCACCTGTTGCCGAAATGTCCGCCACGTTCAGTTCCATAATCGCATCGCGCACCAATATTACAACGACATCTGTGCCGGCACGCTGAACCGAAATGCCTGGCTTGCGCAACGCGTCGTACAGCGCGTATTCTAATTCCGCCATATACTGGGTTGCGATAATGTTGTCGTTTGTGGCCTTGTCGCCATAGTCCAGTTTGCTGGACGCATCCACGGCATCACCAACCAATTTGCCACCTGCGCCCAGATATACGGGTCGTTTTGCGACGCGGCTGGTTTCGGTCATGTCTGTAAAACTGGCCCCGTTCAGGTACGCGGCCCATGTGTGGCGTTCGGGACTGCTGTATTGAACGCACGCGCCAACCGCGCCCAGTAAAAATGTTGATAAAATAATATTTTTTATCTGCATTTATTCCACGATAAATGAAATCTGATTTGTATCAGAATCAAAACAGTTGTCGGTCAGACCTGTTTCGAACCCGTTCACCAAAATCGCCGATGCCCACTTTGGTTTTTGTGTGGCAAAGTAATCACATTCGCCCGTTGTCAAATCGACCAGGTTGATTGAAAAAGACTTGCCATCTGCGCTGCTGACGACCGACCAAGCGTCGCCACCGATTGGTGCCTTTTCTGAATCTAATGCGCCCGCCTTAATCAGATAATCAATCGACACACCTTCGTATGTGCCACGCATTTCCAATAACAGTTTTGTATCCTGGGCAATTTGTTCCAATTCGGCACCTGCGATTGTGCGCGCCTGATTCTTGCGCAGCATATTGTACACACCCAACGCAGAAACCGTCATCAGCCCTGCGATTGCCGTCACACCAATAACTTCGATTAGTGAACGTCCAGATTGTTGATTCATTACTTTACTCCTACTATTTCAGCGTCTGCGAATAAATCCATCGCGCTGGCGACCAATGGGTCGGCAACTAATTCTTCGTGTTGTTGTTCGTTCATTGTGTGCGCGTGCGCAGATTCCATCACGCGTTCCAGTTGCCACTGCTTGCCGGTTTTGTTGTTCAGCCACACCGCCAACTTATGTGCGAAATCACCATCGCCCTTGCGGTCAAAGTACTTAATCTTACCGTCCGCAAATTCTGAAATTTCAATGTTTGAACTGTAATATGAATACAGCAATATTTCCTTGGATTCCTGTAATGCGTGCGCCAATTCGTTTGTATTTGTAATCACACAGACCTGGGGCGTTTTGGCGGTGGTGTCCGCTGTGGGTTGTGCCGCCATACGGTCGGCAAAGATATTTTTGACATCGCGTGTTTTCTGGGCGGATTCTTGCTGTTTAATAATTTCAGGCACGCTTGGCATATCGGCGATATGCATCATCCGCACAATCAACATGTCAAAGCACTGTTTTTGGTTGCCCGCCGCCTGCATTTCTGGCACGGCCGCCACCATCACCTGCCAAATGCGCGACAGTGTGTTCAGTGTGACACGTCCGTTCAGGTTTTGAATCTGTTCACGTTGGTCGGCGGTGTATGGTGAATTTGTCACATCCCCTGCGTGTAATGCCGGGTGCATACGCGTCGCCCAATGTGTCCACTCCATCATATCAGTCAACAGCATTGATAAATCTGCGCCGTTGTTGTAAATCGCGTCAACCTTGTCCAGTGCGGCGGCCGTATCGCCTGACAACAATGTCTTCATAAAGTCAACAACCACACCACGGTCTGCGCGTTTCAGCATATCCAACACAGACGCTTCGTCCACATGTCCGCCGGTTTGTGCGATTGCCTGATCCAGCAAAGACAACCCATCGCGAACCGAACCGTCTGCTGCGCGTGCTAATAATTCGTTTGCGCCATCGCTCAGTTCAATATTTTCTTGTTCAGCAATCCACGCAAAGTGTTTTTTCAATGTGTCCACCGGCACGCGCACTAAATCAAAACGTTGACAGCGTGATAAAATCGTCACTGGCACTTTTCTGATTTCTGTTGTTGCCAAAATAAAGATAACATGTGCTGGTGGCTCTTCTAGTGTTTTCAGCAGCGCATTAAACGCAGATGTGGACAGCATATGAACTTCGTCGATTATATACACGCGATAGCGTCCATTGGTTGGGCGATATTGTGCCCCGTCTAAGATGTCGCGCATATTGTCAACGCCTGTGTGTGACGCGGCGTCAATTTCCATAACATCAATATGTTGTCCCGCCGCAATCGCGCGACAATTTTCGCATGTTCCACATGGTGTGGCGGTCGCCCCGTTTGACGACAGACAATTCAACGCCTTGGCTAAAATTCGTGCGGTACTGGTTTTTCCGGTTCCGCGAATCCCCGTGAAAATATAGGCATGCGCAATACGCGATGTGTTGATTGCGGTCGTCAATGTTTTTACCAACACATCCTGTCCGATAAGTGACTTAAAATCTTGACTGCGATATTTGCGTGCCAGTACTGTATAATTATTATCCATGCGTGTAATCTTCCTTTTGGTGTTCAGCATAGCAAACCCGCATGAAATTTCAACAAATAAAACGCGCCAAACGGCGCGAATTTTTGTTTTATAAATTTGTTATAAAATCTGGGAACGGTGATTCCTCTTCTTCGGCGGATTCGGTGCCTTCTGTTGCCTGTGCTTCTTCTGCTGCTGCCGCTGCGGCCTTTTCCTTGGGGTCGCGCGTAGAATCGATTTTTCCTTGTTCTGTATTTACCATACGGCCATAGTGTTCAGCCGTTTGTAACAGACGTTCGCGTTCGATTTCATCGGCGGTCTGACGCGCCTGGTCAATATACTGTTTGCGTTTCTGACGCCATTTGTGACAGCGTTGAATCATCTGTCCGACATTGGATTGATTTTTTTTGTTTTGCATATCTTTTCTTTTTAAATCAGGAAATACCCTTAATAACAACAAACCGTATGTTGTTATGCCTTATGCGCTAAATATTAAATCAACTGAAAAGCGATTGCAATAATTTTTTTCTGTTGCTATGCTGTAACTCATAGGAGGGGGCAAAACCTTGTACCAAGAACGTGGAAACTTTTTGCTTCAAGCCCTGTTGGCGGTGGGGCTGATTTTTGCGTTCATACCATTTATGTCGCGCCAGATGGCGGGACGTAATTCTGACACGCGTATGTATGCCGCCACGCGCCAGGTTGATATTGCGCAAACAGCGGCGCGTATATTTATTCGTGAAAATGCGCGTGATATTCCGTATGATACGACGGTTGTGTCGGGGGATGATTTTTCAGATATGTTGGAACCATATGGTTTGCCATTGGGGTTTGTTCCACGCACTGCCCTGGGCCAAGATATTGCCTTGGTAATACATAAAACGCCATTTGCTGTGTCGGCCTATTTGGAATTGACGGGTGGTGATTTATCGGGTATTGAACGTGCCGAATTGGTTCGTCGAATTGGTTTTTATGCGTCCGATGCCGACGCTGCGGTTCGTGTTGGTATTGAATTGGCGGACATTTATTCCGATGTTGTTCGTCGCAATGAACCGAATATGGAATCCAGTGGTTTTTTGACTGATTTGGATATGGGCGGCTTTGTGTTTGATAAGGTGGCAAATTTATTTTCTGTGCGTGGTGAATTTGACAGTGCCCAGTTTAACACATTAACAATCGCCGGCGTTGAATCTGGGAAAAAGGTGCGTAATAATATTGATGACCTGGCCGCCACTAAAACGATATTTCAAAGCAGAACAGGCGAAGCGGCATTAACATTAACGCGTGGCACATTATATGCCGACAGTGTTGATGCCAAAACGATTTCTATGTTTGGTGACACAGGCAATTATACTGTTGCCGATGCGTCGGTTTATGAATTATCCATGACTGCGGGGCGCACTGCCTTTACCGGGCCTGGTGATTGGAATGTGCGTGGTAATGTTGTGTCTAACAATATCAATTTTACAGTTGAACGTTTAGACATATCGTCATACCTGAATACCACCCGTGGCCAAGATGTGTTTATTGACGCAGATACCCTGACGTACAACAGTAAATCTGGCATCGAAGTTGACAAGTTGTTTATATCAAATATCACTCTGCGCGACCAAACATCAAACGCCTTGAACAGTGGTGCGTCTGGTTCGGTACTGATTGATATTCGTCCAGCGGGTACGACATTATTGCCGGATGCCTGGGTTTCGAACATAAATAATGACGCGTTTGAAATAATTTCAGACCCCGCAGTTGACGACGGAAAAACGGTTAAGTGCGCATCGATTATCAAAGATTTCGAAGGTGTTTATAACAAACAATCCATGTCCCAGTATTTGATTTGCCAATATGTATTTTGGCAACGTCTGGAAAAACGAATTGATATCAAACAATGTTTAATGGCGGGGCGCAGTGACTGTATTTAAAACAAAAATCTTTTCAGAACAAACCCGTGGTGCCAGTATTACCGAAGTCTTATTGGCGATGGCAATTATTGCCGTTGCGACCCCATTTGTATATAACCAGATTGCGAAAACAAATCACACAATCCATGATATTGCTGTGGCGCGCAATGTGATGTCCACGCGCGATAACGCGCTTAACTTTGTTCGCATGAACCAAGATAAATGGCCAACCCCCGCGCAAATCCGATTGGATGAAACTGAACTGGATGCGATTTCCCCAGATGCCGCCGCCGGGTTGATTGATAAATATTCTGTAAATGGTGCGGTGGTGACGGACGTCTATCTGGCGTTTGAATTTGCGAACACGGATGTTCGTACAAACAAAATTGCGCGCCACATTGGTGGTGATGCGGCGGTTGTTGGTGCGGATTCTGTTGCGTACGGAAATACATGGGCGGTTGCGGCGCCAGACTTTATGCCGGGTGACCTGATTTATCGTATTTCGCGTGATGTGGCTGGCACGGACACATCGCGATATTTGCATCGTGCGACATCTGGTACAGATAATCTAAATGTCATGGAACGCGATTTAGATATGGCGCATCATCACGTGTACAATGTGGCAACTGCATCTGCGAAATCTGCGCGCATAAAAAATGGTAATACAACATTTGTTGACGCCGATATTGCCACTGCGGATACAATTTATTTTTCGTCGGGTGCGAACCTGGACGGTGCGGATGTTTCGATGGGTACTGTGCGTGTGTCTGGCGACATGTCTGGGTTTCGAAATGTGTTTGCCGATAATATTAACGGCCGTAAATATACCACAACCGGCCACATAATTACCGACCGCGCCACGATTTCAGATTCGATAAATATATCTGGTGATTTTGTTTTGAAATCGGACAGTTCACGCACCATCAGCGGTTTTACCGGGATATCTGCGAATTCTGTGTCTGCCCCATACATATCAGCCGAAGAAATGATATTCTATGATAATTTTGGTCTGACGGTATCTGGCGAATTACTGATGTCAACGACCCCACCATTAAAGATTGGCAACTGGATATTTCAATCGACAAAACCGCCTGCGTTTTCCAGGCTGGAATTATCGCGTGGCACATTGCCATCGGCGCCATCACGTTATACCTTTTCGCCATTGATTCGCAGTGGCTGGATGGGAACCGTACAACCAAAAATATCGACCATAGACTAAATGAAACGAAACACAGGAATTTTTTCGAACACAAACATATCACGCGGCAGCATGCTGGTTGAATTGCTGCTAAGTGTTGCGTTGGCGGCGTTGATAATACCGTTTGTTTTTCGCTATCAACAGTCGGCGATTGAACGCGCGCAAAATATTGCTATAACGAATCAGATGTCGGAAATTCAGGTTGCGCTGGAACGGTATATTGTTGCCAACCGTGATGAATTGCTGCGTGCGGTCGGGCGAAATATCACGCGTGTTGAATTGGATGATTTGGCGCCATACGGTATTCCACAATCTGTGTTGGACGCGGGCGATGATAAATACCAATTGCGTGTTCTAAAATCCAGTGATGCGACGGGCAAATCGTCACTCCAGGGTGTGATTGTTCGTGCCTCAGACGATATAACGCCACTGCGCACGCGTGAAATTGTAAATCTATCTGGTGGGTCAATGGGATTTGTTGATGGGGCACACGCATACGGCACATTTGGCGCGTGGCACACAGACGCGATTGACCTGGGGGTTGATATTGAAAATGGCATTATTGAAACAACATCTGTTAATCGTGACAACGCGTTGTATCTGTGGCGTGTGCCATCTGAAAATCCATCTGATGCGACAATGATGTCCCCATTAAATCTGGGCGGACACGATATAAAAAATGCGGCCTTTATAAACGCAGATTATGCTGAATTTAACGAAGGGCTAACCGCGCCTGAAATTGTGTCGGACAAAATGATATTTGATAATCGCACGACGATAAGCAACACGTTTTCAACCGCGTCCACGACGGTGTCCGGCATGTTGTCGTCGGATGCCAAGAATATGGAAATATCGGGCCGTTTATCGTTCGCAGACACTGCGAAAATGTCATCGCTGACGGCGGAAAACCTGTGGGTGTCCAAGTTGACATTATCCGGTCTGTCAATTGATGCGACCGACGATTTGGCACTGTTGAAAATTAACCAGACATTGGACATGACTTCTGGCCGGATTGAGGCTATGTTTGTATCTGTCGGCTTTGCGGGGTCGATGACGCCGCGTTTGGTTGTATCTGGTCGAATCGAAGATTCAATCAACCCGCAATATTATTGGGATGTAAATTCTAAGACTGCCCGTTTCCAAGATGCGTCATTTGTTGAATTAAATCGCATGGCGACATTGGCAACATATTACGAAGGCGACACATCCACATCCGCCGGCCAGGTATTTGGCGCAGTATCTGCGAATAAAAACGCAACTGTGTCGGATTATATGAACGCGATATCTGAAATTCAGAAACGTGTTTCTGCGAAATATCGCCTGTTGAATTTGTGATAAAATATGGTATAAGTGAAAACATGAAAATAAAATGTGATTTTTGTAAAACAGAATACAGTGTTGACGGTGTTGCGTCCACGCCGGTTAAGTGCGCGATATGTGGGCACACTTGGACGGTGGCGTCCACCCCGCGCAAGAATACCTGGCTGATGTTTTTTGCGGCCCTGTGCGCATTGTTGTCTGCGATAATATTCACGGTTGCTGTCATTACCCAGCACCAGGCGCGCGTGGCCAAACGTGGCCCGTTGGTTGCGGAAATCACGGGACTGGAAACGACGACGGACGATGCGGGCACCTCGCACGTTGTTGTGAACGGTGCGATAACGAATATTTCTGATTCTATTTACGGTGTACCTGATTTGTATGTTGTGTCAACCGATGATGCGGGGCGTGTTTTGGCAAAACAGAAATTTATGCCATCGGCAACATTGCTGGACGCCGGCGCAACGGTGAATTTTAGTCACATATTGGCGCCGCAACCGGCGGGCGTAAAAAAAGTGTCGGTACACCTGGCGGAAATTCAGACACCTGATGGGGGTAAAAAATGAAGAAAATAATATCGATTTTGTTTGCTTTGTTTGTTATGCCGGCTTTTTCAGCGGATGCGCCCACCCCCGGCCCGCGTATCAGCATTTTTTCCACCAGCACTGATTGGCAGGCTGTAACGGGGCTAAGCCTGAACGAATACAGCGGCAAATTTATTTCGGATAAAAATTTAGTTGGCCGTGGTCTGGTTTTGTATTATCTGGACGGATTCCCGTGTTATGGTCTGGGGTTTGGGGTGCGGGTTTGGATTGGTCCCGACGGCAAAGCGGACAATGATTTGGCGATTGCGTGTGTCGCCGCCCCGACTGAAATTAAATTCGCATATCGCAACGCCACCCGCGACGCAGACCAGGCGACCACCACCGGAATCCTGACCTGCCCGGTATCTGACCGCGGCCGTGATTTGACAATTGATTTATCTGATTGTATCGTTGGTCCCGATTGGGATGAATATAAATAGGTTTTATGATGAACGATATTCGCGAATTTTTAGTATCCGACACCGACGAATTGGTGCGCCTTGATAAATACTTGGCAACACAAATGCCGGAATTTTCGCGCAGTGAAATCCAGAAATTTAACGTCCGCCGCGCCGACGGCACGACCCCAAAGTTTTCCGAAAAAATCCGCGTGGGCGATGCGTTCAGGGTTGAAATCCCGGCCCCCAAAACAGATGTTGCGACCGACAATGTGTCGTCTGATTTTGAATTGGATATCTTGTTCGAAGACGACGATATAATCGTCATAAACAAACCGCGCGGGGTTGTAATGTACCCATCCGCAGGCAACAAAACCGGCACATTGGTTCAAAACATCTTGGCGCACACAAACCTGTCTGCGCTGGGTGGCGCGACGCGTCCTGGTGTTGTGCACAGATTGGACAAAGATACCAGTGGTGTCATGGTCTTTGCGAAATCGGATGCGGCGTTTCGCGAATTGGTCAAGACGTTCAGTGAACACAATCTGACCCGTAAATATATTGCGTTTGTCTGGGGTGTTCCGAATTGGGAATCGGCGGATATAACGGGCAATATCGCGCGTTCATCCCGCAATCGCCAGAAAATGACAATGGTAAAAACCGGTGGCAAACCGTCACATACCGAAGTATCGGTTATAAACGCCTGGTCGCGGGCCAAAATTTCCCAGATGCGCTGTACATTATTCACCGGTCGCACGCACCAGATTCGCCTGCATCTGTCTGCGCATGGGTTCCCGGTATTATGTGACCCGGTCTATGGTCGTGGTGCGACGCGCCTGGGGACGGTGCGGGATGCGGATTTGCTGGAATTTTTGCGCACACATGACGGACAAATGTTGCATGCCGAAGTGCTGGAATTCACGCACCCAACAACCGGCGCGCCAATGCGGTTCAAGACGCGCCTGCCAGATGACATGATGGAATTGAAATATATCCTGGAAAATATCTGATTGCGCGCGATTTTTCGCTTTCCATACCCCTGATTTTATGTTAGAATAAAATAATAAAATATGGAGTCAGGGGATGTCTTTTCTCAAAAATACAGTAAGTTTATTGGCTTTATTCAGCATGATGCCTGCGGCATACGCGGTCACTGCGCGCCCCAGTGTAATTGCTAACACTGCGCGTCGCATGCCAACGATGACGGGATATATTACCGGTGGTAACGCGGTGACTGGCACAACATCGTCTTCGACATCGGCGTCAACACTGTTGGCGAACGCCGAATGTATTGATACCTATACCGCCTGTATCAAGGGGGCTGATGCCTGTGGTCCAAATTTCGAAGAATGTACAACAAACGTCCTGTTCCATGCCCAGATGCCTGAATGTCTGTCTACATTGGCCCAGTGTTCTTCTTCGGGCGTACAAAGCCTGTTTGGTACATCGAACATTTCATCCCTGTCCAATGTTGCGACCAAAAACACATACGGCGAAATCACAGAATACACATACCCAACCGCGGGCAGTGTTCTGGGACAAATGATATCTGCGGCGGCGATTGAAAATATGTATGACACATCGTCCTGTGTTCGCCGTTATACATCATGCCTGCGCAAAGAAAGTGTTTGTGGCGCCGACTTTGAACTGTGTACAACAAATTCCGAATTCAAGAAACAGGCTGTGTTCTGTGATTCGACCCTGGCGCGTTGTGCGGCGGACGGCAAAAACGAATTGTTCGGTAACGCCGCGGCTACATCTTCAACGGTGCCTGCTGCGTCCAGCCGTATCGGCGAAATGATTTCTGAGGGGGCTGCCCTGGCCGCCGTGAACGCAGTGTCCACATGTTACAAGGTTGCGGACCAATGTATCCTGAACGCCTGTGGCGCAAACCCATACAAATGTTATGAAAATGCGACGGTTGAAACCGCCGAACTGGTTGATGCGATAAACAACGGCACCCCAGTCACAGAAGTGGCAGATGCCACCGCAACAATCAGCAAATCAAATATTGCGTCCTATGTCAAAAATTCGTGTTTGGACACAATTGGTTCGAACAAATATTGCTATGCGACATTTATTGGCGATGGTATGTTGCCAACCGCATCCCAACTGCGCGACGAAGATAACCAAGAAGAAATCTATGACCTGGCGTACGGCGCGCGCATGAATTCGGGGATGCGCGCAAAAATCACTGAATTGGTGAATAAATTTGATACCCGGGCCAAGGAAAAGTGTATCGAAACCATGTCAGCTTGCGCAATGCGCACATGTGGTGGCGGTTCGGGTGCGGCATGCTATTCATTGGTATTCAGCAACGCCGGCAATAATTCTATCAACGGCGACGCGACACGCGAAGAAATCAAGACCGCGTGCCAATCTGTTGTGAACACAGACCCATATTGCCAGTATGCGGCACAAAATCCAACCGCAACCGGTACATATAATTATGCCTTTAACCAGGCGGACGCGTTCGACACCCTGTTCCCAGAATACGATGATGGTGCCGAAAACGATCCGATTGGCGTTGTTGCGTCGTTAAATGCCAAACTGTCAACCAGTTATAATACTGCGGCAATTGCCCAGATGAAAAAGCGTTGCCAGTCTGTTGCGACATCATGTGTAAAATCCATGTGTGGTGACGATTATGTAAATTGTTATCGCAATCGTACGGACATCTATTCAACCCTGACCGACAGCGGCGAAGAAACCTTTGACAGATCCATGAACAAGGTTGGTGGTGTCCTGGATTATACAATCGTATTGGGTCTGTGTATCGACACGGTTAAAAATGCCGATGTTTGCGCGGAACACTTGGCGATTGAACAGGTTAAATACACTGCTGATAAATCTGATGCGGCGGTATGGGGCGGTGCGTCCGACGCGCGCAGTGGCTGGTTGGATGCGGGTGCGACAAAATCCGTCATCGGCGAAGGCGAAATCTATGCCACCGACGAAAATGGCAACCGTCTGTGCACCAACAAGAATAATGTCCAGGGTCTGTGTGACACCACAGATGCGTCTGGCGCGGTGTTTGATGAACCGGTTATAATCGGTTACGACACATATGTCCAGACCCAGGCGGCGCGTTCCCTGTTCAAAGACCTGATTTACGATTTGGAAATCGAGGCCCAGGCGAAATACAACGCAAAACTGACCAAGCAACAGAATATGTGTCTGTCGTCAAACAGTGGCGGTATTTTGGGCAACAAAGATTTGGGTTCTGTATTCATGTGGGCCAAATTGAAATCGAACAAGGTTCCAACCGAATATACTGTTGCCGGTCTGAAACCGAATCAGTTCGTGGCCAGTAATGATTTGTATGGTTCGTTCTGTCGCGTACGCGTCACATTACAGTCCGACGACAAACGCATCCAGGATGAAATTAACAGTGGCGCCGATTGGGCAACGGCATACTTTGCCGCCGGTGACGCGTTCACATGTGGTTCATGGATTCCAAACGATAAGTTGAAAAAGTTGGCAGAACAGGCGGGTGATGATGCCGCTGCGGATAAAAAGGCCTCTCAACATCGTAAAATTGTTGAACCATGGACTGCGGTCGCAGGGTTCCTGGGTGGCGGTCTGGGTGGTGCCTATCTGGGTGCCGGTATCCAGGACGGTTCCGTATTCAGTGGTCTGACCGGCAAATCGACCAAGACGAATAAAAAATCCCTGACCGAAGAAAATTGTAAGACTTATTACAATAACTATATAACCGCGTTGGGTGATGCGAATTCGCGTGCTTACATCCCGGGTCATGTTAACAAATTGGCTAACCTGGTCGACGATAACGATAACGGCACAAAACAGACCGCGATTGATGATGTGAACGCTAAATTGGGTGCTTATCAGTCGGCACTAAGTTTGGCGGGGACCAAATATACGGATGAAATGGCTACTACAACCCGCAAGTGCACCACCGAGGAAGCTGATGATGACGCGGAAAAGGCTGCTTTGCTATATTTGCGCACGCAGGGGTTTGAAAAGTCCGGTACAACGTGGAGTGATATGAATGTGCTCAAACATAATGGGCAAAATGACTGGGGTAACAGCGTACGGGAACGTTCTTTTGAAACTGCTATGGACGAAGCACAAAAAGCATATAATGCTGCGTATGCTAGCTGCACTCGTACAGAATCCTATGTGAAAAACTCTGCTGCCTCACAGGCTGCGACGGATGCCAAAACATTAACTGAGGCGCAAAATGCCTTGACAACATCCATGGGTGCCTTGCGCAGTGCGTGTATCGACCTGACCAATGCTGATGATGACAGCGCAGACCAGGCGAAAAAGAAACGCAACGCCGCCGTAATTGGCGCCGCAACAACCGCGGTTGTGGGTGGGGTATTAACATGGGGCGTCACCAGATCCATTATGGATGCCCAGGTTGAATCTGCCGAACAAGAGGCAATCAAAGAATTCATGGACAATGTGGGTTCGAAAATCCGTTGCTATATCGGCGCCGATGAAGTCGGTATGTACGGCGACATGATTTCCACCAGCATGGAATAATGCCACACAAATAAAAAAATCCCCCACCCGGGGGATTTTTTATTCCCCGCCTGTGGGGGGCGGCCCGTCGCATGCCAGTGGGGGGGTGCTTAGATAAATAAAAGTTTAGCGCACAAAAACGTTTTACGTTTTTGTCATTCCGTGGCTTGACCACGGAACCCAGGTTATGCGCGTGAAACGCGCACAAATAATAAAGATTTTATTACCTGGGTCCCGGTGTCAAGCACCGGGATGACAGAATTTTTTGTAA
>JAZQCH010000002.1:0-129865 GCA_045546195.1 Candidatus Enterousia sp.
TAAATTGAATGATATTGTTATGGTTAGTGTAAAAAATCCTGATAAATTTTTAAAGAAAGCATATAATAACTATTATAATGATCTTAGTAGTTTTTTTAAAAATTATGAAAAATGTATAGGAATGTTAAAACACTCTCTCGGTAATAAATGGAAGTGTATAGCTCTTGTCAATAATTTTACATATTTTATTAAATATCCTTCTTTATAACTTGATTATTCCTTTATTTTAAGCTATGTTTTTGATGAATCCAATGAGAGTTGGGTTCGGGGCTGTTGCAAGCCCATTTACTCCGGTGCGAAAGCATCGTTAATCTGATGTTGCGGTGTTTTCTGCACCGTTATCATCCCTGACATTATGGTCGGGGAGTCGTAGCTATATAATAGGGCTTGCCTAAAAACTACGGAGTCACTGAGTAAATGATTGCAAACTCCCCGACCGCCATTATCTCATGGCGGTTGATTTTTTACCATGGGAGAATATTCATGCAAAGAAATCAGTTTGTTTTACCTGTCAAACGATGTGGCAATGAACGTAACCCCAAACTGGTAATTCTGCTTTGTAATCCTGGTGATGACCCAATAAAGTATGAAAGGTTACCCGATTATACAATGTATTTAAAAGGCGAATATAAAGATGCAGGTTTATCTCTTGATGTTGGGTGCAGATATAACGATTGGTGGGATGATTTCTTTAATGTGTTTAAGCAAGTAAATTTAAAACCATCTGATGTCTTGGTTTTAGAATATTATCCATATCATACACGCGATATGTCTTTGATACCAAATTATAATCAATGGACAGATTATGCAAAAAACGCTTTATCAGAAAACAAGAAATTATTAAGCAAATTTATGTCTAAAAATATACCCGTGTTTGGATATTACTATTCGCATTGGCTACGCGAAGTTCCAGAATTAAAAGAATATAAATTATGTTATAAAAGTCGTGCCAGATTCAAAAATCATAAAATTAAAGAACTGAATCAATTTTTACAAGAGGTGTTATAAATGAAAAAACTGTTATTATGTTTAGTATTGTGCGGTTGCAATTTTGTTCCTGAACTTATAAGAAATCCCGCATGTGAAGAAACAAGAGATGTCAATTATACTGTATTCCAAGTAAGCAAACCCTATACATTGGTTGAAAGCGGAAATTTATATGCCATTGAAACAAAATCGTTAGAACAAAACATAGGCGAATTATATGACGACAAACGGTTTAGCACACGTGGGGCTTCTAGTATAAATTACAGCACAGAGCAGAAAAGAAATATGACATGTGCTGTATCAGATGGTACATATACTTACACAACAGCACTGGGGACAGAAAAGACGGTAAAAAAATTAAAGTTTATTCCTATGTGGATTTCTAATCCAGAATATGACAAAATACAGGAAGAAAAAGCTAAAAAGATAGAATAAACAGGGGTCAATATGACAGACATTGTTTGTACAATAAAGAAAGCATTTAATAATTTAATAGGCACCAGATTCTTTGTGTCCGAAGCGGATTTTCAACATACACTTGCAATGGAACTGGAAAAAGCCTTCATCAACAATCCGAATGTTAAGATATTATTAGAATTTCCAATCAAATGCGAAAATCGTAAAGTACATGTTGATATTATGGTATGTGAGGGCTGCAATTTATACCCGATAGAGCTAAAATATAAAACATGCTCAATATCGTTGGATAAGCCTTATGAAAACACAAAAATAAAAATTAAAGATTTGTTGAAAAAACAGGGAGCACAAGATTTAGGCGGATACGATTTCTGGAAAGATATTCATAGAATAGAAACACTGATAAAAGAAGGAAGTGCGATTTCTGGAGTTTGTATATTTTTAACAAACGATCCTTATTATAAGGAAGGAAAATATAAAAATGGTACCCAGGCATCAAATTTCAGGATAGGAACAGGATATATGAGTAAAGGTAAAAGACGTTGGCGACGAAATAACAAAAGCATAACACCTTCGTATATAACAAAACATCCAGAATTCAAGATTTATAATGATTATGATTTTCAGTGGAATGAAGATTTTTATCAAATTAAACCAGAAATAAAAAATGGGCAATTTATGTCACTATTTGTGGAGATACCATCAAAAAATAAGGATTAGAATATGCTTTGGGGTGCGATTATTGGTGATATAGTGGGTTCTATTTATGAGTTCTCTAACATAAAAACAAAGAATTTCCCATTCTTTCCTATGAATGGTTATATTACGGATGATTCTTGTATGACGATTGCCATTGCCGATGCTTTGATGAAATGGAAACATGATGGTGGCGACTTGCAACAACTAACAATTCAATCTATGAGACAAATAGGGTTTAAGCACCCAAATATGGGATATGGATTTGGTTTTGCGAAATGGCTTTTTAATAAAGAATCTGAGCCGTATAACAGTTGGGGTAATGGTGCCGCAATGCGTATATCTGCGGTTGGTTGGATTGGCAACAGTATTCCGGAAGTTAAACGTCTGTCATATATGGTGACTGCTGTCAGTCACGATCATATAGAAGGTATCAAAGGTGCAGAGGCAACAGCGGTTGCAATATTTATGGCACGCACAGGAAAGTCCAAAGAAGAAATCGCAAAATACATTACTGACAATTATTACGATTGGTGTTCATCTGTGGCTGAATTACAAGCAAATTATAGTTGGGATGGTTCGTGTCAAGGAACTGTGCCACCGGCTTTGCAATGTTTCTTTGAATCTGAAAAATTCGAAGACGCGATACGCAATGCAATATCTATTGGTGGTGATTCTGACACAATAGGTGCAATTACTGGAGCGATTGCGGGTGCATACTATGGCATTCCAAAAGAAATGATAGATACAGCCCGCAAATACGTCCCAGATGATTTGTTAGCAATTATAGACAAGTTTGAAAAAGGTGATTATTGAGATTCTTTATCCAATATATACCTTATCACTTGGCTTAGTGCATCAACCTGATCCTTATGTTTTGTTCCCGGGAAGCCCAATAATTCTTTCTTGAATTCAGGCCACCAATGCAAATTACGTGATTCTGCTGGAAACAACAAACGTCCGCTTTCTATGACAACACTACTATTTATCAATCTAGATGCTTTGTCGCCATGAGGTTTTATAGCCACTGTATTAAAATAAGAACCACCATTGTTATATTCCGCCACCAGAAACTGATTTAATGCTATCCCACTCGCGGCTTCTTCCACCAACAAAGTTATTCGTCCTCGATTGCCAAGATTGTTTGCCCATTGATTGTAAATATCTTTAGTTTCTTTGATTAAATCCGGTATTTCCCATTTATCACGATACACCTCTACGAGATGTAATTTTCTATCTATGGTCATAACAATTACCACACATGCAGAATATGCATTGTCTGTTCCTGTTTTGCTTGCGGTATCCCAACTTAGATATACATTGCGCACCTCATTTCTGTCGAACGTTATTTTGTCTTCATAATGTAGCCATTCTGGTTTAATTATACCGCTTTCGACTGCTATTGGATTTTGTTGATATTGAGATTCCCAAACATATGAACCTAAACTTTGTTTCAATTCAAGAGACTTTTCTAAACCAGTATAATCTGGGTTTAGAACTTGGCCTTTGGCACGAATAAAAGTCTTATTACCAACAATCCATGTTTCGTTTTCTATGGCAATTTGTGGTATTTTTATAACGTCCCATTTGTCTGGTTCGTTTTCTAATAAATAACCGGTTAAATCGTTTTCGTGAACTCGTTGCATCATTAAGACGATACTGTCGGTTTCTTGATTATCCAAACGACTTAACAATGTCTTTTTATACCATTCGTTGACTTTGTTTAATGTAGTTTCACTGGTTGTATTTGATGTATTGATAGGATCGTCAATAACAATCAAATTACCCCCGCGCCCCGTTATAGTTCCGTCAACAGATGTTGTAAATCGCCCACCATGGGAATGCGTCTTAAAATCTGTAGCCGATGATTGCTCATTTGCAATCTGGCTTTTTGGAAATAACGTTTTATACCAATCTGATGTCATGATACGTTTCGTATCACGTGCAAATTCGTCTGCCAGCTCTGCAGAATAAGAAACACTTATAATTTTCTTTTTGGGGGATTTCGCAAGAGTCCACGCAGTAAAAGCAACATTGATAAGTTGTGATTTTAGACTTCTTGGTGGCAGATTTATAATAAGCCGTTTTATTTCACCACATCTAACCTTTTCTAATTTATCACACAATACGTAAAAATACCATGCGGGGACAATAAATTGTCCCCCACTGGTTTCATAAAAAGCACGTTGAAAGAAACTGAAAAAATCTTGCCTTATTAAAGCTGTTGATAAATCGGTATTCATATTTCAACCTCTTTGTTTTCTTGTAAAATTGATTTTCTGTAATTTTCAATTATTTCTGAATCAATTTTACTTTGTTCATTATCATCAAATTGAGTACGTGATAAATCGTTCTCAATCTTATCGGCAAGCTCCAAAGCCATTTTAATATCAGCCGATTTCCCATTAAGTGCGTTCTGTAACAACTTTTTCAAAACAGCTAGCTTTTTGGTTATTTTCTTTGTATTTCCACCTTCTTTTATTGTTATTAATTCATTAAGCTCTTTGTTAACAATTGTTGACCAATTTTTTGAATTTTGGGGTCGCCCACCAGAAACAGGTTTGTGACCTTTTTTAAAACGCGTTTCAATCGGTGGATTGCAATATCCTGTCATTTTATTTCTCCTATTTTTGTAGCTTTTGTACCAGTTAGTTTTTCAAATCGTTTTATTGTTAAGTCACAATATCCGGGTTCAATTTCTATTCCATAACCGATACGTCCGGCTTGTTCAGCGGCTAAGATAGTTGTGCCAGAACCTAAAAAAGGATCGAACACAATATCTCCACGTTTTGTAACGTCTAAGATAATGTCTTTTGTTAATTGTACTGGTTTAGGAGTGGGATGATTTTTAAGGGTTTCACGACCTTCTGCACAATGATTGGCCCCTGGAAAATCCCAAACATTGGTTCTGTAACGGCCGTGTTTTCCAAGTTCTATATTGTTTACATGTGCAATTGTGCCTTTCTTGAATACACAACACATTTCATGTTGTGATCTGTATAAAGATCCCATTCCACCAGTTAATTTGTTCCAAATACAGATATTTTTCAATTCAGTATAACTCTGGAAACCCGCGTTTGTCATCTCTCGGACATGTTTCCAGTCAATCCAGTAATAATGTAAAGAACCATCATTGGAATAGTCTTTGGTTAATTCCATTACCGATGTTAAAAATTGTATGAATTCGTCAGATGACATTTCACCACAAGCCATTTGAAAATCATCATGCTTTATACGTCCCATAGAACCGATTTCGCTTATTTTTACATTGTATGGGCTGTCGGCTATGACAAGTTGCGCTTTATTGTCGCCAAATAACGCATTATAAGTGCATCTATGGAGTGAATTACCACAAACAAGGCGGTGATGCCCCAGTTGCCAAATATCTCCACTCTGGCATACCTTATCTGCGTCATTTAGTTCGGGTAGTATATCCGCTTTTGTATCAATGTTTTTGTTTGCTGGATTTACAATAAGGTCGATATCGCCAGTTTCAAAGCCTGTTACCGTCATATCAAAGTCCAAATCTTGCGCCATTAATAATTGAAACTCATCTTGCAACAGTTCCATATTCCAAGTTCCCAACTCGGTAAGTTTATTATCAGCTATGGCATACGCGATTTTTTGTTGGGCTGTTAAATGCGACAAAATTATCACTGGTACCTGTGTAAAACCTAACATCTTTGCGGCAGCTAACCGCCCATGCCCAGCTATAATTTCAAATTGTTCATCTGCCAATATTGGCGACACAAATCCGAACTCCTTGATAGATTGTGCTATTTGACCGATTTGTTTCTTGCTGTGTTGTTTTGGATTCTTGTCATGAATTTTCAATTTTTGAACGTCTATATTTTCAACTTGTAAATTTGGCATATTTGCCTCCTTATTTTAGGGGATATTTTTATGGCTATCCCGTTGCCATTTTTTCTTCTTCAGGAGGCGGTCAAAAAAGACCTTTGCCCCCTATATATAAGGCGCAACGAAAGTTAGTTCAAAAAATTGCCGGATTTCTGCGGGTTCTAGAAAACACCTAAAAATTACTATTTTTGGACAAAAATCTTATTTAGTGATTGGTTTTGTGTGTAAAAAATATCGTAATATACAGGTTTTGTTTATGCATAAAATTTGCACTCTAAAAATGATGCAAAATTCCCATTATTTCCCATTTTATTTTTGAGATATTGGATATCCAACACCGTTAAATTTTACAACTCCGCCACTTATCACTTTCATTACATTTTTCAAGTATATTGAAAGGAAATTTTAAGTCATAACAAAGGGTTTTGCCCTTTAATTTTAGAGTTCGGAAGATTGATTTTAGCATTGTGCGTTTTGGATCAACTTCCGAACTTTTTATAAAATTATCGGCTATGTGTTGTGCGGCACGATGTGGGCAAACAAACGCCGCACAGACGGGCTTGCTTAAAACAGTGTATGCCTATATAATTACAAATAATCCAAGTATAATTGTTGTGTGTCATAGCCCCTGGGAATAAAAAATGACAGATACATTAAAGGAAATAAGAAACGCATTTGATGGCTTAGAAAAACGGATTTTTGTGTCCGAGGCTGATTTTCAACACGCCCTTGCGATGAAACTGGAACGGTATTTTAATGGACGCGTTCGGCTGGAACATCCAATCAAAAGACCAGACAGGGTACAAACCACCAAGGGAGAATATATTTATGCTGATATTGTAATCCAAGGCGACAATAAAAAATATGTAATCGAATTAAAATACAAGACCCAGGCGATAAAAGGTGTGCCTTATGTAGAAGATGAGGGCGTCCTTGCCTGTAAGCTATTAAAAAATCAGAGCGCACATGATTTTGGGACGTATGATTTTTGGGCAGACATCAACAGGGGTGAACAGCTGGTTAAGCAAAATGGGTATGGTGGGGGTGTTTGTATATTTTTAACAAATGATTCAAATTATACAAAACCGCACCCAGACACTATTTTCTCAAATTTTTCCATAGAGGGCGGTACGCACGGGCAGGGCGACAAAAAATGGAAGGCAACAGGGCGCTGTCCTAAACAAAGAATAGCGGAAATACAAAAAACTCGTCCCGATTTAAATATAGAAAACTCATATGACTTTAACTGGCAAGATTTTTTGACCGTTTCTGATGCCCCGGGCGATAAATTCCAGTATTTGTACATTGAAATACCACCCAAAGCCAAAGATTGAATTTATTTGTCCGGTATGTGGATAGAAGTGCTTACTTTGTTTTTTGTACACCAAAATAATCACGACCAATGTCGCACATTATTTCAACCCACGCCAAAAATACAAAAAAGTTCCAGGAAATACAGAACGCGCCACAACAGAATCTTGCACGCCCAACGCTGTACATATAGTCAATATTTTCGGGGGTTCAACCCTTAATCAACAGCGTCCACTTTAAATCATCAAAAGACATATGCGTCCGTATGCCTGCATGTATATCACAATAAATATACTTATAAATCAGGTTCCAATAATTATAACAAAAAACGAACACCGAAGTGTTCGTCTAAAATGGTGAAATCTTCTTTCAAAATGAAAGATTCTTATTAACGACTAGACATCTAATTCCAATGTGATATATCTATGTTATAATCTTTTCACCACACTGATTATAGCACGAATAATACTAATGTCAAATACATTGATTTTATTCCGTTTTGTGTTTATCATGTTTTACACAGGAAAAGGGTTGCCGTATGAAGTATAAATTGGGTCTGGATTTAGGCAGTACATCACTTGGTTGGGCTGTCGTTGAACTTGGTAATAATGACAAGATATTGCGTTTAGTTGATTTGGGTGTTCGCATATTTCCTGATGGACGCGACGACAAAACGCATACGCCGATAAATGTAGATCGCCGCAATGCGCGTACCATGCGCCGTCGTGGCGACCGCGTTCAAATACGCAAGAAACGCACGCTGCAGTTAATTAAAAAATACGGACTAAATTTTGATATAAATAAAAACCCAGAGTTAGAGGACCCATATGTTTTACGTGTCAAGGCCTTGGGTGCGAAATTAAGTCCAGCTGAACTAGGACGCGTGTTCTTTCATTTTGCTTTGCGTCGTGGCTTTAAAAGCAACCGCAAAGAAACTCGTGGTGATTCTGGTGGCAAACTAAAAGCAGCGACTGTTGCGTTGCAGTCTGCGATCGGCGATGGTACATTGGCACAATTTCAAGTGCAAAATAAACAATATCGTTTTGCGAACCAGTTTGATGGCGAAAAAATCAAAGACGGGGCATTTTATCCAACGCGTGAAATGTACCTTGACGAATTCAATCGTATTTGCGCTGCCCAAGCGGTTCCTACGCAAATGCGACAAGAGTTTCACGATGCGATATTCTTTCAGCATAATTTGTTGCCAGCCAAGGTTGGTAAATGCATTTTTGAACCCACTGAAAATCGCGTTTATAAATTTGAACCTGCCTTTCAAAAGTGGCGAACGCTACAGCAAATCAATCAGTTAAGATTTGTGTCCAACGGCCAGACCATAGAACTGACGCCGGCGCAACGAAATCTAATTGTAGATATGGCTGTAAATGACATTGGTTTCGTAAACGCAAAGGGGCAACTGACGTTTGCTGAAATAAAAAAGCAATTAAAAGCCGCACATCTGATAGATAGCACCAAGTGTAAGTTTAATTTGGAATCCGACAGTCGTCACGCCATAGATGCAGACAAGACAGCACACGCCTTTGCGATGGTTGGTGCGCTAGATTTTTGGCGTTCTTTGGATTCGGCGCAACAATCTGACCTGTTGGCTAAAATTAATGACGATTTTATGTCTGATGATATATTGCTGGATTTTTTGTCGCAAACATACAATCTATCCCCAGATTTTGCGACGCGGGTAATTTCTGTGTCGCCCGAAGAAGATGTTGCCAGTGTATCTTTGTTGGCGATAAACAAGATGTTGCCATATCTAGAATCTGGCTTGATGTTCGATGCAGCTGCTACGCAGGCGGGGTACAATCATTCTAATGTTGATACACCAGATTTGCCATTGTTGCCATATTATGGCGATTTGCCTGCTTTGCGTCCGTCATTGGCTGCTGATCGTGACGGTCATTATCGTACGATGAATGCAACAGTACATATTGCCATGAATCAAATTCGTGCGGTTGTAAACGATTTAATCGGTGTTTATGGCAAACCATATGCGATAAATATCGAAATGGGACGCGATGTGCGGTCAGGTGCAAAAGATTTATCTGACATGATTGCCACCCAGAACAAGAATAAAAAAGAAAACGACAAAATTGCGGACGAATTGGCTTCTATTGGTATCTTACATCCATCCCGCGAAGATTTTCAAAAATATAAACTATGGGAACGTCTGGCCAAGGAACCACAAAATCGGCGTTGTGTTTATACTGGTAAACCGATAACCAGTATAATTGAATTGTTTAAAAGTGGTAACTTTGAAATTGAGCATATTTTGCCATATGCACAAACATTAGATGATTCCTTGGCGAACAAGACCATTTCTGCGGTCGAAGCAAATCGTTTCAAGGGTAATCGTACGCCATACGATGCGTTCACATCTGATAATTCTCCGTATGATTATAATGCGATATGGGAACGGGCGCAAAAATTGCCAGAATCCAATCAATGGCGTTTTCGCAAAGATGCTATGGAAATATTTAATCGTAATGGTGATTGTATCGCGCGCGCACTGAATGATACTCGTCACATGTCGCGTATGGCGGTTACATATTTGCGACACGTGTGTGAAAACAAGTCCAAAGTGCATGGGTTGCCTGGGCAGATGACCGCGCTGTTTCGTGATATGTGGGGATTGAACTGGTGGAAAGATACTGCTGATTCTGAAACGTATCGTGGCCACCATATTCATCACGCGATTGATGCGTTTGTTATTGCTTGTATGAGCAGTGGTCATTTACAAATATTGTCCAAAAATGCCACAAGTATAGAGAATTACTTTGGTAAGCCGTCCAAGGAAAAGCGCAAACAGCTATTTGTTGGGATTAGTCGTCCCTTCGATAACTTTGATTACTATGACTTCAAGATGAAGACAGAACAAACGATTGTATCGTATCGTCAATCGGTCAAAAATCCTGCGGGTGACGGTACGGTTGGTCAGTTGCACGAGGATACGGCATATAATTTAGAAGAATTTGAAACCGGCACCAAGGCAACGCTGTCGCGTCGCATTGAATTGCCGACAACAGCCAAGGACAAGGAAAAATTTGCCAAAAAAGACTGGCAACATGTGAACAGAACTACATGGCAAATGTTTATGATTGATACTGGGTATAACAATGATACGCCCGATATAGGTATGCGCTTTTTAGATTGGTGTGCCGCTCAAACGCCACAAATCAAAAAAGTACGCATGAATAAAAGTGATGTCGATACTTTGTTGTATGTACCGGTTTTCCGTACCAAGGCTGAACGTAATGCGTATAATCGTGCGCTGGCTGATTGGTATGTCGCTAATGGTATTGCTGCTGGAATTGCTGATAAAAAGCAAAAGCGTGCCCAACAAGATATCGAGTCAGCTTTGTTGGCACAATATCGCACTGCAGCACGTCGGGCGTATAAATGGTACGTGGGCGGCAATAACTTTTGTGCGGATGTCTTTGAAATTAGAAACGATGATACGCGCTATCCAAAAATGCGTGGTAAATGGCAAGTCGCAGTTATTTCGAATTATAATGCAGCGGCAAACGCGGGTGCACCGCTATGGCGCAAAAAGCACGCAACGGCACGTCGTATAATGCGTTTGCGCATAAACGATATGGTAATGGCTGAATTTTCGCAGAACGATTCAAAATTGCCCAAGGGACTCATAGATGCGGTCAAACACCAATGCGCGGTTGAGCGTACAGACACTGTCACTATGATGTTCAGGGTCAAGAAAATAAACAGCTCGGGGACTGTGTACTTGCGGCCTCATCATGTTGCCAAAGAAGAAGCAGATACGAAATCTTGGGCTGCCAGCGCAACGTCCTTGCAAGAGCACAAGGCACGCAAAGTGCATATCAGCCCAACTGGAAAAATATTAAAATAGCTGTAATTGGTCGGGGCGACGCGCCAACGTGCTTGGTGCGTCTGTCCTATCCAGGTGGATAATGTCGCCAAATTGTGTGTCTGTAAAGAACAGTATATTTACATCCCCTGTGCATGGGTTGTTGCGCTGGACTGCGCGAACATATTTTTGTGAATTTTCACGTGTCCCCGTAAAACGCACATAGACTGAATATTGTGCCATTGAAAATCCCATATCCTGCAGGAAGTTGCGAAACTGGGTTGCTGCGCGACGTTCTTGCTTCGTTTCGGTTGGCAAATCAAACATAACCATCATCCACATATATTTTAATCCATCAGTTTTGTATGACATTTTCATAGTCCAGTTTGTTCTTTTTATCGTTCAATGAATTTACAAAGTTCCACACATCGCGTTGCATGATGTTTATCAGTGGTGAAAATCCTGTGCGCGTTTTTATTTCTGTGTTCAACGCTGCAGCCAATCGCGCTTTGTCTGCCGGCATCAGTTCGCGTGTTATATCGTCTTCTCCGCCAAAAATTTCGTATACAATTGCGTCTATGATGGGGCGATATGGTTCCATTAAATCGTCAACCAGGCACATTGGGTTCAGTTGATTGTGGTGCTGTATTCCGTACGACGGATTCAATCCCGCCGCCACCACCATTCGTGCCATTGCACCACGCAGTATAGCATATCCATAATTCAGAAAACTATTAATTCCGCCCATTGTGTGAATTCGCAAAAATCCACCGCCGAACAGGGCAGGGAAGTACATGCGTGCAGCAATGCCTTCAATGTTGCTGCTGTCACCGGACTGCACCGTAATGGCCAGGTTTCTTATTCTATTCTCGCGCCCCAGTTTGTCCAGTACACGCGCTTGATTTTTTATCTTTTCTTGAACGATGTTCTTCCACAGTTGTTTTTCCAGTGGTCGCGATGCGTTAATTTGTGCTTGCTGTACCGCCATTTGTCGCATTTGTCCGACCAATGGGGTCATAATACCTACTGGATTATAGTTGCTGCCAATAATAATCATCGGAATGCCGTTTTCACACAATGCCGTCATCAGATTTTGTGTGAAAGTAATTGCGCGCCCAGTCGTCATAACAGCACAAATTGAATCCAGCGGTATTTCTGCAACTGGTGCCCCACGATCTGATACGCATAAAAATCCCCGTCGCACCGACAGTTCACGAAAGTCATTTGAAATTTCAATAATATTTGTCTGCATACTTTCTATATAAGCACAAAAAGCATGTTTGTCAATTGTATGTAAGTTTCTTGTAAAGAAAAAATCAACGAAGCGAATCGTTTTTACTGCGTTCTAGTTCAATTTTGATATTCAAAATATAACATAAAAGCCCCGGAAATCAGGGACTTTTTATGCTATGTATTATATCACATTGGAATTAGATGTCTAGCCGCAACGATTTGACCATTCAAGACCCATTACCGTTGATTATATCACATTGGAATTAGATGTCTAGCCGCAACGTAGATACGTTTGCTATTGCGTGTTCTGAATTATATCACATTGGAATTAGATGTCTAGCCGCAACCAATATTTTTTTAACAATTACCACTTTTTTATTATATCACATTGGAATTAGATGTCTAGCCGCAACACCGATCATATTGAGGCTGCAGCTATTAGAATTATATCACATTGGAATTAGATGTCTAGCCGCAACCGCATTGTATTCTCTCCATAAAGGGGCTAGATTATATCACATTGGAATTAGATGTCTAGCCGCAACACATTTTACAGTAAGGCGGATAATTGGGGATTATATCACATTGGAATTAGATGTCTAGCCGCAACCAACCGCAAGAAAAGAAAAACAGCTTGGCGATTATATCACATTGGAATTAGATGTCTAGCCGCAACCCGGTACAGCTTCAGATAATGAAGTTTGGGATTATATCACATTGGAATTAGATGTCTAGCCGCAACAGGGAACATATTGACATATACCGGAGCTGGATTATATCACATTGGAATTAGATGTCTAGCCGCAACTGCGGTTGTGAAACGGTCCTTAGGCCAGTTATTATATCACATTGGAATTAGATGTCTAGCCGCAACTTACCAACAACGCGGTTGTCGCCCGCCTTGATTATATCACATTGGAATTAGATGTCTAGCCGCAACAGAAGTAAGCAATGAACCGTCTGTTGACTTATTATATCACATTGGAATTAGATGTCTAGCCGCAACGACGAGAATCGTCCTTCTTGGTCATCTTTTATTATATCACATTGGAATTAGATGTCTAGCCGCAACAGAGTCTCAACTTTGCGCACACGGTCAACTATTATATCACATTGGAATTAGATGTCTAGCCGCAACAAGACTGCGATTGTTGCTCGTGACTATAAAATTATATCACATTGGAATTAGATGTCTAGCCGCAACAAAAGCGATTGCTTTATAACCAGATTCTTTATTATATCACATTGGAATTAGATGTCTAGCCGCAACGACACAAATGTATCTACGATTTAGGTTTAAATTATATCACATTGGAATTAGATGTCTAGCCGCAACGTGACTTTGACTTACGCACCGGAATTTATGATTATATCACATTGGAATTAGATGTCTAGCCGCAACAGTTTCTTTGTTTTTGGTACCTGCTGTTGCATTATATCACATTGGAATTAGATGTCTAGCCGCAACCGTTTGCGCCGCTTGTCGCAAAGATTTCAATTATATCACATTGGAATTAGATGTCTAGCCGCAACTCTTCCGGTGTTCTTGCGAATTTCTTTGTAATTATATCACATTGGAATTAGATGTCTAGCCGCAACCGATGCCAACGCCGTCAAAATACCAACGCCATTATATCACATTGGAATTAGATGTCTAGCCGCAACGTTATGCGCAAATGCTTTATTGCTTTTGCTATTATATCACATTGGAATTAGATGTCTAGCCGCAACGGAGCGCATGCTTAATTATACCTATCCGCCATTATATCACATTGGAATTAGATGTCTAGCCGCAACACTATGCATAAGACGACGGCCTGTAGCGCGATTATATCACATTGGAATTAGATGTCTAGCCGCAACCGGTTTGAAGTGTAATGCTTTGCCGTTCCGATTATATCACATTGGAATTAGATGTCTAGCCGCAACGAATGCAAGGAATATGTTGACCAAAAAGTATTATATCACATTGGAATTAGATGTCTAGCCGCAACCGTCCTCCGCCGCGAACGTCGTGAATTGATATTATATCACATTGGAATTAGATGTCTAGCCGCAACCTGCCGTACATTGCTTCGTACATGTTTTTGATTATATCACATTGGAATTAGATGTCTAGCCGCAACTCGCCAGTTCAACGTCCAGGACGAATATAATTATATCACATTGGAATTAGATGTCTAGCCGCAACCGATTGCTGTTCCGGATCGATTGATTTGGATTATATCACATTGGAATTAGATGTCTAGCCGCAACATAAAGGGCCTCCGTCCATTCATTGCCCGAAATTATATCACATTGGAATTAGATGTCTAGCCGCAACATTTCCATATTTTATCCTTTTGTTATTGTTATTATATCACATTGGAATTAGATGTCTAGCCGCAACATACTGGGGGCATAGCAATGCGCATACAATATTATATCACATTGGAATTAGATGTCTAGCCGCAACATCGGGGTCTTCGGTGAACATCTCGCCCATAATTATATCACATTGGAATTAGATGTCTAGCCGCAACGACCGCCGCTTGCAGTACGCTCAGACATTGATTATATCACATTGGAATTAGATGTCTAGCCGCAACACAGCAATCGCGCGATCTTGACGCTGCTGTATTATATCACATTGGAATTAGATGTCTAGCCGCAACAAATCGCACCGAAAGAAGATGGCACATTCTATTATATCACATTGGAATTAGATGTCTAGCCGCAACCTCTATGGAGTCCATCCTTAATTTTACGTTATTATATCACATTGGAATTAGATGTCTAGCCGCAACGCGTAAAAAGACCGGAAAAAAAGGGCAGAAATTATATCACATTGGAATTAGATGTCTAGCCGCAACCGAATATGTCCTCCAGAGGATTACTGTATAATTATATCACATTGGAATTAGATGTCTAGCCGCAACAGCCTGCCGCATGGAGAGCACGTAGACGCGATTATATCACATTGGAATTAGATGTCTAGCCGCAACCGCTAACTTTGCCTTGTATGCGGCCTGCTGATTATATCACATTGGAATTAGATGTCTAGCCGCAACGGGAAGACGGCCTGTCTATCACGGAATCTGATTATATCACATTGGAATTAGATGTCTAGCTGTAATACAACGTGTATAAAAATCGCAAGACTTTATATATGCTTATTGTGGTAAAATCATGCTTGCCCGTCAATTTTGATATGAACCAACCATGCCTAGTAATTATCAATGCGTATAAATTCTTCATCTGTCTGGGGTTCTTCAAACATTTGCTTTATTATATCAAAGTTTTTGATGTTGTTTTCTGCGATTTTGCCCGGCCGTTGCGCAATGCGTTCTTTTAATATTTTATCTGGGGCATAAACATAATATACAATTGGTGTCATCCCGATTTGTCTAGCGCGTGCACATGCCGTGTCGCGCGATTCGCGCGTCCAAAACCCAACATCAAATACAACATTTGTATCTGATTGTGTGCACAATTGAATCTTTTGCCATAAAGCATCTTCTGCGGCGGCAAAGCATTTTTCCCAGTCGCGTTCATATTCGTCGCGCGCAAACATTTGCGTCACATGTCTGTCAACATTCATGTATTCTGCGTTATACTGTTTTGCCAGTTGTTTTGAAACAGTTGTTTTTCCCGCCCCCAGAAATCCGCACATCAGAAATATCTTCGCCATGTTTTTTGTGCCCCTGTATTACCGGATACAACTTGGTGCACCCAGGTAGCCTGTGTTGTTTTGTGTTCGTACACTTGCGACTGTGCGCTGTGTGGTATTGGTGCTGGTGGTTCTGGGGATTTCGCGACTGGCCACGGGCAGGGCACACGCATACGTCGCGCAAAATGCGCAAACAATGCCCATCAACAACCGTCCCAGGTTTTTCATAAATAATCTCTCGCTTCCAATCTGATTGGATTGAAGCAAAAATACCCCCCCCCTTGGGTCAAGGGGGAAACGCAATTTATTTAGATTTTTGTGTCTGTGCGACCAGATAATTGTTCAGTTTGTTAAACTTGGCGTTCGTATATGCACCCAGCGCATTTTGAATAACGTGTTCGCGACTGCGTGTGGTGATTTCTTTGTCACAATAAACGCAATTTTTTCTGCTCATAGTACAAATTATATAGTATAAAAACATAATTTGTCAATTATGTGATTTTGCTTTTTTATGTCATAAAAATATGATATAATACCAACCATGAAACAGATTATTTTACCCATGGTGGGTGTGATGATGGTTCTGGCGGGTTGTCAGTCATCATCGAACGAAGTTGTCGATCAATCAAACATCGCAGATTCATGCGTTGGCGCGAACTGTGCGGTTATACGCTATGCGTCGCCAAACGGTAACGATTTGGTGCTGGAAACTGCCAAACATGTTATTGAAATCCAGGCGCCATCCGACGTTCCGTATTCATACTATGTATGGGCGGGCGATAAACAGGTATCTGATGACCCTGATTTAATTGTCGAAGATGGTCAATCAATGGTCTTGGTCGAAGAATAAAAACAATCAATAAAAAATCCCCCAAATTTGGGGGATTTTTAATTCTGGTGGGTTAGGTAGGACTTGAACCCACGACCAAAGCGTTATGAGCGCTCCGCTCTAACCACTGAGCTACTAACCCACGGCGCCCATTATATATAATTTCCAAAATCATGCAAGATAATTTTTATTGCCACGCAAAAATTCCTGCTCATTATTCTTGACTTGGTGTTTATTGACGATAAAATATATTTGGCAACAAAAAATATATGAGTACATCGCAGTTTAGTTTTTATTACAAGGCAATTTGTAACACGGTCCACGATATCGTGCGACTGGATCGGCCTGTTGTGCCCGGCACAAACAGTCGTATTTTTATCGTTGAAACCCCGGATTCCGAACGTACAGTTTTTCGTTTTAATCCACGCCATGTCGCCCACCGCAATCACGACATCAGCAATATTTTACGTGCACACGGCATGTCGGTTCCTGCGATTGATTTACATCTGTATCACGGGCAATACTTTGAAACATACCCGTATCTGACCGGCACGACTTTCTACGAGTGTCTGGACGCCGGCATGTCGCATTCGGAAATTCTGGATGTTTATGACATGATGGCGCACCAGATTAAAAAAATCACCGCAATTCCGGTTCATAATTTTAGAAATATCGAAAATAAAAACTGTTCATCTGTCGCCCAGTCGAACATATTAAACAAAACAGATTGTTGGACGCTGGGACAGTGTATTAAGTATGGCACAAAACTGTTAAACGCCGGCGACCAAAGTGTCTGTCACTGCGACTTTACGCCGCGCAACATTATTCTGGATTCGAACAAGAACATTTCGTCGATATTGGATTTAAATGCCGTATCGATTTCGAACATAAATTTTGCCCTGGCGATTTCTGGTTTGTCGCTGGGGCGCAGCGGGCTGAACTGCGATGAATTTTATAGTGTTTGTGACGATGTTATGCCTGGGCGCATCCATCGGTCGCGCCTAAAATTAACCCAACAAATTTGCGCGCTATACTTTCGTAGGTATTGTAGATAATATGACTGTTCACACCAATGAATTTTATCACGCCGCGATAAAGACTGCATACCCAGATTCTTGGAATCTGCGCGTGCCGCCCGTGCTGGGCACGGTTTGTCCGGTGTTTTTTTGTGATACGCCAACCGGCACCCGTGTCTGTCGTTTCAGTGATTATGACATTGTTTTTCGTAATCGTCGTATCAGTCATTTGATGTCCTTGTATGACATCCCTGTCCCCCAGACCCAGGTGCATGCCTATCTGGATACATGGTTTGAATCATACGACTATTGTGCGTCACCTACATTTTATGAATGTTCGGTCGCGGGCATGTCTGATGCTGATATCTTTAATGTCTATAAACGCGCCACCGATATTCAGCACAAAATCGCAGATGTGCCATTGGCCGACTTTAATCCGGGGCATCGCAAATATATGTACGAAGTATTTTCTGCGACCCAGAAAATGCGTGTTCATCCGGTGCTGGCGTATGTCTATGGCGCGGTTCATCGGCTGTTTTCGACCCGTGGTTCTGTTCGTGTATTACACAATGATTTAAATAGAAAAAATATCCTGGTTGATGACAATTTAGATGTGCCACGAATCCTGGACTTGGATGCGATTGCACTGTGTAACGAAAGTTTTTCAGTCCTGATGACACTTCGTACATATCCACTGACAAACATTTCGGAATATCTGGATTATTACGAAGACACGATGGAACGCAAACTTAATCGTCCTGCGATTATTGGTGGCTTAAAAATTTTAAATGCGATACGCACGCCCCAGGTTGCGTTGAACCGTGTGCTGTGGCGTGGCTATAACACACCGCCGACCCGTTAAAGACACCTTGCTTTTCTTCATAAAACATATATAATACGCATACCGCACCCGTGGCTTAATTGGATAGAGCATCGCCCTCCGAAGGCGGGGATTGCGCGTTCGAATCGCGCCGGGTGCGCCATAATTTACAACCGACCGCAATGGTCGGTTTTAAATATTGTGAAATTGTTCACGCACACTGGCTTACAGATAAGAGTCGAAAAACGATAGAGAAGAAAAAACAGAGCTAGATGGGAGGCCGGCCGTTTGCCCTCCATCGTATGACATAAGTCAAACAGCAGGTGAGGCCGAAAATTTCTGCGATTCATCTAGCTCGTTACTGTAAGTATAAATGCAAACAGCTAAAAAGTCAAATTATGTATGTGCGTCCCGCGATTTGGACGCGCAGCGTTCGACAATGAGTAAGCGAAAACGAACGCAGTGCTGTTTGAGCGCTAACGAATGCCCCGTCGGCATAAAATGCCAAGGGAATCCTGTTGGGTGCGCCATAATTTACAAAATAAAAAAACCGCCAATCGGCGGTCTTTTTATTCTTAACGACGACGGAAATTGTTCCCGTGTTGCGCGCTGTTGCTGGAACGTTTTGACAAATAACGCGCTGCAATCAAAATCAGCCATTCTAATGTCAGTGCGCCCAACGCCGTCATTTTATTTTCAATGCCCGCAACCCAGCCCAATACATAGACCAACTGTGCGATAAATGAAATGTACAAAATACCAAACACGCCTGTAAAGAATACTTTCTTAACTTTTCCAAACATATCTAATGTCCTTTCCCTGTTGTTATCATAAGCATAACTAAAATGCCCGATTTCTGGTGCCAGGTATCGGGCGACCCCGCAATAACTAAAACGAATACAATTAACAATTGCCAACTGTATTCAACGCCATATTAGGCAGCCATTGCAAGGCGAACATTGTCGTTCGCAGCGATTCTATCGCCATTCAGTTTTTAGTTGGCTTTTTACGACGCCATGTCGGATTCACCCAATTTGCCTTTCATCACCTGTCGAATCTATGTCAGCCCCATAATCAAATACGACCCCCAGTCGTATCAGATGGTGGAGCTGTGGGGTACCGCCCCCCAGTCCAAAATGACTATTCTACAACGGATTCAGAATCATCACTGTTTCCAGCCCATATATTATAGTCTTTTAGACTGGAAATTGCAAGTTTTTAGATTATAATGAAGCCAAAGGTATAAAACATGAAGTTCTTAGATAGGGCAAAAATCTATATCAAAGCTGGTGATGGCGGCAATGGCTCCGCCAGTTTTCGTCGTGAAAAATACATCGAATTTGGTGGTCCGAACGGTGGTGACGGCGGCCGTGGTGGTGATGTTGTGTTTGTTGCCGTGCCAAATGTGAATACATTGATTGATTACCGTTACAAAACCAAATTCGTTGCCCAGCGTGGTGAAAACGGCATGGGCAAAATGCGCACAGGCGCGTCTGGCGACACATTGGTATTGCCTGTGCCGACCGGGACTGTAATCCTGTCTGAAAACGAAGAAATCGAATATGCCGACCTGAACGAAGACGGTATGGAATATCGCGCTGCGCGTGGCGGAAATGGTGGCTGGGGTAATTTACATTTCAAAAGCCCTACAAACCGCGCCCCAAAACAGGCCAACGACGGTCTGCCGGGCGAAGAACGCACGGTTGTTCTGCGCCTGAAACTGATTGCGGATATTGGCTTGGTCGGGTTCCCCAATGCGGGCAAATCCACATTATTATCCGCGGTGACGGCTGCGCGCCCAAAAATCGCGAACTATCCGTTCACGACATTGAATCCCCAGTTGGGTGTTATGTACGCGCACGACCGTGAATTTGTCTTGGTTGATTTGCCCGGACTTATCGAGGGCGCGCATACCGGCGTTGGTCTGGGCGACCAATTCCTGGGGCATGCCGAACGCACCAAGATGATACTTCATGTTATTGACGGCACCGAACCAGATTGGGCGGCGCGCTATGCGGCAATCCGCCATGAAATGGATTCGTATGGTGGCGATTTGATTGCCAAGCCAGAAATGATTGTGATAAATAAAATCGATGCGATTGACGCCGATGAATTGGCCGAAAAAATGACTGCGTTCAAGAAATCGTTTGGACGCAAAAAGAAACCTGAAATATTAACCATCAGCGCAGCAGGGAGAGTAGGGATTTCAGAGCTGGTTGCCGCCATAGAAAAGAAGTTCTTGGGGCTGGAAAATGACACAGTACAAAAATAAGTTCGCAACGCACACAAACGTAATGGAAAAATTCCGTGATTATAATCGTGACTGTCGTGCCGGGGTATTGGCGTATAAATCAGACGGCACAACAGTGCCCTTGGAATCGGTAAAGTTATCAAATGTTGAATTTGTTGCGGGGCTGTGGCGCGTTCAAAATCCATTTCCGCATAAAATCCAAGAAGTGCGTGGCACAAAGTTTGTTTTAACTGAACGTCTGCCACACATTGAAAAGAATCTGTTTGAATTTTATCGTGCGTCCATGGTATCTGAAAACTGTTATGGGCCATTTATTACCCCCGGGGCGACGCATGTTGTTGCGAAATACATGACTGACCACGGCGCATATTGGTCGTATGGCAACACGATTGAACAGGCGCGCGCATTTCTGGGGATTAGATTGTATGACGAATATATGGATTTAATCCACTCGGTTGCGTGTCGCAAAACACTTGCCCGTGACCAGAAATAATTTTTGCTTTTTGATATATCGTCTGCTAAAATCCATCTACGAACAAAAAACAGCAAAAGGAGAAGCACCTATGGTATCATTAAAAGGTACACAAACTGAAAAAAATCTGTTAATCGCATTTGCCGGCGAATCCCAGGCGCGCAACCGTTATACAATGTACGCGTCCCAGGCCAAAAAGGATGGATATCAGGCGATTTCCAAAATCTTTCTGGAAACCGCAGATCAGGAAAAAGAACACGCGTCCCGTCTGTTTAAATTTCTAGAAGGGGGCGACCTGGAAATAACCGCATCGTTCCCAGCGGGCAAAATCGGCACAACATTGGAAAACTTACAGGCGGCCGCCTATGGTGAACACGAAGAAAATACAGAAATGTATCCAAAGTTCGCGCAAATCGCCGCCCAAGAAGGCTTCCCAGCAATCGCCGAAATCCTGAAAAACATTGGCTATGCCGAACGTTATCATGAATCGCGTTTCCGCGCATTGATTGATGCGATTGAAAACGGCACATTGTTCAAACAGGACAAAATCGTTATGTGGCGTTGTACAAACTGCGGCATGTGGCACATCGGAACCGAAGCACCATCAGTATGCCCAGCATGCTTACACGAACAGGGCTATTTCATCAGCGAAGGTACAATTTCCCGCTGTGATACGAACGAAGGCTTCTGTGAATACAGTGTCATCGATGACTAATTAAAAAAAATCCCCAAATTGGGGATTTTTTATTTTTCCATATCGTCTAAAATTCTATTTAGTAATCTAATCGAACTGTTCGCACATCCGCGCCCGCGCCATGTTAACAATTCGTCGCCTGTTTCTTGGTCGGCAATTGAAACATTAAAATTCCACCACCAAAATCCGTTCAGCGCACACCAGAACGGTCTAAATACTTCACGACGTTCCTTTGCTTTAATAATATATTTTGTATTGTTTGGGATGTTTGTTGTATCTAATTCTGAATCGCCCTCGGCGTCTGTCCATTCTTTGGATGTCTTGGCTTTGCCAACAATGACGTTATATCCACGCGATTCCATGGCTTCCTTGACGCTGCGACGCATAGAATACCCACCACGGTCGGCATAAAACACCTCGCTTGTGTCCAGTGTGTTGGGTTTCATATATACGCTGTTACATGCTGTTAACATAATCGCGCCACAACACAAACATAATAAATTCCGCATAATATATCTCCTGTTAAAACAAACTCTAATATAAACAAGTCGCACTGTCCAAGGATTTTTGTCCGATTGATAACACAAACAAATGTTGGTTCAATGGTGGTTGTTATGAAATTTTGGACCAAGATTATTCGCCGGCGTCATCCCGCACGATTGCCCCAGCATGTGTTTATATTCGACGACAACGGCGAACGTGAAATTTTTTATAATTATCAGTTGCCAGATAATGTTCACTTGGGCGGCGGTGGCAAAAATAACATTATTCGCATACATAAAAATCTGCGTGCCCGCAACGTATGCCTAACATTTGATAAAGATACATCGGATAATATTTGCGTTTTGGACGATTCCGGTGGCTGTCCTGGGCTGGATATGATTGTTGTGTTCCAGGCGGGTTGCGCCAACACGCTAACAATAGGTTGTCGCACGGTTATAAATGGTGCGAAAATCTGGCTGGGCAATGGCAGCGTGCTGCACATTGGCAACGATTGTATGTTATCATATGAAATAATGATACGTACGACCGATGGTCATGCGATTATGGACAATGCGACGGGTGCGATAATAAATCATCAGCGCAACGCATGTATAATTGGTAATCATTGTTGGCTGGGGTTGCGTACCATTGTGAACAAGAACGCCCAAATTCCTGATAATACCATTGTTGCCAGTGGTACAGTCCTGACGGGCAAATTTGTGAATCAGCATACAATAATCGCTGGCAATCCTGGGCGGGTAATCAGGACGGGTGTTTCATTTTCTGATAAATCAATTTATGAATTGACGCAAAGTTTGCCCCAATAAAAAATCCCCATGTTGGGGATTTTTTTGTGTTTATACATAACTTTTCAATACAATGTATATCTGCCCTGGCTCGGTTTTAATAAGTGCTGCCGACACCTTGTCGACATTGTCGGTTTGTTGTGCGCGTGCCAGAATTTTATCAAAACTGCGCACAAACTGTGTCGCCTGGGAACGGAATACTGCGTCGCCCTTCAACATTTCTTTTATGCGTTTTTTGTCGGCCGCGTTCAGCATCTTGGCCAGCCATTTTGAAAATATAGTTTTATCCCCGCTGTGATATTTTTTCCATACGACATCTGGGATTTCTGCGCCGGCTGCGCGTGTTAAATCCATAGACTGTTCGTGCAGTTTTTCAAACATCTTGTCGCACTGCGCCAAAAAATCTTGGCTGCTAACATGTCCAAACGATTCTGATGGTGCTGCCTTAATCGCATCCATCGGTGCCGATGCGCGCGCCACCATCATTTGTTTGTTCAGTGTCTGCATGGTATTGACGGCCTTGGCATAGTCCGACATCAAATCAATCATTTGCTGACGCGACGCGCCGGCCAAATCTTCTAACTTTATTGCTGAATCCGAAATCGCAGTCGTAGATTCTGCGACGGTTGTCTTCATCTGATTCAGTTTTTCGTTCAAACTGCCAACAATCTGTTCCAGGGTCTGACTGGCTTCGACGCTGCCGCGTGACAAATCGGGCAGGGCGGAATAGTATTTTTCAATCAGCGCCGACAGTGGCTGTAATTGTGCCGTTGTTTCCGACGACATTTTAATCAGGTTTTCAGATTGCCCCGACAACTGCGTGTGCGCAGTATTCATTTCAATCAATGTTTCACGCACGCCGGTCGCCATCGCGCGCACAGATTCACTGAATGCGCCTGCTGCCGTTTTGGTGTTTTCCAGTGTGGCATTCGCAACGCCCGATACGGTCTTTAATTCAGACACAACGCCGGTTGCGAATTCTTTGATTTCGCCGTCAAATCGATTGGTCAGTGTTGCCAGTTCGGTCGAAATTCCGCGAACAGAATTTTCTGTGCCTGTGGCCGTCGTCATCAGCGTTTCAACCGCATCGGTCAGACGGCGTGTCTGTTTGTCGATTGATGATTCTGCCAGTCGTACCTGTCCTGCGACAACATTTGCGGTATTGGTCAGCGTGTTCATCTGGCTGGTCAACTGTTTCTTGGACTGTTTGCTAAATTCCGCTAATTTATCCAGGTGACCATCCAGCAATCTGTCATTTCTTATCATAACATCTTCGTAATTTGCCGCCGCCGACTTTACTTCGCCAAACCCATCCGCCACAGACTTGGACAGTTCTGCCAACTTGCCCTGTATTGTTTCGGATTCGCCGGCCAACACCTTCATCTGTTCGGTGTTTGTATTAAACTCGTTCCCCAGGTGTTCTGCCAACGCCTTGCTGCTTTCAATCCATGAATCTATTTGTGTTTGAATTTGTGCGGTGCGTTCTGTGGTGGCCTGGGATGTTTGGTCAATGCGCCCCAGCAAATCGTTAACCGAATTTGAAAATCTGTCGGTTGCGTTTTCGACATCTGTCCACGATTGCGAATCAACAATCTGTCCCAACCCTGTCACTGTATTATCCAGTCGCCCCGACATAGTTGCGATTTTCTTTGTTGCCTCGTCCGCGGTTGAAACCAGTTGTTCGTTCTGCGTTGTCAGTATTTTTTTTAATTCATCCGCCGATGCGATTTGCGCGTTCAGTGTGTCACGCATGGTCTGAAAACTTTGCTCTATTTTATTTATTTCGTCTGCCAACAGCGTGTTCAGCACCCGCACCGCGTCAGCGACCTTGGCGCGTTCTGGCCGCGTCATAATCATTAACAACGATTCCATAACTTTCTGTGATTTTCTGGACACAAAAAACAAAACGCCCAGTGTAATCGTCAACAGTCCGCCCAATATTGCGCCACCAACCAGTAATACTTGTGTGATTTCCATTCCTTCCCCCTGAATCCAAGCACAGATTTTTATATAACTTGCAGTTCTCTTGGATTTATACTAAAATCAAAACAACAATGCAAGGGTATAAATGGCAAAAAAAAGAACACTTTCACCAGAACAAGATCGTGCCGCCAACCCGACTGAAAACGTCTGGGTCCAGGCGAACGCCGGCACCGGCAAAACCAGTGTCCTGGTTCAGCGTTTGTTGCGTATTTTGTTTCGTTCGCCGGACTGTGGCACATCGGGAATTTTATGCCTGACATATACAAACGCTGGGGCGGGTGAAATGCGCAATCGAATATTGGCATCCTTGCGAAAATGGGCGACCGCGTCAGACGATGAATTGCTTGATTTGTTGGATGGTGTTGCGATAAATCGCCCGGCGACATCGGATGACATTGCGCACGCGCGCCAAATCTTTTTCAGATTTATTGATGCGCCCGAAATTCTAAAAATAAAAACCATCCATGGCTTCTGCGAAGAGATTTTACACCGTTTCCCGATTGAGGCCGGTCTGTCACCATCCTGGACGTTGGTGTCTGATTCCGCCCAGCGATTATTGTTACAGGACACGTTCAATAATTTAATCAATTCGCCTAAAAACGACAGTCGAATTTACGATGCCTTTGCGCACATTGTCGGTCGTGTGTCCGAAACATATATGACTGACCTGTTGGGGATATTAAGCGCCCAGTACAAGCAATTTTTCCAGATTAAAAACTTTGATAAATATCGTGAATGCTTTATTGATACGACTGCGAACTTTCTTGATTTAAAAAATCCCGGCGTTGCGAATTTCGACCCTGTTGCGCTACAAAAAATCATAGAAATCGCCACTGATGAACTAAATAACGCAAAAAAGCCGGCAAAATACTTGTGCGAACTTGTTAATTTAACAAAACAGTACATTGATACGACTGCGGATTTTGAAGAATATAAAACTGCGTACCTAACTGCCACTGGTGACAAAAAATCGCTTGTTTCGAAAAAGCCATATTTGGTCGCCGAACAGGAACGTGTCTATGCCCAAAATCAGTTAAACGCAAACCAAATGTTGTTCCGCGATACTGTCGCACTGTTTGATTTGTCTGCGGCATTTGCGGACGAATACAAACGCATAAAACGGTCGCGCAATTTGTTGGATTTCGAAGACTTGATTTTATACACGCGACAACTGTTTTCTGACGCGGCCACAATGGGCTGGGTTTTGTCACAGTTGGATTTATCGCTGTCGCACATCCTGGTTGACGAAGCCCAGGACACATCGCCCGCCCAATGGGATATTTTGCGTTTGCTGTCGGGTGATTTTTTTGCTGATGGTGACACAAATCAAATGCCGCACTCTTTGTTTGTGGTTGGCGATACCAAGCAATCTATCTATGGCTTCCAGGGTGCCGACCCCCGTGCCTTTGCGCTAAGCCGCGACGCGATTTCTGCCCAAATTTCAGAAAATATGCGCACCATTGCCGAAATTCCACTGGCGCAGAGTTTTCGTTCCACCGCCCCAATATTAAAAACGGTTGATAAATTTTTTGCGGACGATGGCGTTATTGATATATCCGGATTTGCGAACAATGAACATAAATGTTTCCGTGCGGACGCCCCTGGCGCGGTTGAATTACATAAACTGACGGCTAAACTAGAAACCGAAACAACATTAAAACAATACATTGATGAAATCGCAGATAAAATAAAATCGATAATCGATTCCGGTAAATTTGCCGCGCGTGACATCATGGTTTTGGTCCAACAACGCAACCCAATGGCGTCGCCCCTGACCGTCGCATTAAAGCGTCGTGGCATAGATGTCGCGGGCAGCGACCGTATCGTTTTGCCAGATTTTCCGGCAATTCGCGATTTACTAAATTTAACACGTTGGTGTCTGAATCCGGCAGATGATTTTAGTTTGTGTTGTGTGTTAAAAAGTCCGCTTTTCCGTTTGTCTGAACTGGATATTTTTGAATTTTGTAAAATCAAAAATGATGCGAATCTGGAACGCAAGCGCACCAACCCAGACGCGCCCCAGATGACGGTGTTCGAAGTTGTTCGGGACGCGTCGCCAAACATATATTCGCGCCTGGTGGAATATCAAAATTGGGCATCGGAATTTGCGCCATATTCATTTTTTGAACGCGTGTTAAATACCGACAACGCCCGTCTGAATTTTATATCTGCACTTGGCCCCCAGGTAATCGATCCTTTGGCCGAATTTATGACAATCTGTCTGGCGTATGAACGCACCCAGCCCGGCACGCTGTACCATTTTCTGAAATGGTTCATTACCGGGGGCAGTGAAATTAAACGCGACATGGATGCATCAAACGGCGTTCGTATTGTCACCGTCCACGGCAGCAAGGGTCTGGAATCCCCCGTCGTATTTTTAATCGACACTGTCCGCACGCCCAAGACAGAAAATATTTTGCCGATTGAATCTGGCAATGAACCGGTTTGGCTGTGGGCGCCGCGTGGCGATGCCAGTGGCCGGCGTCGCGATGCATCTGACGCCCTGATGCGTATTCGCACGGCGGAATATTATCGCCTGCTGTATGTTGCGATGACGCGTGCCCGCGATGAACTGTACATATATGGTTATACCCCGAACAAGAACGCGCACCAAAACGCATGGCATACCCAGTTATGGCGCGTGCTGGCGGGCGATACGCCACACAACTACCTCAGGATTACAAATGGCGACCTTACATAAGATTTTATCTGCGCACGATGGCGTTAAATTTGCCTCGGAACATGGTACGCAAACCCATGCGCGCCTTCAGCGCATCATAATTGATGGCGAAAAAATTCATGGCGATACTGAACTGGCACGCACAATTGCGGCAATCCCAGAATTGCGCAAATTTTTTTCGCCTGCCTCGCGAACCGAAGTGCCAATCGCTGGCACGATTAACGGCCGTTTCATCAGTCGTCGCATCGACCGATTGCTTATCGATAACGCCACCAAATCTATTTTAATTCTGGACTATAAAACAGACGTTGATTGTACCGCGTTTCGCGATAAATATGTGATACAGTTGCGCGAATATGCGACGCTTTTGCGCGCCATCTATCCAGACTATAAAATCAGCGCCTACATATTGTGGACACATGATTTTTTACTGGAAAAACTGCCTATAAAGCCGCTATAATCTGGGCATGCTAGTCGGATTAAACATTTCAAACATCGTATTGATTGAAAAACTGAACCTGGAATTCGGTGCTGGTCTAAACATACTGACTGGCGAAACGGGTGCTGGGAAAAGTATCTTGCTGGACGCATTATCATTGGCGTTGGGCGCACGTTCTGACGTTGGTTTAATCCGTCACGGCTGCGACATGGCGTCCGTCACCGCAGAATTTGATAACGCACCTGCGTCTGCGGCTGAAATACTATCGGAATATGACATTGATTGTACCGACGGTTTAATACTGCGCCGCACCCTGAACACAGACGGCAAGAGCAGGGCCTGGATAAACGACACACCCGTATCTGTAAAAACATTAAAGGCGGTCGGCGACACACTGATTGAAATCCACGGTCAGTTTGCGAATCATACTTTATTAAACCAGGTGACACATCGCACGACACTGGATACTTTTGCTGAAAACAATATTCCGAATTATGATGTGTTGCTGTCGCGCACTCGTGAAACATATTTGGCGTATCATGCGGCGGAAAAACGCCTGTGCGAATTACAGGAACTGTTGGCACGCAGCGCATCTGAACGCGAATACTTGGAACACAATGTCGCCGAATTGCGTGCGTTGAATCCGCAACCCGGCGAAGAAGAAGAACTGGCAACCCGGCGCGCGAATATGATGAACGCTGAAAAAAATGCTGCGATTTTATCCGAAGCAGCCGAAGCGTTATCTCCGCGTGGTAATCCGCTTGATGCCCAGTTGTTTAATGTTGCGCATATACTGCAGCGTATTCGTGGCGACGAAAATCCATATTCAGACCAGATTGATAAACTGTACGATTTGGCGGAATCTGTTGCCCAAATTGCCCAGTCTTTGACACCTGAATCAACCGATATGGATAATATGGATTCAATCGAAGAACGTCTGTTTGCTATCCGTGCGGCGTCACGCAAACATCATGTTCCGGCGGATGAATTGCCAAACATACTGGCCCAGATGACGGAACAGTTAAACGCAATAGATAATTCGGACGCTGAATTAAAGAAATTAACGTCTGTGGTTAAAAATTGTCGTGCTGAATTTGATTTGGCGGCGACCGCCTTGTCCAATGCGCGCAAAGTTGCATCGGATGCGTTGCGAACGAATTTATTGACCGAATTGCCTGATTTAAAGTTGGGTTCTGCGGACTTTATGGTTGATATGTCGGCGACTGCGCCATCATCAAACGGTGTTGACGACATTACATTTATGATAAAAACCAATCCTGGCTCGCCATTTGCGCCATTACATCGTGCCGCATCTGGCGGTGAATTGGCGCGTTTGATGTTGGCTATGCGTGTTGTTTTGGCGGGAACAAACGACAAGCATTCGTTTGTTTTTGATGAAATTGATACTGGTATCAGTGGCGCAACCGCATCGGCGGTCGGCAATCGCTTAGACCGCCTGGCGCAATCGAACCAAGCCTTGGTCATCACTCACTCGGCCCAGGTTGCGGGCTTTGCCACCCGTCATTTCAAGATATCTAAATCGGTTTCTGATGATAAAACAACAACATCGGTTCGCGAAATTATGGGCGACGAACGCGTGAACGAAGTTGCCCGCATAATCAGCGGCGCCGAAATCACACCTGAATCAATTACAATGGCAAAAACCCTGATAAAAAATTAAGCCGCCAATTCGGCGGTTTTTTTAATTTGTTCGCGCTTGTCCAGTAATATATAAACCGCAATAAAAATCCCCCAAACGGGGGATTTATTTCTTTACCATGATGTATATCCTGGTTCGCACGTGCGTTCACACTTGCCGCGCGACGCGTTCCAACGTCTGGACCCTGTTTCGTCTGAATACGTATCGCAAATCAAACGACATTCGTTGTTTTCCAGTGTGTACAGTTCGCCCTGATACATACACGCCGCGATTTCGCATCCTTGGACATAGCTGCTGGCTGCTAATTCACCGTTCGCACTGTACATATTGTTACAACGTCCACACTGTTCCCACAGTTCGTTTGTCTGACTTGGGTCATTTGTATAACCTGGGTCACACTTTGTCGCGATACAGTCGCCCCATTTATTGGTCTTATGATTCCATTCGCGCGTACCAATACCGTGTTCCAGTTCGCACGTCTGTTCGTCAACCTGACATGCGTTTTCGCCCAAATGATATCCGTCTTCACATTCTGTGATAATACATGCCCCGAACGCGTTCTTGGATGCAATCCATGTCTGTGTCGCAGCAACCGCATTTGGTGCGCTACATCCGATTACATCTTCTTCGCATTGCTGGCCATTTGGATGATATCCACTTGCGCATGATTCAACCACACAATTACCACTTGGCTTGTACGAAATCGCATGTTCGCGTGCGCATGGCTTACATATGCCGTTAATCATTTCGAAACTTGAACTACATGATGTTTCGATACATACGCCGTCCACAATTTCGCATGGGTTGCCATTTACCGACATTCCTGTGAACTCACAGTCGTTCGGATAATACGCCTTATCAGACACTGGCACTGCGGTCCCATTGACAACTTCATACGGTTCGCACACTTTATAGCAGTCGTTAATACTGTCTGACTTTGCAGCAGATTCCGTGTGTTCGCCACCTGTCAAAGTCGCGCACGACTTTGGCGTATCGTCGCCTGAACTTGGGTCGCATACCATACCTGCCGGACATTCGATACACTGACCGTTGTTCATTGTGTATCCAGCTGCGCAGACTTCAACCTTACATGTGTCGGCAATATTTGCCCCGTAATAGTCGCGTCCCGACATCTGATATGCGTTTTCAATCACAGCGCAATCTGAATAGCAATACGCAACATCGGTTGTTCCGGCGTCTGCCTTGGTATGTGTACCACCTGTTGCGTCGGCGCATGTGCGTTGACCGTCTTCTGGGGTACATACATGATTCTCTGGACAGTTGATACATGCACCGTCAATCAGCGTGAACCCATTTTCACAACCTGTGATGGTACATACTGTATCGCAATCCACATTTTGACCGTTGGCAAAGCATACATTATATCCAGCCGTATCAGATACCGACGCACTGTCATAGAAGCGTGTTTGTTCACCGGTTCCGTTATTCACATTACATGTCAACTGTTCCAGATAGCACGCCGTCGCATCTGCGCTCTGCGTACCCAGTGTCAAACCATTGTCTGGACACGCCATACGACCTGTTGGGTAACCACTGTTGTTGGCATCTGCCACCGGCCCAAAGTGGTTGTAATCCACCACTTTACAAACCGTTTCACCGTTCTGCCACCAATAACCTGCGTCACACTTGGTCATTGTAATTGTGCCACACGATACATATCCGTCTGATTTTTCGTCGCCAAACATCATGCCGTCCGCCGCCTGGTCATACAGACATCCGTGCACACCCGTACCGTGTACCGCCGGCCCCGTATATTCGATACCCGGGTACGTCTTGGTCTTTTGACATACACCATGTGGTGTTGATGCGTTGGTTGTGGTTGTTGTACCGCCAGCCGGACAATCGTATGGCAACATGTCGCCTTCGGGACTGTAACGACCAATTCCAACCTCTACACAGTCTGTCTTGGTCTGGCTTTCATCATACCAATAACCGCCTTCGCACCACGCGATTTCAATTGTGCCTGCCTGACAGTTCTGGTCATACTTTACCGCATTACCATCCTGACGCGCGCTACACACATGTGAACCCTTGGCCAGATTGGTTTCCGACACATATGTATCCACGCGCTTTTGACAGTCTGTCAACGCATCCGATGTTGTCGCCCCATTGGTGTTTCCACCATCTGGACACGCGTACTTTACCAGTTCTGCTTCCGCACTCCAGTTATCCGCACCAACCGCCACACAGTTGATTGCGGTCTGCGCTTCGTCGTACCAGTATCCAGCCGCGCACCAATCAATATCAATTGTGTCTTCGTGACAGTTGTCATACGCAATCACACCCCAATTACATGTCCATGTACCCTCGGCCAGTCTTTGTGTCTTTGCTGTATCGACATATGTCACATATGCCATACCTTCCTTATAGCACACGCCGATATTCGTCGCGTTTGCGCCACCGTCTGACAACCCGCCGTTTTCACATGGGTTTAATCCGCCGACTGTGCCAGAATCCGTTCCGTACGATCCGCCTGGGCACCAGTGATTTTCCTTACACGCAACACAGCCTTCATCTTCACTGCCTGTACCTGTGTAATAGTATCCCGGCTGACACGTTGTCACACCCTTGGTCCATTGAACCATCGCGGTCGCATTGTCAACAGATGTTGCCGTTAACGCATCTGTGCTTTCTGCCAATGTGCCGTCCGCATATACAATCTGTATATCGTTCAACTTATACCCCGCAAAGTTATACGATGTGCCATCTTTGATTGGCAACGCGGTACCAATTGAACTAATTGCTTTGGACGCCGCCGCATCACTGTACCAACCTGTTGCGTATTTCAAATACACCGGCCCCTGTGCTGCGTTTTCGGTTGCGTCTGGCGCACTCAGGTTAACCTTGAATACTCCTGGTGTCCAAATCGCATACAGTTTGGTGTTCGTACCATTCTGGGAAATGTTGCCACCGGCAATCGCGCCTGCGTCATAGCACGCCCCTGTGCCATCGGCATTCGCGCACCATTTATTGGCGGTATTATACCCTGTGCGTTTCAGCACGCTTGTCGCGGGCAGGGCGCAATCCCCACCATCAAATGTACAGCGTACTACATCGGCAATATCGCCCGTGCCACCGTTTTTATCCAGTGTGATTTCATATTCTTTGGCCTTACACTGTGGCGCCACACCCGATACGGCGGTATATCCTGTTTCGCATTCAACCGTATATTGACATGCTGGATACGCGCCATCGGTATAGAACATCTTGCTGTATTCTTCACCTGCAGTCACATAAACATCCGTGCTGTGTTCAACAGCTGGTACATAAGTAGAGCAAACAACATAACAGTCTTCTATTGCGTCGCGCAACACATCTGTACCAATTGTATAGTTGGTCTTTGCCGGACATTTGGTCTGTACCAAATCATCCTCTGGGCTGTAATATCCGCTGTCTGGTGTTGTACATGTCGCTGTTCCGGACTGGTTGTAATAACCCGCGTCGCACGAATTAACAACGACATTACAATTTGCGTATTCGCCCTGTGTCGATGTTCCACTATACTGGCAAACCCATGTCCCATCACCATTTGCCAATTCATCACCGCTTAATGGGTTCTGGGCAAAGTTCGCATAGCAACTGGTCGCGCTGGTCTGACCACCCGCGATGGTCGCTGGTGCCGCCATTGGCGTCACCTGTGGCGTCGGACATTCGCTGCGACATCCTGTTGCGCCAACCGCCACGCTTCCAACCCCCGGGCAATAGTACGGTGCCACACAGTCTTTCAATACGCTGTCTGTGCCATTAGCGTTTGCCTCATAGTATTTGCCGGCCTCGCACTGATACACATCCTGTGACCATACCGCATAGAACGTCTTATCTTCTGTGTATTTCGCATTGATTGCGTCACCTGCGATAAACTCACCATTTGCGTCAAACACCATATTCGCCGGCAGGCTTGGCGCCGTAAAGTACCCCTGCAACGTATAGTTTTCACGTTCAAGCACAGGCACCGTGGTGATTTTATCTGTTGTCCCCGCATCGGAATACCACGCGTCCTTATACTTCTGATACAACGTGACATCCGTACCTTCATCATACCCCGCATCCAACGTCATCGCATACACATGTGGTGTACACAGTTCCGACGGATCCGACGCAGTGCCGTCTGTTGGGTCAATATCAGCATCTTCATTCTTGTCATACCCCACCAAACATTCAAAGTACGAACCATCTTCGCTTGTCGCCGGACAGATAAAGTTGGTCACTCTCATACCATTTTCGTCTGTACCTGGTATAACTTCATCGCTTCCGTAAAAACGCCATCCCTGATTCTCGCGATAACTAGCACTATCATAGGAACAATGCTCTGCCAACCCTCCAGTAGGGCAAACAGGGGCTGTACAATATAAATTTGTGCGCTGATAACAAGCCGAACTACCAGCCACAGAGTCGGCATCAACTTGACCTAAAGATGATAACGAATACGGATAACAGTTGGGTCCTATGTTGTTTTCAGGACAAACGCCCAAAGTATTACAACGTTCGCAACTCCATTCACCATCAATGTCGCCCTTGAAATAAAAATCACTACCGCATGTAATCTTTTTGAAAGAACACGCCATCGGTGAGCCTGTGTCTTGCAATACGCACAAATCTGGTTCGGCCTGATAAACAATGCCATCAAATGTATCTTTCTTGTTCATACTACAATAAGCAACAGAAACATTCAGTCCTGGACACTCTTGCGAACACGCGCACCCAGATTGTTCCTTATAACAATCACCAATTTCATCACTGCCGGCCGCGGAATAGGGATATTCGCCGCCTGTTTCAGTAGAGCACGAATATTCAACCCCGTCAACGCAGTACGAATTTTCTGGGCATACACCCTCGCAGTGCAGCACACTGGAAGCATCTTCGCGTCCGGTTGTCGCGCCGCCCGGGCACATGTTCTTCTTGGTGGAACAACCAACGACTGTTGGGTGTAAATCTTCGCCGTCGCATTCTGATTGTGCGGGCGACCACGCGCCATCACCAACCGGCACACAGTACTTTTCATCTGTCGAATCACTTGCGAACAGTGACGCATCGTACCAATAACCCGCAATACAGGTCACGACTATCGATTGTGGACAGTTTAGGTCATACGCCCCCGACGCCTCGGTCCAGAAACACTGACGGCGTTGCCCACTGGTGTCATTTTCGAACCACAGGTTATCAATAAAACAATCTTCACTACTTCTGGCGGTTGTGCTGTCTGTCGTGCCACGTTCGCTTGAATCTGAATCCAATGGCGGACACTGTGTCGCACTTAATGCCTTGTCTGGGCTGTAATACCCGTACCCAACCGGCGTACACACAATCGCAGTATCTGTGGCCAGTGCATATCCGCCCGCACAGGTAATAACAGTCTGCGCGCTACAGCCCACCGTGTACGATTTCGCCGTTTCGTCATACATACATGTCTGGCTGCCCGCCGTGTATTGGTTTGGTGTATAGGCAACATTTGTCGCAAAACAGTCTTCGGCACTGTCTGATTCCGCAGCTGACGAAATCGTTACTGTCATTTCATCGCCATTGACATCAACTGCGGCCGTATACTTTCCATTTAACGAAGCGCATGTTGTGCGACCGGCTTCACCTGTTCCCTGAACCGCAGATACCCCCTCGCAGAAGCTGCCCGCAGTACATGGTACGCACGATGCGCCAGTGCCTGGGTAATATGTCCCCGCCTTACACGCGATTGTCGGGTTGGTTGACCATGTCGCGGTTATTGTTGCGTTTGCTTCAAACAAAGTGTTTTTTCCAACGATTGCGCCTGTTGCGTCAACAACAACCGTGTTCCCCGCCAGGTACCCACCAAATGTCTGACCCGATAATACCGGCTTCTCAACTGTCGTGATAGTGTTTCCGCTAGCATCCATCCACGCAACACCGTATTTCAGGTAAATCGCACTTGTGCCCGATGTTCCGCCATTATGATTCAGCGTGATTTTATACGTTTCCGCAATGCACACATCGCCACTGACACTGTACCCAGCACTACACGATGTTGTGTATGAACACGCAGGGATTGTTGTGCCGTTATAGTTTTCTGTCGCGTTCACAGGATTGCGCACACCGTTGCCATCCGTCGTTTTGATTTGCGAACATGTGTTATAGCATGCCGTTGCCGCCGACGATGTTTCAGTTTTGGTTGTCACAGTGCTGTCCGCGCCAGGTAAATCCGAACACAGATTGCGTGTACGGATTCCATCGCTGTTGCCACGATAGTAGCCATATCCGACTGGATTACAGAACGGGCTGTTGTCTGCCGGTCTGTAATATCCACCAATACAAGATTTTGGCACAGTATTACACGAAGCGTCATATGAATCACCATCCCATGAACATGTTTTTGTCCCGCTGCCGGTCACAGTTGTGTTTGTGCTTTCATAAATATCCACATCACCGCTGGCCGAACATTGTGTTACCAGTTTCGCGCCACTTGCCGAAGTGACCGTCTTGCCGGTTTCACTTGGACACTTGCGTTCACAGCCATTTGTTGTGTCGTTTTCCATGCCTGCGGCAACTTTATCGCCCGGACAGAAGTATCCCGCACTACATGCCGTGCCATCGGCGGCTTTACCGGCTTCGCAATAAAACACATCCAAATTCCAGCACGCGTACAGCGTACCCGCATTTGCCGTTGTCCATGTTTTTAACCCTGTTCCCGCCGCATTATAGTACTGGGTGCCGGAACAATTCTTGGCATCATAATATCCACCAAATTCATAGTCGGTTTTTGTTGGCACTGTAATATTTGGCAATATTGTATCAAACGTTGCCGTCACAGACGTTGTGCCTGCTGTTGTCGCGCCTTGGTTATCCAGTGTGACTGTGTATGTCTTTGGCTTACACCCCAGTCCATCGGCTGTCTTTTCATAACCAGCGTTACAAGACCAATCCGCATCAACGCCACAGTTGTCTTCGGAATTTTCTGGGCATGCCTGACACGCGGTCTGACCCGTTGCCCCCGTCAGATAGTAATCTTCCTGACAGCTTAACGCATAGCAATTATTTGTGCCGCCTTTGCTAACTGTGCCACCAACCGTCGCAGAATTATCAACATCCGCCACCGTACATGCGCGTGTACAAATCGCATCTGTCTGTGACTGACACACATTATAGTTTCCATCTGGGTATCCTGTGACCGACGCGCAAGACTTGGTACAATCTGTACATGTTCCATTTACCGGATATGTACCCGTCGCACAGTTGCACGCACCATCTGTTGTGGAATTACATGCGTTCCATCTTGCTGTAAAGGTCAGGGCACCTGTACATGTTCCTTGGGCAACGGTTTCGACCTTGCTGCCACTTTCGTTGTACCATCCCGCAAATGTGTATCCTGGCTTTGTCACATTAGTTGGCAGGGCGAACGTCGCCGTTTCCACGTTACACGCCGTTGTATAGTTGCCATTGATTGTGCCGCCATCTTTGTTATATGTAATTGTTGTGGCACCCTTTGGATTCCATGTTGCGGTGAACGTCTTGTCGGATGTGTATGTCCATGTAAATGCTGTACCCGCCGCACGAATAGTAGAACCGTCGTTCCAACCGCCAAAATCAAACCCGTCTTTGACGCATGTGTTTGCCGCCGGTGTAAAGGCCTGGCTATATATCGCGGTCCCGTTTGCTGGTGCTGAACCTGTTGTGCCACTGCCACATGCGTATGTCACAGTGTATCTATTTTCACTCCACTTGGCATAGTACGCTTTATGACCAGTATCTGTTGTGCTGATAGTTTGTGTCTTTGCGCAATTTTCCGTCAGGCCAGCATCTGTACACCATCCTTCAAAGGTATAGCCTGTGCGTGTCGGTGTACCATTGATTGTTGCCCCAACACCGTATGTATAGCTTGTTGGTGCGTTCGTATAGTTCGTACCTCTATTTGTTTCATATGTGATTCTGTATACGATTGCCTTACATGCGGCGCTGGTTGTGGTTTTGCTGCCATCTGGCGTACCGTCTGTGGAATAACCTGTATCACATGTACACACAGTTTCTGAATTACCAGATCTGGTGCTGCTGTTATCGCCACACTTGGAACACGAACCGGCACCGTTATCATAATAGTTCGCCAAACATGTATACGACGCAACTTCTTGGGTACAACTTGTTGCCGTACAGTCACTTATTATCGTTCCGTCATACTGTTGTTGGTATTCACATGACCGCACAGCACATGACTTACATGTATAATCATAGGCGTTCGCCGGTTTGCTACATGGCGTTTCCGTTCCTGTTTTTGTCATTGTTGCCACACACAAACCTTCTGCTGTTGTTCCCGCACCAGTCTGATACGTAGCCGGGCACAATGTACAGTTAATGCTAGCAGCAGTTGTACTTTTGCCATGGTTTGTATTCCAATAACCTGTGTCACAAGTATGCGTATATTTACATACATTTGACTCGACACCTGTCAACGTTGCGGTTGCGACGCCTGTTCCCTTGGTTGCTGTGGCACAGTCACTCCATTGTGCGGTAATTGTCTTGTCGCCTGAACAGGTAAATGATGATTCAGACCAACCTGTGAACACGCTGTTTGTTTTTGTCAGATTATTGCTTGATGTTCCCCATATGGGCATTGTGATAACATCGCCCGACGCGCATTGGAACTCTAAATCTGTTGTTCCTGTTGCGTTGGTTCCGTCCACGACACTCAGCGCCCCAGTCCCGCCATTTTTTCGCACTGTTATGGTGAAAGTATCCTGGACACAGGTACATGATTCTGTGCCTTGATTATCCGCAGAAAATCCGTCGTTACATTCGCAATTGTACACATAGTTTGAACAACCGGTACACGCACCCGTCCCGACCGTATCATCACCCGAACTGGATGTGTATGTTCCATCACATGACTTGGTGCGCACACCGCCGTCGATTGTAACGTCATCATAGTCTTCTGTATTGCTGACTGTTGTACAGTCTGCGCACTCATTTCCCGGCTCAGCACTTGTCAGATAATACCCGACATTACATATGGTATATTTTTTGTATGTTGGACACGAATACCCCTCTGCGAACGCATTAGCGGTAAACAGTGCCAAAACCAAAGTTGCCAAAAATCCCAGGAAACTGCGCTTTCTTCCCATAACTTCCTCTCTTTTATGCTTCATGGTAGAAAATTTGCCGCCACCTATGCAAGGGAAAAATAAACCCCAGTCACATTTGACTGGGATTTTTTTATATCAGTGATTGGCCACTCATGTCATCCGGCTTTGGTATGCCTAAAATTTTCAGCATCGTCGGTGCAATGTCGGCCAATCCTCCGTCACGAACCGCCGGCGCATTTTCTGCCACCACGACCAAGTTCACCGGATTTGTCGTATGTGCCGTCCATGGCAAAGAGTTTTCCGCATCCCACATTTTTTCTGCGTTACCATGGTCTGCGGTAATCAGCATTGTTCCGCCCAGCCCCAGCACCGCTGGCACCAATCGCGCCAACTGCGCGTCCAGTACTTCCATCGCGCGCACTGCGGCATCCATATTACCTGTATGCCCGACCATATCACCATTTGCCCAGTTCATGATTACAACATCATAGTCCCCCAGCAACGGTATCAACGCGTCTGTGATTTCGATTGCCGACATTTCCGGTTTCATATCAAACGTTGCGACATCTGGCGACGGAATCAGTACTTTCTTCTCCATCGGGAAATCGACATTGCGTTCTGCATCCATAAAGTATGTCACATGATTATATTTTTCTGTTTCTGCGATACGCAGCTGACTTAACCCATTTTCCGCCAGCACATCGCCCAGTGTATTTTCCACCGCCACATCCGGCATCAGGGCAGGGCACATTTCGTTCAACCCTTCGCCATATTGTGAAAAGCACACCACATGAACCCCTGTCTTTAATATTTCGCGCATAATTTGTCGTGCGCGGTCACTGCGATAATTCCCGAACAAGAACCCATCCACCGGTCGAATTGGCACATCACCGTCAATCACAGTCGGCTGAATAAATTCATCTGTTTCACCGCGCGCATACGCGTCGGCCAATGCGTCATCAATTGTTTTTGCGTGATGTTCGGCATTTGCGTTTGCGATTGCGTCAATTGCCAGTTGTGTTCGGTCCATATTCTGATTTCTGTCCATGGCATAATATCGCCCAGACAATGTCCCAAAGAACGCCCGTTTATCTGCCAACGCATCCCCCAGACGGGATTTGATTAAATCGACATATTTTTTTGCCGATTGCGGCGGGGTATCGCGTCCATCTGCGATAAAGTGAATACACACGCGCAGGCCCGCCCCCAGTATGCGTTCAACAATCGTCAAAATATCATTTACATCGGAATGTACCCGCCCATCGGACATCAGCCCCGCCACATGAACCGATCCGCCATCGCGCTGAACAGATGCGATAAAATCGGCCAGATAAGTATTTTTATCCCAATCTTCCAACTGAAACCGTCGCAGGAATTGATTCACCACGCGACCTGCGCCGATTGTAATATGTCCAACTTCGGAATTACCCATTGTGCCGTCTGGCAATCCGACGGCTGCGCCACTGGCGTTCAGCTGGGCGTGCGGATATTTTTCCAGCAACGCATCCCAGAACGGCATTTTTGCCTGTGCCACCGCATTATTTTCATCGGATTTATTGATTCCGACACCGTCCATGATACATAAAACAAGTGGTTTTTTCATAATATTCCCTTATACTTTACAAAACATGGTATCATAACTGTTTTTTGATTGCAAAAGCAAAAGAAAAATTGTATATATATCTAGGAAGTATATCTTATGTGGAGATTAAGAAGTCATGAGTGGCAAACCATACAAACGAAGTGCAATTGACGAACACATTGGCCAGCGTATGCAACTGCGCCGTGTCATGATGGGCCTGTCCCAGAAAGACCTGGCGAAAATATGTGGCGTCACATTTCAACAGATTCAGAAATACGAAAGTGCCGGCAACCGTATTGCGGCGTCGCGCCTGTTTGAACTCAGCGCGGCATTGGAAACGCCTGTATCGTTTTTCTTTTCGGGCCTGCCGGGTCATATTGAACGCGAACCGCGCAACGGTCGCCTGCCAAAGCCCAGTGTTTCGGACCAAAACGCATTTGATCCATTGGCAAAAAATGAATCCTTACAGTTAATAAACCTGTATTGGAAACTGTCATCAGATGCCCAGCGTGAAATCGTTATGAAATTGTTAAAGACGATGAACGGCCAAGACTAAATTGATTAACAAATTAACAAACAAAACCGCCCCGGCGGTTTTTTTATTTCCCCATTTCATCCACCAAATCAAAGTTCCCCTCCTGTGGAGGGGAGGGCCAACGAATGTTGGCAGGGAGGGTTCGTTAGATAAATAAAAGTTCCCCTCCTGTGGAGGGGAGGGCCAACGAATGTTGGCGGGGAGGGTTCGTTAGATAAATAAAAGTTTATCTAAGTTTGCCCGTTGGGCAAACAAAGAGCAATGAGCAAAGCGCAAAGAGCAATTAATATTAAGACTCGTCATTCCCGCGAAGGCGGGAATCCACTGCGTCGCAGACATTTTTATGCAGTCCCTGCGGGGCAATAGATACCGGCCTGCGCCGGTATGACGATTTTTTTTTACTTCGCTAACCCTTTATTTATCGCGGTATTCATATCTCGTAACAAAAACAGAATTTTTGTAAAAAAATTCTGTCATTCCGGGGCAGAATCTCGGCGTAGCGTTAGCGCAGACGGATGACCCCGGAACCCAGGTTATGCGCATAAAATGCGCACAAATAATAAGGATTCTATTACCTAGGTCCCGCAGGGCACCCACGGGATGACAAAGTTTTTAATTCCTTAAAACACAAACGTTGCAATAACGTTTTATTTATCCCAGTAATTTATTCCATAACTTTATTTTGAACTTTGGTTACAAAACCACCCGCTGGGGGCTTTTTTCTTAGATAAATAAAAGTTTATTCAACAAAACACGTTAAGTGTTTTGTCATCCCGGTGCTTGACACCGGGACCCAGGTAATAGAATCCTTATTATTTGTGCGGGCTTTGCGCGCACAGCCCAGGGCCGGGGGGAAATCACCAGAATAACGAAACATTTAACATCTCATAAAAAATCCCCGTTGCCGGGGATTTTTATTATTGATAATCATTAACAACCGAATACTCAGTCGAACCGTTCTTGACCTTCATCGCGCTAGACAAGCTTGTGCTCAACGCGCCATAGAACGTTGTGCCACCAACCTTGACTCGCAACGACGGTGTGGTGCGTTTAGCGCTGCGCAGATAGACCACATTGTCACCCATATGCAACTTGCGTCCACAGTCTGCCGCTTCGTTCGCGCCTGTGCCATATCCGATGGTGGTCAGCGGGCTTGTACACGCCGTCCGGGTCAGGGCATCATTTGCCGACCAGTTTCCAGCCTCCACCGCGATACACGCATTGGCTTTCAGTTTGGCAATGGTTTTGTTGGTAAAGTCATAATTTGAACTTGTCGAATAGTTCTTGTTATAATACCCACCATCACACTTCAACTTATCCCAATATACCCAACATCCCTTGGACGTTCCGTCAACACCGTATTCACCAGTTGTTGCCGCATCGGTATCGGCATAACAGTAATACAAACTCGCACTACCATTATCTACCGTATCATTTGAATAATGGACATAACAACCCGTAACCGTCGTGTGGTCTGCTGTTCCACCCGCATTCCAATACGAATAGCTCGTTGCCTTTGACGCATTATTCGTCGCTGTTGGACACGCTGTGCACGATGTCTGGCCTGTGCTGGCGGCGTACGTCGCACCGGTGCATGGCGTACAACTTGATGTTGAACCATAGTTCACAGTATGCGCGGGGTTGGCATAACCCTTGGCGCAGGTGCCACTGGCACTGGATTCATTTGGTGTGGCAACATACTTACCACCCTCAACGTTCATCAGACACTGCGATTGCTGGCTGTATCCGGTTGTACCGTTTGCATAACCACTTGGGCAATCTGTATTACCGCCGGCACTGCCATAATAAACCTTGACCGAACCTTCGCACCAATCGCCTGCCGGACACGCTGCCTCTGCTGTTGCCTTGGCGGTCACGTATTTTCCGGGCGATGTCGTGGCATAGCACTGCGTTTCCGCACTTGCGCTTGCATCAGACTTTGTATAAATCGAACCTAATCCTGTACATGCGGAATTTCCACCGGTTGTTGTGCCCGTGCCATAGTACACTGTTGTACCGCCCTTACAATAATATGGACTGATACACGCTGTTTCACCCGCGCCCTTGGTGGCAACATATTTCCCAGCAGTTGTCTTCAAATAACAACTGTTGACCGATGTCGTCCCCGCCGCAGACAGTGTATACTTGCTGTTGGTTCCGCTGCTACATGTCAGGCATGAATTACTGCTCTTGTAATAATTCTCAGAACAACCCGCCGTGGCCGCAACCGTACACAGATTTGTTATCGTGTTGCTGGTCGTCCACGATGCTGTTTCCCAATCACTTACCCCGGCTGTGTTTGAACATGTCGCATTACAGCTGGTCTGACCTGAGCCGGATGTCGTCTTGCCATCCTGACACGCCACACATTGGGTTGACGCGCTGGACTTTTCACTGTACGACCCCTGTGCGCACGCTACATCAGCGGTCGCGCCGGCTGCCGCTACAAACTTACCATCTGCGGCGTTGGTACATACATTTGCGGCGGTACCTGTGCCGGCGGGGTGATATGTGCCCGCCGCACACTTGGACCAAATCGCATAACGTGTGACCGTACCATTGTTTGTCGTGGTCAGGTTTATACCAGCGGCTTCCCCCGTACCTGTGGTGGTACTTGCCCACCCGGTCAACTTATACCCACCTGCGTACAATGATGTCGATTGAATATCACTAAATATACAGGTCTCGTCGTATTTACATGTTGTATTGCTTGGCGCGCTGGAACATGTTGCCCCACTTGGACAGTTCATATTATATTCAACCGTGTAACGATTTGCCGAACAACTTGGATAGGTTGTTCCTCCATTTATCAGAGTATTATACCCCGGCAAACACGATGTTGTGTATGTACACACACCCTGTGGTGCCGACTGCCAACACGACGCCCCCGGTGTGCTGTCCATACACTCCATACAATCACCCCAAACCGCGAACAACTGGACCACTGAACCATCTGCCGTAGTCAATTTTTCTACTTCCTGTCCTTGTGTATAAACCACATCGCACGTTCTATCGCCATCCAATGTCACCGAGCATCCATTTACATCTGCCCAGCCCAAGAACTGCTTGATACCGCATGTGAACCCATTTGTGGTCAGATTAACCTTGTCGTCATAGTCAAGCACAGTATTCGCCATTGTGCCGGTTGCGCCATCGCAGTTTGCGTTATACTTAATCTGGTACTCAATCGGGTCACATTTCGGATTGTACGTTCCCGCGCCAGACGCTTCTTTGTACCCCGGCAAACACGATGTTTCATACGTACACGTAATCGCATCTACCAGGTCACAGGTTGCCCCTGTCTCTACCAAACATGTCAGACATGACGACCATACCGCATACAGGTACACCGTCGCACCATTTGTCGTGGTCAGATTCCATGCCTTTTTTATACCGGTATCTGATGGTGATTCCAAATCGCTATCTGGCGTAGTGGCCCCCGGTGTTCGCGACCAACCGACAAATGAGTACATTTTGCCATCATAAGTATAATCAATTGAACCACTCCAAAGCACCGCAGCTTCTTCTAAATATGATTCCGTATCATATGTGTATGTTAGTTTTTTGAATCCCGTCCACGAAGGCGTACCCATCGCAGCGTCAACATTAGAATCATACTGAACATAATATGTATTCGCCTGGCAAACCGGGGCATATGTATTCGCGCCTGATTCGATATGATACCCCGTGTCACACCCCGTTGTATAAGTGGTCGTTTGTCCAACTGTCAAAGAACACGTTGCCTTATCCCCAGGTTCGCAGTTTCTGGCCCAGCCCGCAAACAGGACGGCGGCCCCTGTAATCTTCCAATTGTTTCCTGTATTCGTTGTTTCCCCAGTATGTGTGATATAACGCGCCGTGCCACTAGATTCGCTGGACGAAATATCTGTTGGGGCTTTCAAATAGAACCCACGGAACGTATAATCCGAACGTGTTGGCTTTACAGCTTCTAACCCCGCATAGCCAATTGTACAGGCGGCGTTCGTGTACCATGTGCCATCGCCAGACTTTTTATACAGTGTTGCCACACTGCCCGCTGTACCACCATTGGCATTTAACAGAACCTGATTACAATTCGCCGTATAATGCGCATACCATGTGGCGGTTGTCCCTGCGGTTGGATACAACGTGACCGTCAGGAAATTACCCGATGCGTCAATCACCTGGGCGCCTGTTCCCGCCTTGCCGGTATAGAATCCCTGGAATGTATATCCCGTATATGTGGGCAGGGTGGTCAACTTGGTAATCGCCGTTGCGTTCACCGACGTACTGGCATACACCCCGGTATCATATTTGATATAAATCGGCGTTGGCACTGCGCTTACTGTCGCGGCTGTCCCTGTTGACGCGCTGGACGACGCATAATACTGGGAATCCAGCACAATACCCCCCGTCATATTTGCCGACCATGTCGCACACAGTGTCACGTCCGCTGTCGGCGTATAAGGGCTGGACAAAACACTGGTCGCATCGCAGGATGTCGCCCATCCCGCGAACGTATAACCCGTACGTGTCGGCGTCGGCAGGGCAACCGAACCCGGTACCCACCGCGCATACCATGTTTTGTTGGCGGCATAGCCTTTACCCGCGGTCAACCCCGCATCCAACATAGTACCCGAGGCATTTATATACTGTGTCCCACCGCTGGTTGCACTCCAATACCCGTTAAATTCCGATGTGGCGGTTGCGCTGCTTGTCGACACAAATCCACCATTGGCATTGAACGTCACCGTGAATTGACGCTGGGGCAGGCTAACCTTGCTGGACGTTGTCATCGCTGTGGTACGTCCACTGTCAGAATAAACCCCTGTGTTATATTTGGTGTACAATTTGGTCGTAGTAGCGTTCGTTGTGGCACCATTTTGATCCAGGGTGATTTCGTATTGCTGTGCCCCCCAAACTGCAAACATGGTTGTCAACGGCGTCGAGGCCCAAGTGCGATTTTGATTTAGCACCGTATAGGTTGCCCCCGCAGCGTATTCAAGCGGTGTGGCCGCGAGTAAATCCGCCCACTTAGAGAAACCATATCCTATTTTTGTAAATCCGTTCTGCGCCAACGTTAACTGCAAATAATTCGCAGAACTCGACCCAGAATTAAAATACTGTGTGCCAGTTGTGTTGGCGGTGCTGCCAGACGTGGCGTTATTCCCATCATACGTTATCGTATATGTACGATTATACAACGCAGTATATATCGGATTTGACGTATCTATGCCCGGACTAACATTAGCGGCTGTCGTTGTTGCCGTGCTGGCTGAGTCTGTCGTTGTATTGCTGTTCAACGCCCAACCATATGGTGCCCACTTGTTATCCCCCGTCTGGGTCACGATAGGGTATGTGCTGACCGCATTTTTCCCCGCCGCAGTTGCAGAGGTGTTATAATACGATTGTGTACGTGTACTGGTTGTCACCCCGGTCGCAGTGGCACCATTATAATACTTGAACGTCACAGGGCGCGTCCACACACCATACAACACATATGTACCACCATGCGTCGTGGTCAGATTGCTGACACTTTGGCCATCTTCATATTCCACCGTGCTGTTTGCGTCGATTGACCAACCTGCGAACGTCCAACCATTTGTGGATAATACCGGAATATTAGACATGGTGGATACCGCCGTCAATTTCTGACTGACCCCATACGTGAAATCTTGACTGCCCATATTTGTGCTGCCAGTTCTAAAGACCACCTGATAAACATTTGCCCTCCAACCTGCGTACAGGGTCGTGTCCGCCGTTTTATCCCACTTGCGCGCCGACGCACCCGCCGCAGTATAGTACTGCGTCCCAGATGTATATGTCGCATTGTCATACCAACCCATAAATGTATAACCGGTACGTGTTGGGGCGGTCGTGCTGATTGATGGCATCGCGCTGTCATATGTTGCGGTCACAGTTGCCGACTGACCACCCGAACCACCGTTCGCATTAAATGATACGGTGTATGAATTTGGCCTCCAACCTGCGTACAGGGTTGTGTTCGCCGTTTTATTCCACGCACGTGCCGACGCGCCCGTCGCATTATAGTACTGCGTCCCAGCTGTATATGTCTTATTGTCATACCAACCTATAAATGTATAGCCGTCACGTGTTGGGGCGGTCGTGCTGATTGATGGCATCGCGCTGTCATATGTCGCGGTCACATCTGCCGACTGACCACCCGAACCACCGTTCGCATTAAATGATACGGTGTATGTATTCGGCTTCCATCCTGCGTACAGGGTTGTATTCGCCGTTTTATCCCACGTGCGTGCCGACGCACCCGCCGCAGTATAGTACTGCGTCCCAGCTGTATATGTCGCATTGTCATACCAACCCATAAATGTATAACCGGTACGTGTTGGGGCGGTCGTGCTGATTCCTGGCATTGCGCTGTCATATGTCGCGGTCACATTTGCCGACTGACCACCCGAACCACCGTTCGCATCAAATGATACGGTGTTTTGGACGGCCGCCCAAATTGCGTACATTGGATAACTGCTTGGGCTGGTCCAGGCTCTATTTGTCGGGGTAAATGTCGCACCCGCTGCGTACTGTGTGCCGCCGGTCGAACCCGCCGCCCACTTGCTGAACGTGTATCCAGTTTTCGTAAATCCGTTCGACGCCAGTGTCACACTAACCGAATTGGCACCACCATTGGCGGCATTGAATGACTGTGTGAATGCGGTGGCGTTGGTACTGCCCCCAGTATTTCCATTACCATTATATGTCACACCCGCCGAACGTGTGTACACCGCATTTAACTCTGGCGATACATTAACTGGATTTGCCGCCGTGCCAGAACTGGTAATATTTGATGTAATATCTGGTGTGGTGCTTGTGCCGTACGACCAACCAATTGGGGACCAGCCAATGGTGCTGTCGCTGTGGGCGTACAATGCGGGGCGGGTATAACTTGTCACACCTGCCGCAGTCGTGCTTGTATTGCGATAATATTGGGTGATTGAGGTACTTGTCGTCAGAGAGGTGGCAGTAGCACTTGCGTAAAACCTGCGCGTAATTGTACGTCCCCAAACGGCGTACAATACCTGATTGCTGGTAAATGCCACAGATTGCCCATCAGTATATGTGACCGCATTTGTGTTTGGTGCGGTCGCCCAACCCTTAAATTCCCACCCATATGTATTACCTGTGCGCAACGGCGCTGGGATATTACTTTGCATACGCGAAATCGTAGCTAAGGCAGTCGCAACCCCCGCAAATGGTTGTGACTGCCCCAATGTGGTGTTACCAGTCACATACGCAATTGTCACTTGTGAAATCCTTGGACAAACCAATCCGCCGGAACACGTATAACCATCGGGACATTCTATACACGAATTCCCTGCCGTCAAATCGTCAGTGGTCAACGTACGACCATTGAATGTCGTGCCACAATCCGACACATAATAGTTCGTCGCACACGATGTGTACCGCTTGGCCGTGGGGCACGTGTACCCCGCCGCGAAAACATTTGTTGCTAAAAACAAAACTGATAAAAACGCGCAAAAACGCAGAAATCTAGACATTCTTCCCACTTCTTTTTCTCTTTACTCTAACATCATAGAAAAAACATCATAGATAACACAAGCAAAAAATGCCCACATCCTATTTTTTTTATTTTGACAACGATTCGAACCGGGCGTTTCTAGAAATGTTGTCAAACCCGACACTTTATATACCGCATTTTATTATTGCTTTCGTCCCAAAACTGTGTATAATCACACGGCAATTCTACTATATAATAGGGGAAAACATATGTTCACAAAAGAAAAAATCAAAGATTTACATTATTCCGTAACGGGCACAATCCCGGCGACCGACCTTCAGGCGGCGGCGGACGAAATCCTGTTAGAATACGGGAAAAAGGTTAAAATGCCTGGTTTCCGTGCGGGCAAGGTTCCATTATCAATCCTGCGCCAGAAATACAACGCGTCCGCGTACGGCGAAGCAATTGATAAAATCATGAACAGCGACCTGAACAAATACATCGCGGATAAAAAAATCCGTCTGGCGGGTGCGCCACACGCAGATTTGGCGGGCTGGGAAATCGGCAAAGACGCCGAATATTCGTTGGAATTCGACATCCTGCCAACATTACCTGCGATTGATTTGGAAAAGTTCACTGTGACAAAAAAGACAGCCGACCTGGATGAAAAAGAGGTTGAAACCGCACTGGAAAACATCCGCAAATCACGCAGCGTTGCCGAAAAACAAGACGCCAAGTACAAGGCCGCCAACGGTGACGTCGCCGTTATCGATTTCAAGGGCTTTGTTGGCGACACCGCATTCGAAGGTGGCGAAGCAAAAAAGCATCATCTGATTTTGGGCTCGGGTGCGTTTATCCCAGGCTTCGAAGACCAAATTATCGGTCACAAAACCGGCGATAAATTTGACGTCAATGTTAAATTCCCATCCGACTATCATGCGGCAAACCTGGCGGGTGCCGATGCGCGCTTTGCGGTTGAAATTCATGAAATCCGCAAACACATCCTGCCGGAACTGAACGACGAATTGGCAAAACAGGTTGGCCAGGAATCACTGGACGCGTTAAAGGCGCACATCCGCAACATCCTGACCGAACAGTATAACGACGCCGCCCAGCGTGAAATGCGCAACGAATTGTTGGACATCTTGGCAGACAAGGTTAAATTGGACCTGCCTGAAACATTGGTGGCCCAGGAATTAGAAATGGCGAAAAACGAATTTGAACGTTCACACGCCCATTGTCACGATGAAAAATGCGACCACAAATGGGACGAAAAACAGGAACGCAAAGACGCCGAACGCCGCGTTAAATTGGGCTTAATCCTGGCAGAGTGGGGCACCCAGAACCAGGTCGAAGTATCCCGCGAAGACTTACAACAGGCAATCTGGGCCGAAGCGGCACGCTATCCAGATCCAAAACAGGTGTTTGAATTCTATAACAAGAATCAAAACGCCCTGGCGATGTTGCGCGGCATGCTGTTCGAACGCAAGGCCCTGGATGCCATGTTGACACATGTCAAAACCAAAGAAAAAAAGGTCAAGGCCGACGAACTGTTCCAACAGGCATCAGTCCGTTAATGGTTGACATCAATCCAAAATAAAAACGCCCCGTTTGGGGCGTTTCTTAATACAACCGTATTGTTTATATTATTTCTTTTCTACATAACACATGCCGGCGTCATATGTGCCACTAATCATCTGGCATTGTTCTTCGTACCACGCCTGGGTAAATGTACATTCATCCTTGGCTAAATCGTATGTTGCGACAGGTTCCTGGTCTGCTTCGTTATAACTCAAACACTGAACGCGTTTTGAATTTTCAATACAGATTCCAACCGACTGGGTTGCTTCGTTAACCTTGCCACCAAATACACTGGAATAGAACGCACCCAAAACCTTGTCATCTGAATCCTGGGATTCTAACCAATATCCATCTAATTCTTCGCATGTTTCCGCCAATTGATATTCCAATTGTTCTTCGACATCTGCGACTGCCTTTTCAATCTGGTTGCGTGTCTGTAATGGCAACGCGTCATACGTCTTATTCTCAATCGTTGGGTCGCTACAATTTTGTACGGCGAATTCAGCAATTAACCCTTCAACCGATGCGCGCGCATTTTCGCCCGGTGTCGCACGCATTTTCAGATTGCGACAATTCCATGGATATTTCATATTGCCCGCCACCGGTGTACACAGTTCCGCGACATAATTGTCGATTGCTGTATTACAACCTTCGGCGACACGCACAGTATCAACTGTGTCAACAAAATCCAACAACGCCTGCAGGCCACAGCGACTGGTTAATTTGCCGGTTCCTTCGTCAAATGTACACTTGCCACCGTCATACAATGCCGCACAACGCGTCACGCGGTCTTCACACATCGCCTTGGCCGCATATGCCGACAATGCGCCCGTTGCCTTGGCGGTTGTGTCATCGAACGATTTCAATGCCCCCGACTGGGTGTCATAACATTCCTTCATTGTGCTGACACAGCTCATCTTGGTTTCTTCGATTAAGTTTTCCTGGGCCTGGGCAATTTCAATCAACGCACTGCGCTTGAATTCAGTCCAAACAATATCCGCCATATCACGGCAAGTATTCAACGCCGATGTTGCGAACATCCGTTTGTCATCCAAAAACTTATTATATGTTGGATTGTCCCCCAGAACATCCATGCCACCCGTCAGTGTAATCTGTTCCGTCAGTTTAAACAGCGATGTATCATATGCCGTCACTTCACCAGTTGTCGGACTGACATACTTACCACTGTAATCCAAACAACGTTTATAGTTCACACCACACGCCGCGTCCGCGGTCATCGCATCTTTGACCTTGGCAACACATTCGTTAACATCCGCGGAATTATGTGCACGATATTCTTCCAGTCGTGCCTCGCGCAGAATCTTTTCGGCCTGGCGCACAGTCTGCATAACCGCTTCGCGTTTGGCATTAACGCTTTTTCCATATGCGTTACAATCCTGGGTAATCATAATGCCATATGCACTGGTCGCCATATTCAGTGTCGCATTATTGTCGCACTGTTCCGCAATCAGCTGCAGGCACTGTTTGTTTGCGGCATTGAACAAATCCTGACCTTCTAATGATGTCAAATCAACACCTGTGCCCGTGTCGAATATAGACGCGCCACCGCCACCCCATATATCATCAACACTGGTTGAAAAATCAAACGACATAATTCCCAAAGATGTACCGGAATTATTCGCGCTGGATTTCTTTTTACCAGACAACAAATCACCAATTTCGTTCAATATATTTTGTGCGGCACTGGTGTCTGTTTTAATTGCCGCTTCGCCAACCGTGGCAGAATACATCGCATTAACTTCTGCGGCGGTCTTATCAACTGCGTTCAAATTATTGTCTTCAAACCGCATCAACAATGTTTTCGCTTCGTCCAACGCATTTTCAGTATCACGAAATTCTGTAAATTTTTCACTACAATAACATCTGCGATATGTGTCATTTGCGTTCGCACAGAATTGGTCCATACATGTTGCGTATGCTTCGCGACATGCCGCATACCCGCCACCAATCTTGGAAATGTCTGTGAACACCGCCGTTGCGCGTGCACGCGAACCCGCGCGCGCCAAACCCGCATCAGACACATTTGTTCCGCCACGCACACCACTGATTGCCGACCGGGCAACGGTCGCACTGCGCGCCGGCCCACCCGAACGTACACTGGTCGCACTGCGTGCCGAACTTACCGCGCGCACACCGGTTGCACTGCGTGCAGTCGTTGCGCGACCTGCGCCATCTTGTTGCTGGGCATTACCGCCATCACCACGCACGACCGTATTTCCCGTCGTACGTTGTGACGCAGACGCATTAACCGGCATCGCACTTCGCGGATTTGGCGCCTGGGCAGCACCCGCCACAGACACCCCAAACATCGCCATTAACAGCGCATAAAAGCGGACAAAATCAACAAATGAACGTTTCAATTTAATTCTCTCTTTTCCACATTTTATCATTTTTCGCATATTTGAATCAAGCACTTATTCCATAAACACCCGCCAAATACAGAACATATGATTCATACGCACGGTTGTACATATCATATGCCGTCTGGTTATCGCCCGCCAACTGGGCCTGTTCTGCGGTTTTCATGTCGCGCATCGCCTGAACCAACATACCACGAATTTCATCAGCGTCCGCACCGTTTTTTGCGACCCTGTGCGCCATTGGTGCCATCAAAGACTGGCGAACATCAGTCACCATTTGCCCAACTGGACTGTCCGGTGCTATATCCTCAATCGCCACCAGATTCATCAACGCAATCGTCAAATCCTGGTCTGATGACAAATCCAATGGGTTTGCCTTGTTTGACGCATCCGTCCGTTCAACAATCTGTCTCAGATTCTTTTTCACACGTCACCCCCATTTTTTATCACGCCACGCATATGCGCCGAACGCGCGCGCGGATTGTGTTCCAGTTCCGCGTCCGTCGGCACAGCGGCTTTTATTAAACTAAACGGTGCCGCCACAACCACAGGCATCCGTGGGTCGCCGGGCGCAATTGTCCACGACCGAAAAGTATTCTTAACAATCCTGTCTTCCAACGAATGAAATGTCACACACACGCATTTGCCACCTGGCACCAACAATCCCGGCACATGCGCCAACGCACGTTCCAGTTCGCCCATTTCATCGTTCACAGCAATCCGCAACGCCTGGAATACCGGCGCGACATCTTTTGGATTATGAATCAAATCACGCAATCCAAATGTTGTCTGGGGACGCGCGTCTTTAATCGCGCGCGCCAATATGTTCGCCTTTTTAACATCGCCATAGTTTCGCAACACATCCGCTAATTCTGTCACAGACATCTGCTCGATCAACTGGGCGGCGGTTAATCCATTTTGTTCCATCCGCATATCCAGGGCTGCGTCCGCACGAAACGAAAAACCACGTTCTGGGATATCAATCTGCATCGACGAAATACCCAAATCAAAAACGATTGCGTCAACCGATTGTTCTAAATCAGCAATACTTGAAAACGGCTGCGGAATAAATTTAAATCTGTCACCAAACTCGCCCAGCATCGCATTCGCGTCCGCCACAACATTTGGGTCGCGATCAAACGCAATAACATTTGCCCCACGCCCCAGAAACGCCCGACTGTATCCACCCGCACCAAATGTACAGTCCACAACCATCTTGCCCTGAATGTCCCCCAGCGCGTCCAACACTGCGCCCAACAAAACCGGAATATGTTTCTGTGTTGTCGCCATGGCTATTCCACCTCTACCTTAATCCCCAGTGCGCTTAAATCTGCCACAGTCGTCGCCCCCAGTTCCACGCCACCCGGTAACGCGACGGTCGCGGTCTTTTCCGCACCGTGTAACACCATTTCCACCCGCGTATAACCACGGGGCAGGGCCACAATCGCCTTTTTTACATCTTGTAACACTGCGCCATCACGAATATCCAATGTGACTTTCTTGGCAATCTTCGCCACCCATTGATTCAGCGGTGTAATTGAATCCACAAATATCGACACCCGGTCGTCACGATTGGATGTTTTACCCGAAATCAACACAACCGTATCATTCGCCAAAATCTGCGAAAACTCAATCGCAGAATCCCCGAACGCCACCGCATCAATATTGCCTGCGCTGTCGGACGCGTTAATCGTAATCATTTCTTTGCCGGTCTTGGTGCGACGGCGGCTAAATGAATTTACATTTGCGGCAATTTGTACCGGTTTGCGGTCGCCCAGCGATTCCAGCGTTGCGCTTGTCGCCAAATTGGTACGCCCAATCAAATGCTTATATTGGTCCAATGGATGGGCAGATATATAGAATCCCAACGCCGACAATTCATTTTCTAATTTCTGACCGAATGTCCACGGTTCAGTCTTGGGTAAATTTTTGCGCAGTCTGTCTTCGGACACATCATCTTCGACCGTATTCGCAAACAGCGACAACATATTCGCCCCATCCTTGGACTTAGCCGCATATGACAAAATCGCATCTGCGTTCATATAAATCAACGCCCGATTTGGCTCTAACGAATCCAGAACGCCGGTCTTGGCAAACGCTTCCAAAATGCGCTTATTCATAATCGACGCACAGCGTTTGGCAAAATCCGTCAGATTCTTGAACTTTCCGTTTGCGTTGCGTTCTGCGACAATCGCGTCGGTCGCAACGGTTCCGACACCCTTTAACGCCGCCAGTCCATAAATAATCTTGCCGTCACGCACTGTGAATAATGAATCACTTTCGTTAATATCCGGCGCGACAATCTGAATACCAAAATTCGACTTGGCATCATCCACAAAGATTGCCAACTGGTCTGTATCGTTCAGATTACTGGACATAGACGCCGCCAGAAATTCCGGCGTATAGTTTGCTTTCAAATACGCACATTGGTTTGCCACAATGGAATAGGCAATCGCATGCGATTTATTAAACGCATACTTCGCAAAATCCTTGAACTTTTCCCACAGGTCTTTGGCAGTTGCGCGGTCCAGCGTGCCTTCCTTTTCGCACCCTTCATAGAACTTGCCTTCCAATTCGTCCAACATGGCGATAATCTTTTTTCCCATGGCTTTTCGCACGTTGTCCGATTGTCCGCGTGTAAATCCCGCCAACACACGTGTTAGCTGCATAACCTGTTCCTGGTACACGATAATACCGTATGTTTCTTTAAGAATTGGTATCGCCCGTTCATGTACATACTCAATTTCTTCTTCACCATGCATACGCGCAATAAATTGTGGAATAAATGCGATTGGTCCTGGACGATTCAACGCATTCAATGCCGATATTTCCAAGAAACTGGTCGGATGCATTTTCCGCAGCGTCTGTTGAACAAACGGGGCATCAAACTGGAATATTCCTTCGGTCAACCCCTGCTGCCATAACCGCATAGTTTTCGCATCATCGGTCGGAATCTGGTCCAGGTCAATGTTAATCCCGCGCGTCTGCTGAATCAGTCGCGTTGCGTATTTCAGCACCACCAGCGTTTCCAATCCCAAAAAGTCAAACTTAATCAACCCCGATTTTTCCAGATACTTACCATCGAACTGACACGACGGTAACGGGTTGGCTGGGTCGCGATAAACCGGTGCAATCTTGGTTGTGGGTCGGTCACCAATAACAACCCCGCACGCATGTTGCCCCAGATTACGCAGGGAACCTTCTAATTCTTCGGCGACGGTCACAACTTTGTTTAAATCTTCGTCATTATTCAAAATATCCTGAATTTCTGTGGACATCCCAACCGCATCTTTCAGCGTCTTGGCATCCTGGGGAATCAGTTTTGACAGCCTGTCTGATTTGGAATAGGGCATCCCGTACACGCGCCCAATATCGCGAATTGCCCCGCGTGCCTGTAATGACCCAAACGTAATAATACGACACACAGAATCATGCCCATATTTATCACACACATACGCCAACACGCGTTCAATACCCGTCGGTTCAAAATCCACGTCAAAGTCCGGCATAGAAATACGGTCTGGATTCAAGAATCGTTCAAACAGCAACCCATATTTCAACGGGTCAACATTGGTAATCCCCAATGCCCACGCCACAATTGAACCCGCCCCCGAACCGCGCCCCGGCCCAGTCAAAACATCATTATTGCGACACCAATCGATATAGTCGGCAACGATTAAGAAATACCCCGGGAACCCCATCCCGATAATAACGCCCAGTTCAAATTCAGCCTGGTCGTAATATGGTTGGGTATCTGTAATGCCGTGCTGTTCCAGTCTGCGTTTCAGCCCAGTCATAGTATTATCACGCAGCATCTGACACTCGGTTTCTAAATCATCACCAAATCGTGGCAACAATGGCTTTTCGTGAACATTTACCATAAAACCACAACGCTGTGAAATCAGCACTGTATTTTCAATCGCTTCGGGCAGGTCGGAAAAAATTTCCGCCATCTGTTCATATGATTTAAAATACTGTTCTGATGATTTCCGTGGTCGTTCTGGGTCAATAACCTTGGTCTGGCCCAACACACACCCCAACGCGTCCGCAGATTCATAGTCTGTATCCGCGGCAAAGCAAACATCATTTGTCGCAACAATCGGAATGTTTAATTCGCGCGCGATGTTCAAAAATCCCGGCTCTGTTTTAATTTCATCTTCCAGCCCATGACGCTGAATTTCAATATAGAATCTGTCGCCAAATATTTCCAGGAACTTTTTGGCATACTCACGTGCCTGACCATCTTGACCGTTTAAAATCGCCATCCCCAGTGGCCCCAGATGTGCCCCCGACAAACAAATCAATCCATCACTGTGGCTGGCTAATTCATCGAACGAAATATGCGCCCCCAGATGATGATTTTCCCCCCGCATGTACATAATACGGTTTAATTCACACAGGTTCAAATACCCCGTATGATTTTGCGCCAACAAAACAATCTTGGACAACGAACTGGCGCGCAGTATTTTTGGGTCTGCGGTATGGTGATTTAACGAAATCTCGACCCCAATAATCGGTTGCAACTTATTTGATGGCATAACATCAGAAAATTCTGCGCACCCCGACATCAGGTTCGTATCCGTCAATGCGCACGCCGTCATCCCTGTCGCCGCACACAACTTTGGTATTTGTTTGATGGTCAGTGTACTGGCCCCCACCGAAAAACGCGAATGTGTACGAAGATGAACGAACTGCTGCATATCCCCTTTCCCTTTTATACCTTTTTATGCGAACAAATAAAATAATCCGAATAAATTGCACTAAAAAACTTAGTGCAATTTACCACAGCAATGTTTGAATTTCAGTCCCGAACCACATGGACACGGCGCATTACGACGGCTGTCGCTGCCGGCGGCCTGATTCAGTCCCGCGTCATGCTTGGCGCGTTCTGCTTCGGTTGCGGCGACATCATCACGCGTCAATTCCATACGACATATATACGAAATTGACATAATTTTGAAATTATTCACAGTATTCTTGAACAAATCCAACGCTTCGCGCTTGTATTCGTACAGTGGATTCTTTTGGGCATAACCACGCAATCCAATCGCACTCTGCAGATAATCCATCTGCTGTAAATGCTTTTTCCAGACCGCATCCAACGCACCCAACATCATCTGGCGCGACGCCATCTGCATCAATTCAGGTCCATATTTTGCTGCCTGTTGTTCATATCTGCGCATTGCCAGATTATACAGTGTTTCATATGCCTTGCGTTCTGTTATCTGTTCGTCGGTTTTCCATTTTTCAATATCTGTAATATCCAACGCGAACACGCGCATCATCGCATTGTGAATCGCGTTCAGATTCCAATCCGCCGGCATCGCCTTTTCTGGGATGCTGTTTTCACAGATGATTTCAACAACATCGCCAATCATTTCGGTCGCCAATGGCTTTAAATCATCGGCCGTCATCAAATCATCGCGCTGTTTATAAATAACCGTACGCTGTTCATTTGCCACATCGTCGTATTTCAGCAATTCTTTACGTGCTTCGAAATATCTGGCTTCGACGCGTTTCTGTGCTTTTTCCAATGCCTTCGTAATCCATGGGTGGGTAATTGCTTCGCCGGTTTTCAGTCCCAACGTCGTCAACATCCCCTGCAGACGCGCCGCCCCAAATATACGCATCAAATCATCGTCCAACGCCAAAAAGAACTTAGAATCACCTGGGTCACCCTGACGACCTGAACGCCCACGCAGCTGATTATCGATACGACGCGATTCATGACGTTCTGTGCCGATTACATACAGACCACCTGCGTCCAACACCAACTTCTTGTTTGCTTCAATCGTGGCATAGATTTCCTTCTTTTTATCTTCGAAATCCGGCGCATCCGCATCCAATGCCGCAATCAGTTCTTCGGCATTACCGCCCAATTTAATATCAGTACCACGCCCCGCCATATTGGTTGCGATTGTCAACGCCCCTGGGGCACCAGCCTGGGCAACAATCTTTGCTTCGGATTCGTGATGCTTTGCGTTCAGAACCGCCGGTTCAACACCCAACTTTTTGCGAACGATTGCGGCCAATTCTTCAGACTTTTCAATCGAAACCGTACCAACCAGAACCGGTTGCTTGCGCGCCAAACAATCTGAAATTTGTTTCAAGATTGCGTCGTACTTTTCGTCTTTGTTGCGATAAATTTCATCATGATGGTCATTACGCGCCACCGGACGATTTGTTGGAATTGACACCACCCGCAGTTTATAGATTTCTTCAAATTCTGCGGCCTCGGTCATGGCCGTTCCGGTCATACCCGACAACGTTGGATACAGACGGAACAGGTTCTGATATGAAATACTGGACACAGTCTGATTTTCCGGCTGAACTTTAACATGTTCTTTTGCTTCAATCGCCTGGTGTAATCCTTTGCCGAAACGACGACCACTCATCACACGACCGGTAAATTCATCAACGATTAAGATTTCCCCGCCACGCACAACATAGTTCACATTTTTCTGGTACAAATGATGCGCCAACAGCGACTGTTGAATATGCATAACCAACGCCGCGTTTTCCGACGCGTACAAATTATCGCCAACCAACAACCCCGCATCTTTTAGCAAACGCGTTGCTGTATCAACCCCACTTTCCGTCAGTGTCACATGTCTGTCTTTTTCATCCTTCTTGAAATCATTTTCACCAAATTGCGCAACAACCGTATCAACCTTGGCGTACAGTTCGCTGGTGTCTTCGGCTGGTCCTGAAATAATCAATGGTGTACGCGCTTCGTCGATTAAGATACTGTCCACTTCGTCAACAATCGCATAAAAGAACGGGCGCAAAACCTGCTGTTTTTTACTAAACTTCATATTATCACGCAGATAATCAAATCCCAATTCTGAATTCGTCACATATGTAATATCACATGCGTATGCCGCGCGTCTTTCTTCGTCGGTCATATCATGCTGAATAATACCAACCGTCAACCCCAAGAAACGATAGATTTCACCCATCCACGACGCGTCACGCGACGCCAAATAATCATTAACCGTAATCAGATGTGCGCCCTTGCCATGTAACGCCTTCAGATACATCGCCAACGTTGCGACCAATGTCTTACCTTCACCGGTTTTCATTTCGGCAATCTGTCCATTGGTCAAAACCATCCCACCAATCATCTGGACATTAAAATGACGCAAACCAATTGTACGAATTGATGCCTCGCGCACTAATGCGAACGCATCCGGCAGAATATCTTTTTCCTTGTCACCTGCCGCCAATCGCGCCCGCAACACATCTGTCTGACTGCGCAACTCTTCATCCGACATCGCATGATATTTTGGTTCCAAATCATTGATCAGGGATACAGTCTTATCATAACTCTTTACCAATCGGTCATTTGCCGACCCCAATAACATACCTAATATATTTTTCATAACCTTTTTCCTTACTTTTATCACGAAATATATAGCAATTTTGCGCCTTTCGGTCAAGATACTTTATGATATAATAACTTTATCTAAAATTAACAAGTGCGAAACGCAAAAATTTATGATAGAATAGGGCACAACGGGGGGGATAAATTCATGCAACAGCCAATTAAGAAACTAAATCCATCAGATATTACCAGTGACGTCTATATTATTGCCCCGACACAAATCGAATATATCTCGCGCCTGTTTGGGAATACGGTCGCCGACACGATGAACATGCGCACATTTGCGCCAAAAATCCGTCAAATCGCGGAACAGGCCCTGCGTCACGCGCTTAATTCCGCAAAAACCATGGGCGAATCCAAATAAAAAACCGCCATCGGCGGTTCTTTTTTTATCGTTGTTTCAGATTTTCAATCAACTCTACAAACAAAATCCGTGCGCCATCTAATGCGGCGTCGCGCCAACGCACGTCCGACGGATACCAACTTTCGGTCAGATTTTTCCATGTTTGTGTGTTTATCCGCCCACTGTTCAGCAAATCATAACGCGCATCCCCCATATCCATCCGCTTGTAAATCGGTGACATAATTGGAAATTCCCCTGTGCCAATTTCAAAATCAGCGGTATAAACTGGAATTTCTGGCGCGGCATAGCGCACCTCTAAACAATCCACCAAATCCCCCAGCAACACTGGCCCATTTGCGGCACTTTCATACGAAACAACCGTCGTCCCATGCAACATATTCGCAAAATATTGTGTATTTTTATGCTGGGCTGGATGTGAAACAACCAACTGACCTGTCACGCGTCCCTGTTTTCTGTCAAATCGTCCCAACCCGGTATGCAGCCCAATTGAAGTCAAGGATTTTGCACCACGCATCACTTCGTCATAGATACGCATTGTCATTTTGTTTTCTGTCATCGGTGCCGCCCCGCCATAAAACAACCCATATGGATGTTTATATTGCCCACGACTGATTGCGTCCCACGCGCCATCTTTTCTGTGTTTGTGATAAAAATTTTTAATTGCGTTCTTTTTCTGAACTGCGTCCGGCTTGGCCAGCAACATATCATGCGCCAAATCATATTTCGGATTCTGGGGCAGGGCATCTGGACGGCTAAAATCCACCCCAAAGTTACGGTTTAAATCCACCAAACCACCGCGTTTTGTATCCAGTACTTCGCGCATACGATTCTGCATCCCCCAACCATTGATAACATGAATCAACACAATGGTATATTTCTGTAAAAAATCCGGGGTTAAATCACGGGCGAATTTGTCCAGGAACATATTCTGTGCCGCACTGCCAAAGAATCCTTCGATTCCATGAACACCTGAATTTATAACAATCTTGTGTGGGCCACTACCAATCAAAACATATGGGATATCAAAATTATGCCCATCGGCCACACACCACCGCAATTCACCAAACTGTGGTGCGGTTTTATAGAACTGTTCCGTTGCCTGGTGCCAATTTTCAGAATAATAATTTTTCATAATTATGCCTTTGGTTTTTCTCTCTCCGCCGGCGTGCCTTACATTACTTTACCCTGTGTTGGATAAAAAGTTAACTGAATTTTTTCCCACTTTGAAAACTCGTTAACCGGCAACATCCGGAACGGCTGACAAACATTGATTGCGTTTCTGATTGTTTCCAACACATACGCAAACGCCGGGTCGGTATCAGCACGCGCCGCCGATTCAAACCACACATCCCGCACAGTGCCGTTTTTACGCATAGTCAAATGTGCCACCGCACGAATATCCGAAATATCCGGCCGTTTTGTATCAATTACCCAGCATCGCGTCATCGCGACACGCAACGCATCAACCACAGACACCGTCAATGTGCGTTCCAACGATAACACTTCACGATTTACACGCACAACCTTCTTTTTGCGTGGTGCCGCAGGTGCGGGTTCAACCGGTTTTGATTCCGGTTTTACTTCTTCTGGCTTTTTCTCGGGCTCTTTTTCTGGCTCCGCCTCTGGCTCTTGTACTTCTGGTTCGGGCTCTGGCTTTGGTTCTTCGACCAATGTTGGTGCCTCGATTTCTATCTTTTCAGGTTCTTCTGCGGGCACTTCTTCTTTATCAGGCTGCGCAACCGGCGCAGGCGTCGGTTCTTCGGGTTTTGATTCAACCACCTGGCCAACATTGTACAGTTTTGTTTCATCCCCGCTAACAACAACATCGTTCAAATCGATTTCCATGATTTGAATTCTGTCAGGTGCCACCAACTGTGCGCGATTAACAATAATCGCAAACGATGTAATCATAATCGCCACCAACGCCAGATGCCCACCCACCGACATTAACAAGTTTTCTGTTGAAAATTGATTAAATTTAGCCATTGATTTTATTCTGGTTGTGTACGCAGTCCAACTTTCTGAAAACCTGAATCCTTTAATTTACCCATCATGCTCATCACTGCGCCATAGTCCGCATGTGTATCCCCACTAATCATAATGGTCAGGTTTGGATTTTCCCCACGCATCGCAATCGCGCGCTTTACAATTTCATCGCGTGGCAATTCCATTTCCGACAAAAAGTACCGTCCATTGGAATCCACACTAATCTGAATCGCGTGGTCATTACCCGTCATTGCGGATGCACCCGCGCGCGGCAATTCCAGGTCAATCCCCGTTGTCATCATTGGCGTTGTCACCATAAACACCGCCAACAGCACCGTCATAACGTCAATCATTGGCGTTAACTGAATTGAAAAATCTGATTTATTGCGTCTTAATCTGGACATTTGCGCCACCATCATTTATGGTTCTTGACTTCTTTACACGCGCATTCCAGCCGTTCATACAAATCGTCGGACTTCTTGGAATACACCTGATACGCAATCGCCGCTGGAATCGCAGCAATTAACCCCAACGCGGTTGTCCCCAACGCCACCGCCAACCCTGGGGCAATAACCCCAATGCTAACAGATTGATTCACGCCAATGGACGCAAACGAATCCATAACACCCCAAACGGTTCCGAACAGCCCAATAAATGGCGAAATATAAGACACCATCGACAAAAACCACAAATTCTTATCAAACGGACGAATAAAGACATCCAAATTTTCATTTGGCTTCATCTTAACTGGATTCTTTTTCTGGGCACGCCACAGACGGAACTTTTCAATAATCACCGCCCACGACATTACGCTAAAAATCACCAACACAACCGACACAAAAACCGTCATAATGTCGCCTGTGAACAAACTTAACAAAGAAAAATTATTTCCCATTTCTCTCTTCCTTTTTTCTAATTAAATCAAGCCCCTAATAAATTCTTCGGGTATCCGTTTTGGACGCATATCCGCCCCCAAATACGCAACCCTAAGGTTTATTATAGCACAAATGTTCCCATCTTTCACGAACTTTTGTTCAATTTTTACAACCGCTGCCCCAACATCAACCATCTGGGTTTCTACAACAAACTCGTCCGCGGCGCGCAACGGTTGAATATACTTAATATTTAATTCACGAATAACAAACCCAACATCATCACCCACCACGACATGTCCACGCAGCCAATTCATACGTGCGCGTTCTGCGATTTCCAAATACCGTGCGTGATAAACAATCCCTTCGGCATCTGTGTCCGCATACGCAATTGTGAACGGAAAAACATGAGTCCTCATTTTATAAAATCCCCCGCATCAACCCCTAACTCGGCCTTCAACCTGGTTGCGACCCGATTTTTCACCTCATCAAAGACGCCGCGCATCACCGGTTCAAAATCAAAAAACTTGGCAAAGTCCGAACTAAAAAACATCTTCCAATAAAAATTATCTGCGAAACTGCCAATATACGCCAAATCCTGAGCACACAGATGCTGAACCGCCGTATCCAACACATCCAACGCCTTGACCAATCTTGATTCCGCACTTGTCCGTGCATCATACTCGTCAAATCGCGCCCGAATTTCATTATCATCCAACAGTTCCACAATCTGCTTTACCGCGGCTTGCTCGTCCAGGTGCTTTTTCGCACGCACCGCATCCGTCTGTTCGTGTAATGGCACATCGTGTGCGATTGCCTCGGGCAAATCGTGTAACAAACACAACTCGTACACACGTTCCATATTAACCGCGTTCTTCAAATACGGCCGCAACACCATCGCCATCATCGCCATATTCCACGAATGTGACGCAACCGCCTGGGGTGCGCCGTCACTCATCCGCGTCAGGCGATATTCACACTCTAACCGTTCCGCAATCTGAAAGAAATCAACGATATTTTTCATAACACTTATTTTTCCAGCCCCAAATGCCGATACCCCGCGTCCGTAATGACGCGTCCCCGTGGCGTACGCTGAACAAACCCCAGTTGCATTAAATAGGGTTCAATCACATCTTCGATTGTATCTGCCGGTTCTGACAATGCCGCCGCCAGGTTTTCAACCCCAACTGGCCCACCCGCATAGAACTTGATAATCATATTCATATATTCGCGGTCGATTTCGTCCAACCCACATCCATCAATATGTAACTGGAACAGGGTGGTCTTAATTGTATCAGCTGTAATCTGATTTTTGCCCAACGCAGCCGCAAAGTCACGCGCACGTTTTAACAATCTGTTCGCGATACGCGGTGTTCCACGCGCCGACCGCGCCAACATCAACGCCCCGTCTGGGTCAATCGGCGTTCCTAAAATATTCGCGCTGCGCATAATAATTTTCGCCAAATCTTCGGGGGCATAGAACGTCAACCGCAAATCAATTCCAAATCGGTCGCGCAACGGATTAGACAGCAACCCTGTACGCGTCGTCGCCCCCACCAACGTGAACGGGGGCAGGTCGATACGCACACTTTTCGCACTGGGGCCTTCGCCCAGCATAATATCCAACTTGAAATCTTCCATGGCGGAATACAGAACTTCTTCTATTGCGGTCGGCAAACGATGAATTTCATCAATGAACAACACATCCATCGGTTCCAGCGCGGTCAATATCGCCGCCAAATCCCCCTGTTTGGTCAACATAGGCGCGGCTGTTGCGCGAAAATTTGTTCCCAATTCATTTGCCACAATATGTGCCAATGTCGTCTTGCCCAGCCCCGGCGGCCCATACAGCAAAACATGGTCCATTGCTTCGCCACGACTGCGCGCCCCCGAAATAAACACCGACAAATTCTGTTTCAGACTGTCATGTCCAATAAAATCCCCCAACGACCGTGGCCGAATAGTCGCCGCCATTTCATCTGGAATATTTGCGTCCAAGAATCGTTCCTTGTTCATAACAGTTTATCCTCTGCGTTTTCACGCCCGACATACGCCTTTAAATCATTATACATCTGGCGCAAATCCGCCGGCTGGCTGTACAAAGCATCTGCCCCACGCACCCGAATTGTTTCCAAATCAATCTGGGCCTGTTTTTTCAAGACCTGGGTCATATGCGTCGCGAACGCGCGTGCGTCATCTGATTCTGCCGCCCCTTGTAACAGCAATCCACGATTTGGTCGTGGTGATAAAAACGCAAAATCAGACACCGACACATCCGGCGACACCAACGCAAAGCCTGATATCTCTGGCCGACGCATCATCGCCTGTAACACATACCACGCCCCCAACTGATGCCCCGCCAGCCATATTTTATCACTGTCTTCGTTATGATTTTGAATCCAGTCAATCACAGTCGCAATATCCAACATATTTTCCGCAGTCGTCCCAATTGTCCCTTCGGAATCACCAACACCGCGATAGTTAAAACGCACTACCGAAAATCCAATATCCATAAATGCCCGAAACATCGCATACGACACACGGTCATTCATATGGAACTTGTTTCGCGGATTCCCTGACAAAACCACCGCCAACGGCGCGGCTTCCTGGGCTGACTTATGATACACTGCGTGTAATTTTCCTGATTCCCCAGAAATAATCAAATCGACCATTATTCCACCTTTCTTTATTTTATTTACCCTTAACTTAGACCAAAGCGATTACAAATTTCAATAAAAATATTTTTTTGTTTTGACACAATTATCTAAAATGTTCTAAGATTCAGCATGAGAGAACCAAAGGCAACACAATGTTAAGACCTATTTTGACTGCTGTTTTTGTTGGATTATGCGCTTTTCCTGCCATCGCAGAAGAGGTTATGTACGACAATTTTCAGACAATTTACACTGAAACACCGGTACAATCTTACTATGCGTATCCCGACGATCCGAACTTTATCCCAGAAACTGAATTTATGGAACGTGCGGACAGTCTGAACTATGACCAGAACATAATTGATGCCCGCAATGCCGAATCCCGGGCGCATCCTGGTGTAATGTTTGCCGACCGTCCAATGGTAATTTGTCGCAATTTTGGTTGCACACGCCTGAACGACCGCATTACCCGTTCGTTCTTGTTCAACAGTTTGGCAAATATGTTCATGATGAACGCGCATTCCCGCGTTTATATCTGCGAAGCGGACCCATTTTCGCGCGACTGCCTGCAGTCTGGCATTTCCTTTCCGGTACGCAGCGGTATTGCCAACGCCATGGTTAAAATACCCAAGGCCACCGTTTCCCAGGTCAGCGTGTCAACCGGTCTGTCCAAGGCAACCGTCGGCATGACCTATGAATTCTTGGTCAATGGTATTAGCCGCGTATGCGAACCAACGGTTATGGACATCATGGTACCCGTAAATTCCGAAGCGGTCCTGTCAAACCGCGAATTTGCCTGTAACATGACCAGCGACGGCATCAGCAGTGTTTCATTGATTGTCAGCCTGGACTACATCGACCTGGATTATGGAATCCTGGGCGGTTATTATTCATTGGGGATGCAGGGCCCAACCACCGGTGGTGGCACAGGCTATGCGTTATTTAAAACAGAATTCGCCACCGGCAACATGCAATTCCGCGCCGCCACATTCGAAGAAGATATGATGGGTGCGAACAACGCGATGCGCACAATCCAGCCCGGCGAATACGCAGTTGAACCATTAAAAAAGTAAATGAACAAAACAATTCTTATTGTTGACGATGACGATATGCTGCGCAGAGCCCTGACATCAGGCCTGCGCAGCGAAGGTTTTAATGTAATCTCGTCTAATTCTGCCGAAAATGCCCAAGATGTACTAAATCGCATATCTGTTGACGCAATTATCCTGGACAGAATGATGACCGGCATGGATGGCCTGACATTTCTGCGTACACTTCGCGGGGCGGGCAACACCACACCTGTACTGATGCTGACCGCGCTCAGCGGGCCTGAAAATGCGATTGCGGGCCTGTCGGACGGCGCGAACGATTACCTGGCAAAGCCATTTCAAATTCGTGAATTGATATTACGTCTGAATAACATTGTCCGTCAATCCGCATCAGCGGACAAAAAAATGCCATCCGGCCTGATATTCACAGACAACGAATTCTTTGTATCCAATGCGTCAAACGACACGCCGCAATTACTGGGGCTGTCCGGCGAAGAAAAGAAATTATTACAGCATTTAACCAGTCCACTGGGCAATATTGCCCCGGCGGCACCAATGGTCGCAAAACGCTTGCGCAATAAATTAAATTTAGTATTATCACACCTAGATATAATAACAATCCGGGGCCGTGGGTACAAACTAATTGATAAATCCGCAACCCCTACAACATAAACGGGACATATAAAATGAGATTGATTCCACGCAGTTTTTTATGGCGCACAATTTTGATGATTTTAATTCCCCTGATTATCGCCCAGGTTATTGTTGCCAACGCGTTTTTTGGCAATCACTGGTCCCGCGTTCATGATACATTGGCACGCACATTAGCGGGCGAAATCGCAACCATGACTAACTTTATTGACGAAGGCAATACCGACGCCGTTCAAAAAATGGCGCGCGATATCGGCATCAACGTCACATTTCACGAAAAACTAAATCGCCCAAAGCATAACGACAACCACGCCCATGAAACAGGCCGCCTGGCATCAGAACTGTCAAAACGTCTGCAGCGTCGCGCCAACATCTATATGGACCGTGGCAAACGCCTGGTATATGTTGACGTACCGACCCGCGACAATCAAATTGCGACATTTGGCACATCGCTGTACCGCATTTATTCCACCAGTACCGAAGTCTTTATCATCTGGCTGTTGGGTTCAATTCTGATTGTATCCATCTTGATTGCCCCGTTCATCATCATGCACACGCGCAGCATCCGTCGTATTGCCCGTGCTGCTGGTCGCTTTGGTCGTGGTCTGGACGCCCCGGGATTCGTTCCCACCGGTTCCAAAGAAATCCGCGAAGCCGCCGCATCTATGATTACGATGAAGGAACGTCTGGACAGATATAACCGCACCCGCACAGACATGCTGAACGCGGTCAGCCATGATTTAAAGGCACCTTTGACACGCATGCGCCTGGCGGTTGAAACCAACACCGCAACCAGTGACGATTTAATCCGCGACATTGACCGTATGACGGAAATGGTGAACGGATACCTGGCATTTGCCCGTGGCGAAGCCCCCGAAATCGAACAGGCCACCGAATTGCCACCAATGCTGACCCGAATTGCGCGCGACGCCGCCCCGGACAAAAAAATCGTCACCGATTTTCCGGACGCACCGATGCAATTCTATGCCCGTCCAATGGCACTGGCGCGCGCATTCAGCAACATCATCGAAAACGCGGCACGCTATGCCAACAAACAAATCAAAATCACTGAACGCGATGCCATTGACTCGGTCACCGTTATTATCGAAGACGACGGTCCCGGCATCCCAGACGACCGCAAACGCGAAGCGTTGCGCCCATTTGTTCGCCTGGACGATGCGCGTGGCACAGACACCGGCGGAACGGGTCTGGGGCTGTCTATTGCGCAAACTGCGATTGAAAACCACGGCGGACAAATGTTCCTGGAAAACAGTGAACTGGGCGGTCTGCGTGTCAGAATTGTATTACCAATCTAAGGAAACCACGAAGGGTATCAGAAAATGAACTTATATAAATATGTATCAAACGCAATTAACGAAAAACTGGGCACAACTGTAAATCTGGAAGTTCCTCGCAACCGCGACTTTGGCGATTTTTCAACAAATGCCGCCATGGTTATGGCGAAATCCGCCGGCAAAAATCCGCGCGAATTGGCGGCTGAAATCTTGCCTAAGCTGACCGAACTGGATTTTATAGCCGACGCATCAATCGCCGGCCCTGGTTTTATTAACATTACATTGAAAAATGATTTCTTGGTAGCGCCCGAAAAATATAACGCCGTAACACAAAAGCCAGAACCATTAGTTATTGACATGGACTATGGCAGCTACAATATTGGCAAAGCCTTGCATATCGGACATCTGCGCACAACTGTGGTTGGCGACACATTTAACCGTATCGCGCGTGCACTGGGACATAAAACAAAGTCTTATAACCATATGGGCGACTGGGGGCGTCCGATGGGATTAATTATTGCGTGGATTTTAGAATACGGCATGCCGAAAAATGCAGATGACATTAATGTTATGTATCCTGCATCATCTGCACGCGCCAAAGAAGACAAAGCGTGGCTAGAACGCGCGCAAAGGGTAACGGTTGATTTACAAAATGGCAATCCAGAATATTTGAAAATATACAATGAATTCGCGCCGATGTCATTGTCGCAAATTTCAGACATTTTAATACGTTTAAATATCCTGCCATTTGATGAAAACAAAGGCGAACGCTTGGTTGCGGAATATGTGCCTGCGGTTCAAAAAATTTTAGAAGATAAAAAATTATTGGTTAACGATGACGGAGCGGTGATTATCCCTGTAAAGCAAGAAACAGATAACGCACCAATGCCACCAGTTTTATGGCGTTCCAGCACAGGTGCACAAACCTATGCGGCGGCGGATTTGGCTGCAATTTATTATCGCACCACAACCGACAAACCGACTGATATAGTTTATTTCACAGACAATCGTCAGAATTTACATTTTACCCAGGTGTTTCGTGCAGCCAAGATGGCAGGCATGGATTCAGCAAACTTGCAACATATTGGTTTTGGAACAATAACTGGGGCAGATGGCAAGCCATTCAAAACACGTGATGGCGATGTGCCAAGTTTGCACCAAATGGTCGATATGGTTGCAGATTCTGTACGCTCACGCGCAACCGAATCTGGCAAAGAATTGTCCGACGAAACCATTGAAATGATTGCGTTGGCGGCATTAAAATTTAATGATTTGATGCATGACGTTAAATCGGATTATGTTTTTGATGTAGATTCCGTAACACAATTTGAAGGACGGACGGGACCATATATCTTGTATACAGCGGTGCGACTAAATGCTGTTACAAAAAAAGCAAAAGAAATGGGCGTTTCCGCCAGCACAGATATAAAAACGTTACAACCCGAAGAACGTAATTTATTGTTGCGAATAATGGACTTTGAACGTGTTTTAGAAAATGCATTCGCACATCGTGCCACAGACTTGCTTGCGAACTATGCCTATGATTTGTGCCAGTTGATAAATACATTTTATCACAACTGTCCAATTCTGCGTGACGACGTGCCGGCCGACATTCGGGCGGGCCGACTGCATATTGCGACAGTTGCGCGTGACACATTGGCAAAAACGATTGATTTAATGGGTCTAAAAATCCCATCTGAAATGTAAAAAACGCCCGTTTGGGCGTTTCTTTTTTGATAAGAAAAACTGTCTATTGCCCCTTGAAAAGATTTTTTGAATAACTATATGGTGGGTAAGCAAATTTTTAACAGGAGTGAAAAACATGGGAAAAGTAATTGGTATTGACTTGGGTACAACAAATTCGGCCATGGCGTTCATGGACGGTTCCGACCCAAAAATTATTGAAAATTCCGAAGGTCAGCGCACAACCCCATCCGTTGTCGCATTGACATCCAACGGGGAACAGTTGGTCGGCATCACCGCCAAGAATCAGGCAGTCACCAACCCCGAAAACACAATCTATGAAATCAAACGTTTAATGGGGCTGCGTTTTGACAGCCCGACCGTTCGCGAAATCGCCGCGCGTGTTCCATATAAAATCGTTGCGGGCGACAACGGCGACGCATGGGTTGAAATGGACGGCAAGAAATATGCCCCATCCCAGATTTCTGCGATGATTTTGGCAAAATTGAAAAAGGACGCAGAATCCTATCTGGGCGAACCGGTCACCGACGCGGTTATTACAGTTCCAGCATACTTTAACGATTCCCAGCGCCAGGCGACCAAGGACGCCGGTCGTATCGCGGGTCTGAACGTATTGCGTATTGTCAACGAACCAACGGCGGCGGCATTGGCGTACGGCCTGGACAAGGGCAAAGACGGCATCATCGCAGTCTATGACCTGGGGGGTGGTACATTTGACATATCTATTTTGGAAATTATCGACGGCGTATTCGAAGTTAAATCTACCAACGGCGACACAGCCCTGGGCGGTTCCGACTTTGACGCGCGTATTTTGGAACACTTGATTGCCGAATTCAAATCCCAGACTGGCATTGACCTGTCGGGCGACAAATTGGCGCTGCAACGTCTGAAAGAAGCCGCCGAAAAGGCAAAAATCGAATTATCATCCAAAACATCCACAGACATCAATCTGCCGTTCTTAACCGCGGACGCGTCGGGTCCAAAGCACTTTAACACGACCCTGACACGTGCCAAATTGGAATCGTTGGTTGCGGACCTGATTGAACGCACAATCGAACCATGTAAAAAGGCATTAAAGGACGCAGGTCTGGAAAAATCACAGATTAACGAAGTTATCTTGGTCGGTGGTCAAACCCGCATGCCCAAGGTTGCCGAAACGGTCAAAGAATTCTTTGGTCGCGAACCACACAAGGGTGTGAACCCAGACGAAGTTGTCGGTATGGGCGCCGCCATCCAGGGTGGGGTATTAAAGGGCGATGTCAAAGACGTTCTGTTGCTGGACGTAACGCCATTGTCATTGGGTATTGAAACATTGGGTGGTGTATTCACGCGTTTAATTGACCGCAACACAACAATCCCAACCAAAAAATCCCAAGTATTCAGCACCGCCGAAGATAACCAGTCGGCCGTAACCATCCGTGTGTTCCAGGGCGAACGCGACATGGCGGCGGACAACAAATTGCTGGGTCAGTTTAATCTGGAAGGTATCGCACCGGCCCCACGTGGCATGCCACAAATCGAAGTATCATTTGACATCGACGCAAACGGCATCGTACACGTATCGGCCAAGGACAAAGGCACCGGCAAAGAACAGGCGATTTCAATTAAATCTGACGGTGGTCTGTCCGAAGACGAAATCAAACGCATGGTTGACGAAGCGGCCGCCAACGCCGAAGCGGACAAACTGAAACGCGAACTGGCCGAAGCTAAGAACACGGCGGAAACCGCAATCTTCAGCATTGAAAAATCGTTAAAAGAACACGGCGATAAAATCAGCGAAGCCGACAAAAAAGCCATCGAAGATGCCAAGAAAGAATTGGCAGACGAATTGGCACGCGCGGACGCAACAGCCGACAGCCTGAAAGCCAAAACAGATGCACTGTCTGAACGTGCCATGAAACTGGGCGAAGCAGTGTACAAGGCTCAACAGGCCGAGCAGGGCGCATCCGCCGACACCACAGAAAAGAAAAACGACGACGGCACCGTCGATGCAGACTTTTCTGAAAAGAAATAATTGAAAAATCCCCCAATTGGGGGATTTTTTCAGACACTAAAAAACCCGCCAATTGGCGGGATTTATTATTTTGCGTTCTTTTCTGCAGATGTAGCAGCCAAGTCTTCGACGATACGCGCCTTTTTACCTGACAACCCACGCAAGAAGAACAACTTAGCACGACGTACTTTACCAATACGAACCTTTTCAATCTTTTCGATTGCAGGGCTGTACAGTGGGAATTTACGTTCCACACCGACACCGTATGATTCACGACGTACTGTAAAGGATGCATTATTTCCCATGCCGCCATCGCGTGCGATAACAACACCTTCGAAAACCTGGATACGGAATTTATCACCATCTTTAATTTTGACGTGAACCTTTAATGTATCCCCAGCCTTGAAGTTTGGGATTTTTTTATCGCCCTTTAATTTTTCAATCTGGGCTGCTTCGATTTTTTTAATAATGCTCATTTTTCATTTTCCTTTATTAAGTCCGGTCGACGTTCTTTGGTTATGTCAACCGATTGTTGTTTCCGCCACCGTTCGATATTGCCGTGGTGACCGGACAGCAGGACTTCTGGGACGCTTCGTCCACGCCATACTGACGGACGGGTATATAACGGCCATTCCAACCCGCCGATTTCGAAACTTTCGTTTTGGGTGGTTTCAATTCCACCGTGAACCACATTATCCATCACGCGAACGCAACTGTCAACAAAAACTTGGGCTGCGATTTCACCACCCGACAGTATATAATCGCCAATGGAAAGTTCCATTATATCATATTCTTCGATGATTCGTTCATCAATTCCTTCGTACCGACCGCACAGCAGGGTATATGTCGCGTCGGGCTGGGCAATAAATTCGCGCACCATTTTCTGGTTCAGCGTTGCCCCGCGTGGCGAAAAATATATGATTTTGCCACGGTTTTTAATCGAATCCAACGCCGCCCCCAGCACATCTGGCCGCATAACCATACCCGCGCCACCACCGAATTGGGTATCATCAACACTGCCATAGTCATTTATGGCAAAGTCACGAATATTAACCACATCATATGTCCAGATTTTCTTGTCCAACGCGCGACCAACAACCCCGCCGGCAAGCGTTCCTGGAAACATTTCTGGAAAAATGGTCAATATATTAAAATGCATTATCGTGTCTTTCCATACTTTGCCTGGCACATAGAACAAATCTGTCCCGCCAGGTCGCGCACCATCGAAACGCCTTCTTTGGTTCCTGTTTCATCACCCTTCAGGGCAAAAGTGTACACCAACACCCCATCCGGCGTTACAGTTTTTGTCGCCTGGACATTTAACAGCCCCCGAAATGTGTTAAACAGCGCGCAATTCGCATACGACTTAATACACATCAGATTAACTGTTTTTTCATCTGTTAAAATTGTATATTTTTTCTTCATATTTACTTTTATCTCACATAAACCACACGATTTTCCATATCAACAGACGCCCCGCCAAACGACACCATATCGCCATTATCCAATTCAATAATATCGCCCGCGCCATAGTTTTGAAAACACGAAACAATACCTATCTTTGTTCCATCGCGCACAACATCAAACCCAATCAAGTCTGCCTGATAATACTCATCCGCCTTTAGTTCGGGCAGGGCACCCCGCACCACAAACAACTCGGTTCCACGCAACGCTTCGGCGGCATTTCTGTCATCAACACTACGAATCTTGGCGATTATAACATTTGTATTCGGCACCGCGCGCACAAACTTGAAATCATCAGATTTAAATTTTGCGCTTTGCACCTGAAACTTCTGAAAATCCAACGGACTTTCCGAATAAGTATTAACGCGCACTTCGCCACGGATTCCCTGGGGTGCGACAATTTTTCCGACCAAGATTTGTTTTGTGTCTGTCATATTATCTTTGCTTTTGTATTTTTTCTTTGTATTCAAATAACTTGATACAATCCGAACTGTACGCAGGGCACTTTCCACCCGTCAAAAAAATCACGGGTTTATTTGCCAACAAAGACTCGGACATCTGGCGATAAAATTCATCTGTCCGTTCAACCTGCGAACATTCCAACCCCGGCATATGCGGGCAATAACAATCCAGCATCTAAAAACACCCCCATAACAAAACCTTGCCCGGGTCGCCCCGGGCAATCAAAGCAAAAATTATTCAGCTGTTTCTGTTGCTGGTGCTTCTTCGGCTGGCGCTTCTGCTGCGGCCTTGGCTGCTGCTTCTGCCGCTGCCTTTTCGGCTGCGATTTTCGCCAACTTATCGGCTTTATCTTTAATCTTCATCTGTGTTTTTTCAGACTGCAAATGTTTCTTTGTCTGAACTGGAATCGCCTTTGGTTTTACCAAACCAGCCTTGGCCAGGAATTTATAAACACGGTCAGATGGCTGTGCACCTTTTGCCAACCAGGCTTTCACTTCATCCAATTTCAAGATAACGCGTTTATCGCTATCTTTTGCCTGCATTGGGTCATATTTACCAACGACTTCCAATACATTACCCGAATTACGCGCATTGCGTGAATCTGTCACAACAATGTGATAATATGGGCGTTTTTTCGCACCGAAACGTGCCAAACGAATAACAGTTGCCATAATTTTGCTCCTTATATTTTATAACTGTTTTAACCACAAAGAAAACCGCCATCAAGGACGAACACTCGTCGGATGATGTACCACACGCATACTGCGAACTGGCGATACAATAATGGCAATCTTTGGGATTTGCGCGCCTATTATGAACCAAAACTAATCAAAAGTCAAATATTTATTCAAATAATTCCCCCCATCTCGCTGTAGCATCAGCGAAAGCGGATACACCCCCAATCTCGCTGTAGCGTCAGCGAAAGCGGATGATGCGAACACAGGGAATATAGATTCAATTAGAATCCCAATCTCGCTGTAGCGTCAGCGAAAGCGGATGGTGCGGGCGAAGGGAATCGAACCCTCGTCTTCAGCTTGGGAAGCTGACGTGCTACCATTATACCACGCCCGCAGTCGGAACAGGGCAAATAATATACTAAAAATCCCCCCATGTCCAGAACGATTTTTATCTTTTATTTTCTGCGACAATCTGTTTTGCGAATTTGCGTATTTGCTGTACCGCATCATCAAATTCAAACACATGCGGCATAGGGCAGGTCGCCACCATTTTATCCCCACCAATCCGCACATTGCGACAAATCGGGCACAATTTATAATCCGCCTGTTGAATTGCCACGCATGTTTTTGCCGCCAAATGCGCCAAATTCGTATGCGGTTTATACACAACAACAAACCGCGCATTATTTTTCAACCGCAGATATTCAACAAATCTGAACGCCGGGCACATCTGTCGCGCGTTTGCTTTTTCCGTATACGCCACCGCCCGTTTTTCAGTCAAAATTTCCACATGTTCTTTATAATACCGCCGAACAACCGTTTTCAGACGTTCTTTATTTTCCGCATAATACTGTTGCCGTTTATCCGCCAAAAGTTCACGATTCCTTTCGCGCCACGCTTTACGGCTGGGCTTTCTGGCGCGTCCCAAATCCATTTTCTGTTCCGCCGTCAGGCTATGATAATAACGTTTTGCGCGTTCCTTGTACTCATCAGCATGCGCCACATAGTACTGACGTTTGCGCGCCCGAATTTGCTCGTGTTTTTTTGCGCGATACTTTGCATCCTTGACGCCGCGTTCTTCTGGCGTCATGGTTGCCATTTGTTCCCGTGCGCGCCGCTTATACTTATCAATATTACGCAAATAATATTCACGCCTTTGCGCGGCGATTTTCTCGCGATTTTTTTCGCGATACAGTCTGCGACGTTCGCGTTCCTTCAACTGCGCCGGCGTCAATTCTTCATCCGGTATTCTTTTTGGCATATTATCTAACCTTTAACAGCAATTCCTTTGCGACATCAAACACCGGCCGTCCATTAACCGGGGTTTTGTAATAATAATTCAGTGTCGCAACATCATCATTATCAATCTGTAAGCAATTCCCCCACACCGCATCAGACGAACCATCCGGTTGTGTTTCACCAATACCATTTTGCTTTGCGCGCCCCATCTGCGCCACAGGCGTTCCAAAATCAAACAAAATCTTGTAACCTATCGTACCAGACGCCACAATAAATGTATTACCCGACGGAAACACATGTATATTATGCGCCTTTAGATACGCAATCAAATAACTAAACTGTGCATGCGATTTCAGCGTATCCAAACCCGAAATCGACATCCGCACACAGCGCGCCAAATGTTCACTGCTAACAATTTCCTGGATAATTCGTGCCACCGCCGGCACATTGTTATGAAATTCATCAATCGACACATCCAGCGATGTCATTTTATTATTTTTTATCGCCGCATCCGCACAGTCATTTAATATCCGACGACGCAACCAACCGTCCGCCCCCCATACGCCATTTGTTTTAATAAACGGCGCCAAACCTGCACGCCCCGCGAATTCCAAACACTGTGGCATATATTCATATCGCTTCAATAAATAAGGCGCCATCGCTTCACCACCTGTGAACACCATATATTCCCACTTTGGCAACGGCATCGCACAAAATTCACCAATATACTGTTCAACCTTGTCCAACGGCATAAAGTTTGGCACAACATTTGGTCCACTGCATTCACAACAGTGGGCGCAATTCAAATTACACCAATTTGTATTTTTTATAGCGAAACTAATTTTATCTTGATTGTAAAACATATCTTTAATGTTTTCCCGATGTTGGAATCTGTAACAACTGCTTTGGGTAAATCAAGTCTGGATTTTCAATCGCATTACGTTCTGCGATAACACTGAACAAAATCCCGCGACGCATAAAGTTACGCGCAATAATCCACAAACAATCACCACGACGCACCGTATAGTATGTATCATCATCACCGGTCATTTCTGGCATAACAAATTTATGTAACACTGTTCCAATCGTACGCCCATCACCGTCATGCATACGCACCGCCAATTCATATTCTTTGCCACTTTCCAGTTCGCCAACATCCGCCCCCAGACCAAAGTGTCTGTGGTCTGACACGCGTGCGAACCCCATATATTCACCATTTAACGCCAATGACACACGCAACCGTGGCAACCCATCACCCGATACAACGACGCGCCCTGTATCCAGATAGTCAATCTTGGACACAGCCAAATCACCATCGCGCAACATCGCCGGTGCCTGTAATAAAGTGCTGCCTTCCTTGGTCATCAACAATGACACAGAATTTTCAACACCTGCATCCGAAATATATACAAAAACTCTGTCCGATGACTTAACTTCTGGGTCTGCGCCCAACAACGCGATGGTATAATTACCCGGCGTCCACGCATGTGACGAAGTATAAACAAATTCCCCGGCATAATCTGTGCGTTCGGTCGCAACAATCTTGTTATTAACCATAATAGAGATATTCTGATGTGGCAACCAACGTCCCGCCACAACAACATCACCATCTTTTTCAATGCGCACAATATCAAACGCAGGCACCGTAAAATCATCAACGCGTTGCACAACCGGTTCTGGCACCGCCGGCACAATAACAACACGCGGCTGGGTTGCGCCACGAATAAACATAACCCATATTGCGATAAAGATTACCAACAAAGCACACACAATCGGGAACCAATACGCACGCAACGTGCTGTGACGGTTACGCGCTGCTTCGACATCTGCTGCGGCCACAGATTGGTTTTCCTGTTTTTTTGCCGACGGACGTGCGAACATATTCAACGACTTCAAGAAACCACGCGTATATTCACGACGATTTTCCTGCCAATCATTTTGCTGTGCGATTGCGTCATTAATTAATTCATCTGTGGAACGTTTTGTCTTGCCCATATTGTTGTTTTTGTTTTGTTTTGACATTGTTCGAACTCCTGCGAAATGGGTTATGTATCAATTTTAGACAAATTATTACAAATAATATTTCTTTGTCAATTTATTTATGGTATAATTTCAAGAAAACACAGGGGTTCTAGATGAAGAAGATTGGAATTATGACAACTGGTGGCGACTGCAGCGGTCTGAACACCGCGATTCAGCGCATTATGACGGGGGCCCGCCTGCGTGGCTGGGATGTGTACGGCATTTTAGACGGCACAGACGGCCTGTGCGTTAATCCGCCTGCGGTCATAAGACTGAACGACATGTTATTACCAATCGAAAACGCACGCCTGTCGGGCAGTTTTCTGCACAACGGCCGTGCGACCGCATTAAACTTTGAAACCGCCGCCGAAACAGGGCGCATTGAATCATTTAACAAACAACTGCGCAAATCGCTGCGGGCATTACAACTGGACGCGCTGATTTTAATTGGTGGCAACGGCAGTCTATCGTTGGCATGGGCAAACCGCGAAATCTATCGCGACCTACAACTGATATGTATTCCCAAAACAATCGACATGGATATTCCATGTACCGACCGCACAATCGGATTTGATACCGCCGTACAGCAATTAACAACCTTCTGCGACCAATTAATGTTAACCGCACGCAGTCACCATCGCTGGTTCGTTGTTCAATCAATGGGGCGTGATTGTGGCATGCTGGCACTGTACGCTGGGGTTGCGTCTGGTGCATCGGCTATTTTAATTCCAGAAATCAAATTCGACATTAACAATTTGGTCGAGCACATTAAACAATCTAATTCAGATTACGGCATAATTATCGTTTCCGAAGGTATCACACTGCGTGGTCATTCCGGTCGTCCCGCCGATATGATTTCGCGCAAACTAACCGCGGCTGGCATTGTCAATCGCACCGCATTCCCAGAACACACCCAACGTTCTGGTGACACAACTGCGACCGACAGAATCCTGGCCACACGATTTGCCGATTGCGCGCTAAACGCAATCGACAACGGTGAAACATACGTTATGACCACACTGGAATGCGACAACGTCCACACAATTCCACTGTCTGAATTTGTTGCGTCTGGCGAATGTGTAACCGATCCAAAAATCCCAGAACTAATCACATCCAACGCATATGTTTCACCAAACGACCCGCTGTTGGACGTGGCATACAACATGGGCATATACATCGGGGAACAGAAATAATAAAAAAAAGAACCGCCAACCGGCGGTTTTTTATCTTTGCTTACCATCATACAGTTGACACGCAATTCTACTACAAAAACTAACATCCGGCCCACAGGTCGCACGACGCTTCGCCGTATTTGGCACATCGGACATATAATAACACTGGCGCGCACCATTATACGTACACGGCACCCAAGTATCATTTGCCTTCTTTACTCGCTTCAAATTTTCCACCGCCACAACAATGTCCACCACAGTATTTACCTTTTCCTCTAACCGACTTGGCATAGACACCTGACAATCATATTCAACCTCGGCCACCAGTCCGAACTTATCCAGCGAATCCAGCCCCAAATCGTCAAAACTTCTGGTCATATCCTTTTGGGCATCAAAATCCTGGACAGTTTTTTTTACAATCTTTTCAATTTTTTGTTGTTCCTTCATACAAAACCCCTTTGTTCAAAAACAACACTAACACATTACCATCCCCGCGCAAGAAAAAAACACAACATCATATATCGACCTATGCATTTTCACCGGCGACACGCCCACTGGCCCATGCCCAATGTAAATTAAATCCACCTAAATCACCCGCAACATCCAACACTTCGCCTACAAAATACAAACCTGGGCACAATTTAGACTCCATCGTCTTGGACGATACATGTTTTGTATCAACACCGCCACGCACAACCTCTGCGCTGGCCATGCCGTGATACTTTATCTGATTTCCCGCCACCTGCATACATGTAATCCGCCGTGCGATTATTTCTAATTCTGCATCCCTAACATCGGCAATATTGCGCACATCCGCCCCAACAATCCATTTCGCAATACGCCCAGGCACCCATTGTCCCAGAACGCCCGCCACAGTCTTGCGTCCCTGCGCCTTTTTCGCATTACGCAATTCGTTATACACATCAATATCCGGCACCAAGTTAACTGAAATACCATCGCTCAAATCATACAAACTGGCGCGATACGCCGCCGGTCCACCAATACCAAAATGCGTGAACAATAACGAATCCCGCACAGACCGTTTTCCAATCGTAATAATCGCATCCAACGATACACCCGCCAATTCTGTCGGTGCACCATCAAAAGCCAACGCACACAGGGCGGGGCGCACCGGCACAATTTTGTGTCCAAACGCACACGCAATCTTGTACCCCACATCCGACACCCCCAACGTCCCGAACGAAGTGCCACCTGTCGCCACAATCACAGACCGTGCCACACAACCATTAACAACAAAATCATCGCCGTCTTTGCGCACACAGTCAACCGCCGTGTTATACACAAAATCTGCCCCACACGCGTCCCGCATCAACGCCTCCAAAACCACGCCCGCACCATCGGCACAGAAATATTGCCCCGCGCTTTTTTCCACCAACGCTATATCATGCGCGCCCGCCCAGTCAATAATATCATGCGGCGACACACGGCTGATTGCACCACGCACAAAGTCCGGATTACTTCCAAAATACCTGTCATACTTTACCGCCAGGTTTGTAATATTACACCGTCCACCACCCGACGCTAAAACCTTGCGCCCAGGACGCGCCCCCATATCAAACACCACAACACGTTTATTACGACGCGCCAACACACCCGCGGCACTAAGCCCCGACGCCCCCGCACCAATAATAATCACATCATATCTGGATAACACCATCAGCAAACTCGATTGTCTTGGGCACGCCCCCATCTGCGCGACTGATAATCTGATTATCTGCGCCGCGCACAATCGCAAACCCGCGCGACAGCACACTCTTATAGCTCAGCGAATTCAACATCTGCCCCAAATGCGCCACAGACTGTCCCAATACCGCCATCCGGTTTTGTAATATATTTGGGAACGCCGACACCGCATCCATCTTTTGATGCGCGGCGGCAATTTTTGCGTTAACAATAATATTCATTGTCCGCCCCAAATCATCCAGACGCTGGGCGTGTTCCATAACCAACTGCTTTGGACTTTTTATATTTATCGATTCAATACGCTGTTTGGCATTAACTAAACGCGTTGTAAAGTTCCCTGACAACCGCACCCACATATTATCCAGTTCCTGTGATAACGCCAACTTGGTTGGCACAACGGCTTCGGCGGCACCGGTGGGGGTTGGCGCACGATAGTCCGCCGCAAAATCAATTAACATCCAGTCCGGTTCATGTCCAACACCTGAAATCAGCGGAATATGACTGGCTGCGGCCGCGCGCACCACAACTTCTTCGGAAAACGGCAACAAATCTTCCAGCGCGCCACCACCACGCGCAACGATAATAACATCAACATTATTTTCACGGTTAAAGTATTCAATACCCGCCGCCACTTCGGCCGCCGCCGTCACACCCTGAACCGTTGCCGGATACAGCAACACATGCACTGGAAATCGTTCCCGCAAACGATTTTGAATATCTTGGAACGCCGCACCGGTCGGACTGGTCACAACACCAATTCTTTGTGGCAATCGGGGCAGGGGCTTTTTCCTGCTGTCATCAAACAAGCCTTCGGCCGCCAACTTGCGCTTACGTTCTTCCAGCATTTTCAGTATCGCGCCCACACCCGCCATTTCAATTTCACTGGCAACAACCTGATAATTACTGCGCGCCGGATACGTCGTAAACCGTCCAGTTATAATAACTTCCAGCCCATCTTCCAGTTTGAACGGCACCGGCGTTCCGCGCCATATAATCACAGAAATCGCCGCCCCCGCATCCTTGATAGTCATGTACATGTGCCCCGATGTCGCGCGCGTAATCTGTGACAATTCACCACGAATTTTTATCCGTGGAAACGCAGTTTCCACCACTCCCTTCAACAACGCCGACGCATCCGTCACACTAAAAATCGTTTCACCGTTCACAAATGGTTCTGGTTTCTGCATCACTTTCCCTATTGCCTATCTAATTCTTGCTTTACCCGTTTGATAAATTCAGCCTTGTTCGGCGTCCGCATTTGTTGCATTGATTTATTGATTGGTTCGCCCAAATCATACGGCACAATCAACGGCGCGAACTGATCACCCGTCGTATCAAATGGCGTATTTGTAAATCGATTATGCATATAGACCACTGGTGCATGTTCCCACGCCCCCACTTTTATCGCAGATGGCAACCAAACCAAATCCTGCCCGTACAGTTCATACACACATATACTGGACAGGGCACAAAACCCCTTGGGCCATGGTGTAAATCCCAAAAATTGATGACGCCCCACAAATTTATCACGAAACAAATGGTCGGCATACAGTTTACGCAAAACATACGTTATATCATACAGAGTGTACTGCGCATCAAACCGTTCCAAACACACATCATCAATCTTGCGCGCCTGTTCCAGCAATCGCTGTGTTGCCGCGTCATAAGATTTTTTATATTTTTCCATGCGATTTATTATATCACAAACGCCTAAAAATTACAATTCTGTCAACGGCCATCGTGGGCGCGGCGCAATCGGCTCTCGCACGATACGCCCAACCCTATAATTTTCCAGTCCCGCCCACGCAATCATCGCACCATTATCCGTACACAGATTCATCGGTGGTGCTGCGAATACCATGTTGTTTTTATTCGCCAACTTTTCCATTGCCGCACGAATTGCGCTGTTTTTCGCAACACCGCCCGCCACCACCAGTGTCTTTGGCGATGCCGCCCGCACACGCGCATCCGCCATTGCATTGTTCAATCGATTAACAATACAATCTACAACCGCCGCCTGGAACGATGCGCAAAAATCATTTATATACACATCCGTCAACGGCAATTCCGCCCGACTTAAAAAGGTACGCGCCGCGGTCTTGATACCACTGAACGAAAAATCACACCCCGGTTTATCACACAGCGGGCGCGGGAAATCAAACGCACGCGGATTTCCACTTTGCGCACGCGCGTCCACAATCGGCCCACCCGGATACCCCAGTCCCAACATCTTGGCAACCTTGTCATAGGCTTCGCCCGCACTGTCATCCAATGTCTGTCCAATCAACTCGTACTGCCCAACGCCACGCACCAACAAAATCTGACAATGTCCACCCGATGCCAGCATCAGCAAATATGGAAATTCAACCGACATCGACGCACCTGCGCCATCTGCGCGCGTCGCACACAAACGCGGAACCAACGCGTGTCCTTCCAGATGATTTACCGCAATCAATGGTTTGCCTGTCGATTGCGCAATCCCCGTGGCCGCCATCCAACCAACCAAAACACCCCCAATCAATCCAGGCCCCGCCGTCGCCGCCACAACATCAACATCATCAATTGTTTTACCTGCCTTGTCCAGTGTCTGTTTGATTACCGCATCAATTGCCAAAATATGGGCGCGCGCCGCCAATTCCGGCACAACACCACCGTATTTCTGATGTTCTGGAATCTGTGAATATATAATATGCGCCAACACATTACGATTACTGTCCACCAACGCCGCCGATGTTTCATCACACGATGATTCGATACCCAAACACAGCACTGCGTCATCCACACCCCGGTCACTGCCCAACGTTCCCATATCCATACAAATTACTTTTTCATCGTTCTTCATTTTATTTCCACCAACGCTATCCCCAGATTTTGTTTATTCTTCATCCGTTGTCGCACATAGGCATCCATATCCACATCAACAACCATGCCATGAACACTGGATGCGTGTCGCAACTTTCCATTTGGCAACCACCACCCCATATGAACAACCGCCAAATCCGTACCTATTGTATCACGAAAATTCGGGTTGTCAGTAATAAACAGCACAATCATCGGCTGGTCAATTTTAACATCTTGAACGAACCTGTACGGTATATATTCTAAATCAACAACCACTGACGGCACATCAACATCAATCCCATGAACCACCTTGAACCAGTTTGCTTTGTCTATCACCACACGCCGTATATCAGTCGGCGCATATTTTGCGCTAGCATTTTGAACAATATCAGAATTATTCCGCATCCAATCAGATTCAATAAAATGATTACGCGTCAAAAACCCCACATTACCATTTTCATATCGAATTTGATTCAGGCAACACTCGCACCCATCTGCCAACACTGTTTCCACGAACGTCGTACAGTCAAACGCATCAAATCGAATTAACGGTCCATCATCGGGCAGGGCACATTCCCCCAACGGCGATTCAACATATCGCGCCCCTAAAAAAGACTGACCGGGGTATTCAGTGTCACCACCAACACACCCGGCCAGAATAAAAAGCACCAATCCCCTGCGCCACATATTTACAAATTATCTTTCATCTGAATCCCTGTCAGGCACAACGACATCGCGTCACGAATTGCCATTTCGCCACTGTCTGGCAACTGCGCCATCTTATTCACGCACGCCACCAACAAATCAACATCTTTATCTGCCCCTGCCAAAATCTGTGCCGCCGCCACACGCCGTTCCACCGACGCTGCGCGCCAATCCTTTAAAACACCTGTTTCTAACGCGCTGCTGCGCTGGGCAAAAAAGAACATCACCACAACAAAAATCAGCACACACACACCGATAAAAAATTTAAAGTACTTCTTGATAAAGTTCATCTTACATCCTCCTGTTGTAAACTTAACATCAATTCCGCGAATCTTCCATGTGCCTTACGGGCATGCACCAACAAATCCGCATCTGTTATTTGTTGTACCTCTTTCTGATAAACAACCCTGTCCACAAAAATTTTCGTTGGCGTATTAGTGTACCAAAAACCATCATGAGTTTTTTCACACGCAATATCCTTGGCGCTGACCATATAAATCGTCGTCCACACACAATGCGGGTCCAGTGGTCCAACGCGTTGCGATTCTATCAGCATCTGCCGCGCCTTTTCCCGGGTTGAACACACCCAAACGCGCGAATCAACATTTGACCAGGCTTCACCTACGCGATGCACACAATTCGAATTCCCCAGCATATATCCAGTCATATTTTTCAGTTTCACACCCCAACCCCTTTATTCACACTTAACCAACCACACATCATAGTCCGGATGTTGTAACGGATTTTGCCCGGGTTCATTACGACTCATCCAATTACTAAAAATACGCCCTTTGTCCATCTCTGATATTTCAACGAACCCCCAGAAATCTTCGGCATCAAACGGGTCAGACTGCATACATGCGCGCACATTAACAAACAGTTTTTCGAACTGTACTTCGTCACCCACAGGAATCTTAACCTCATAAACCTTGCCGGCGTCTTTGTTCATAACACGAACAACCGCCACATCCCGATTAACATATGCCGCCGCCACACCGGGCAGGGCACATACAAAAACAAACCAAGCGATAATTTTTTTCATACCCATACTTTACCCCCGCCGCCACACAATGTCAATTTATTAAACACCACAAATTATTGACAAACGCGCTTTGTGTATTATAATTTATCTTATGAAAGACATAACACCGACCGTGCGTCGCGCCATTAACAAAGTACAAAACCCCAGATTGGCTGAACAAGACTATCTGGAATGCGCTGTATTGGACGCGCTGTTCAGCAATGACTATATCAGCGAAAACTTTATATTCACAGGCGGCGCGACCCTGTCAAAATCATACAGCATTGGCGGCCGTATCGGGCGCGACATTGATTTGGCCCTGGTCAACTTTACCGACATCCCCCGCGACCACAGCCAAAAACAACTGGGCAATTTCAAGAAACGCTTTAAACGTTTCACCTTTGGCGAATTGCGGGACAAGATTGCGTCAATCATCAACACAAACGGTCGCTTTGAAATTATCACAGACCACGATTGGCCGTCCCCTGAAAACATGGAACGCCGGACATCATCGCCTGCGCTGCACATGCTGTACCAATCTGAATTCGGCACTGGCCATCTGTGTATCGAAGTAATGCCGCGCCACTATCGCGCATCGGCAATAACATGTCGCGCACTGTTGCCATATTCAATGAACACCCCACTGGGCTGCATCCCAACTGTATCATACGAACAAACTTTCTGGGACAAAGTATTCGCGCTACACTCTAACGCACACAGCACCAAACCACACTGTGACAAATCATATTCACGCCACTATTACGATGTTGCGGTATTGACACCATTTATCGACCTGGATAAAACACACGACTTATTATCAGACACAATCGAATACCAAACGCGTCACACGACCAAGCAAATCAATTTAACCGCCGCGCGCGACGCGATAATTATCCCAGACGATAAAACCCTTTATAAACTGTCTGACGATTACTATGCGATGTCCGGTACTTTTATCGAACCGCAAACATCCTGGAACACAATCGTCCAGACCCTACAAAACCTGAACCAAGATTTTAAATCACTATAACCCACGGGGGCAAAAATGGCTAAGTTTGTATTTTCCGACCCACACTTTGATTCAGAATCTATTATCAAGAACGGCAACCGCCCATTTAAGTCTGTCGCCGAAATGAACGCCACCTTAATCAAAAACTACAACGCCACCATCGGCAAACAAGACATCTGTTATTGGCTAGGCGACATCATGTACGGCGCGACCAAAGAAAAGGTTTCAAACATTTTACGCCACTTGCGTGGTCGCAAATACCTGATTATGGGCAACCACGACCGCGGTCATTCTGCGACATGGTGGTTATCATGCGGTTTTGACCGCGTGTACGAACACCCAATCTATGACGCAGAAAATTACATAATGCTGTCACACGAACCACTGCCTGAATTTGGCAACATCCACCCAATTGCGAACATCCACGGTCACATCCATATTATGGGCTATGATTTTTCAGAACACTCGCACTGTATCAATGCGTGTGTTGAAATGACAAACTATGCCCCAATGCCATTACACAATCCGTTTTTAACAACACCGCGCACATTTAGTCGATAAAAAATCCCGCGACTCGCGGGATTGATTTTATCAGAACATCGGCGGGAAACATTCATCTGTCCCAACGGCACAGCACATAACTGTCCCATCCCCCATATCGACCAATTCTTCGCCCGCACAGCATCCATCCGCATCAGGTGCCGCGCCATCCGCACACGTTTCGATTTCTTCCTGAACAACAACATCTGTTTCGTATTCAGGGTCTGCGACGAACATTTTTTCGTTCTGCGAAACATTATACGCCGGCTTGTCAACAACCATATCAACAATTGGTTTTGACGGCTGTGCGACAACCGTTTCTTCGGTTAAAAACGGCGATTCTTCGACCGGTGCAACCACAGGTTCCGCCACAACCGTATCAACCGGTTCTGGTGTTATTTCAACCGGCACAACTGGTACCGTTTCTTCTGCCATCGGCACAGGTTCCGCCGGCGTCACAGGCACAGGTTCTGATTCCACATCTGCGATTTCTGGTTCAACCTCAACCGGTACAACAATTGGCTCTGGTTCCGCAACCGGTTCTGGTTCTACGATTGGTTCCACCGGCTGTTGTGGTTCAACAAACGGCGATGGTGCCACCGCCGGCTCGACCGGCTGCTTTTCCTGAACGACTTCTTCAACCACAGGCTTGGTCTGCGCCCCCAATTCTGGCACAGAATCATTGGCCGATTTCTGATACATCCACAATGTAAATATCGACAACACAATTAACACCACCAACATCACATAGTATAACATTGTTGGTCTGCGCTGAATCGACGTTGCGGTTTCCGTCGCCACCCCTGTTATTGGCGACACAGGACGCATCCCCGCATCAATCGGTGCCGGTGAAATTTCTGGCATTTGCTGACTGGGCGCCTGGGACGGCAACACATCCCCAGCCATTGGCGACACATCCGACGCGACCGGTGCCACCGGTGCAGCTTCTGGCACTGGCGAAACAATTTCCTGGGGCAGGGGTGCCGGCGCAATTTCCGGCATCAATTCTGGTGCAATCTGTTCAGACGGCAAATTTACCGCCGTCAAACTGTCCAGCACAGGCGCCGGCACTGGCTCGACCGGTTGCGACTGTACAGGCGGCACAAAATTCAACGGCGCAATCGGTTCCGGTTCCGAATACTCTGGCACCACAGGTGCAGATGGTACGCCCCCCTCGCTTGGCAAATTAAAGTCAATTGGTTTAAACGCGATATCTTCATCCAGAATATCTGGGTCTTTATCAAACAACGGCTTTACTTCATCATCTGCCATATCTTCTGCCTTTGGTTCTTCAAATTCCGGTTCTTGGTACGGTGTAATTTCTGTAAATTGTGGCACAGGTGTCATTGGCACAGACGGCTGTTCAAATTCTGCCACCTGGGTTGGCATTGGCGACGTGGGCAAATTATTTTCCGCCACCACATCATCCAATCGCGCCAATATTTCGCGCGCGACATCGGCGTCTTCGGCGGCCGCATCCAGCCGTCGTTGTGCGCTGATTAAACGCTTTTTTGCGCGTGCCAACTTGTCATTTGTTGCGTCAATCTGTGATTCAGTCCGCAAAATCTTGGCCGCCGATTGCTTAGTTGGTTCTTTACCAACACTGCGACGCTGTTCTGACAATTTCCCACGCAGGCTTTTCAGTCGCACCTGTTGCGATTCAATTGTTTCATTTGTTTTTTCGACGGTTTCCCGTGCGCGTTCTGCGGCCATATCCGCCGCCCCCAATCGTTCCAACGCCGCGCGCCGCGCCGCCATATTACGAAATGCGTTCAAATCCGCCAGCGGACCCGACAAATCATCACCCGCATTATACGCACGAACCAGGTTATCATATTCCGACAACCCAGTATATTCAATATCTAACTTTTGATATTTATTATCCTTTTTGGGACGCACGGTTTCTAAATCCACCGCATAGTCGTTCATCAAAATATCATCCCATTTGCGATTACCGACCGGATTTATCACCAACAAAACATTTGGTTTAACATCATTAACGACGAAATCCAACACCATCACCAATTTCTGGTCCGCGTCATAATATGCGCGAAACACATTACCTGCGATATCATAATCGGTAAATGTCAATGGCTGATAAAGACTCTCTCTCTCGTTTAGCATTTTTGCTTTTTCCCCAACTATCTTTACTTTTTCTTTGGCGGTGTGAATTGATACGCCTGCTTACAATGCTCATAGCAATACGGCTTACCAACGAACACAGTTTCACCACAGAAATGAAAATGTTCTGAATCCGGGTCACCAATCGGCCAACGGCACTGATTAGGCTTCAAATTCGCCATTTCCAACGAATGCTGAATAATCCGCTGATGCATCGCCAAATTTTTCGCAGACGTTTTTGCGTCGGCTTTTTTGGCTGGTGCCTTTGGCGCGACAACCTTGGGCGTTGCTTTCTTAGTGGCCGCCTTGGCTGGTGCCTTTTGGGCAACCGTCTTCTTAGCAGTCTCCGCCTTTTTAGTGACGGTCTTTTTTGCTGGCTCTGCCTTGGTGGCGGTTTTCTTGGCATCTACCTTCTTCTCGGTCGTGGTGGCACTGCTAGCCTTGGCGTTCCAACCCAACCGATTCAACTTACCCACAATGGCGTTCTTTGACATCCCCAACCGCTTGCCAATCTCGGACGTAGACAACCCCTTGCCGGTCAGTGCCTTTAACTTTTTCAGTGTTGCGTTATCCCAACCCTTGCTCATTTTACAAAACCCTTGTTATACATTATAGTATAATTATAGCACGCATCCGATTCGAAAGGCAAGGGGGAAAAACATGATTTTTTACATCTTATTCATTTTATTACTGCTGGGCGCGATTACCTGTGCAACCTTGATTTCCATATCTGATTTTCGCCGCCGCATAATCCCAGACGCTTATCTTTTCCCCCTGATGCTGATTAGTTTGATACTGATTACCTTTTTCGAATTTCCGCACCCCATGCGCGACGCGGTCATCGGCGCCACATTTGGATACACAATGTCCGCGCTAATCGGCTTTGCCTTTGATTACTTTATCCGTCGCCGAACCCCAGACGCCATCCCGCCAATCGGCATGGGCGACATAAAACTGATTGGTGTTGGCGGACTGTGGCTGGGGCTAAACGGGCTGTCATTTGCGCTGATTATTGCCTGCGTCACCGGTGCGCTTTGGGCACGCACCAAGAAGCAAAAATTCATCCCATTTGCCCCTTTCTTTATACTTGGTGGAATTTTATCTTTAATCGCAAATATATTTTTGCTATAATTACCCCAACAGGGATCCGGATATGAGAATGAAATTCAACTTATTTATTGTATTTTCTGCGCTTTTTGCGTCACTTGCCCACGCCGACACGGTAATGAGCAAGTATGGCGTCATCCAAAACGTCCAGGATTATTCATCCAACCGTTTCTGGTCACCAAACGGCCCGTATAATCAGCGTATCCCCACTGCGGTCTATGCCATGGGCCCCGATATTGGCACCGACGAATGTCAAAACATGGTATCATACCTGGTATCGGTTGAATGTGAATCACGCAACAAATGCGTATCAACCCAGTTATCCGACATCCGCCCATCGATAATATCCCAGTTATCCCAGATACCCGACGGCAACTACGCCTCGTCCTGTGGCGGATATATCGACACTGCTTTTGAACAGTATTTAAAAACCAACGCGATTGCCGCCCCATCGGCGGGTGCGGCATTCCCAACAACAACGGGCATGGGCACAGCGGGCGACGGTTCAACATTTGAAATGAAAAATCCACTCAGCCCTAAATTACAACAGTGGCAAATGGAAATTCTGGACCGGAAACAGGAATTAAAGGATTTACAGGCGGCCAACGGTGTAAAACAACCGAAATTGGTACGCACAACCGAGTTTCCCGAAACCTATGGCGATTTATCATTTGACGAACGCATGGAAAACGCCGCCGCTGGCTATGAACCGTTCAAAGATGCCCGCGCATACAAGGAAATCAAAATCGAAAGTGAAAAAGACTATTTGACCCGTCACAACCCAACCACCACCCCAGACAATAAAAAAAAAATACCTGAATCTGAAAACACAACACCTGGGTTAATAACAGACAACCTGCCTGATGAATTCGAGGCGTTATTCCCCTGGTACGGCATCCTAATCGTCAAAGCAGGCAGCCTAGACGAATACGCCAAACAAGACCTGCCCATCATTTCAACCGAATACATGAAACAACATCGTGACGAGTTTTATCCTGACAACTCGGACAGAACGATGGGATGGCACCGCGCCTGTACGCACAGCAACCATATGGCACACGACAAAGACGTCATAAACCGCGCAACCCACATACAAATGGGTCAAAAAGACAGTTACTGGTCTGGCAGTGACTTCTATGTATATGACGGCGCCGATGTTTATTGGGGCTGGGCAACAATCGCAGGCGAAGTGGCATTGGCTCTATTGACTTTCGGCATCAGTGCCGAAGCAACCGCCGCAAAAACCGCCGCCCAAATAACCGATGCCGGCGTAAAAACTGTCAAAGGTGCATCCAGCACAGTGACCGCTGTAAAACTTAGCAAAGACGGCAAAAAAGTACAAAAGGCCATTGAAGCCGCCAAGGCTGCCAAGAAAGCCGACGCCGCATCCCGCACAGCCGCAATAGACGCGCTGTCGGACGCCGGCATAACCGTACGCAACACCGCAAATTACAAATCGTTGAACGCAATCGGACGCGCCCTAGAATCCACAGCAACCTTTAAACCAGTATCGTGGGCATCATCTCTGCGACATCCATGGAAACTGGTGGCCAGTGGCGCCAAAAACATCGTCCCAAAAACGGCAAATGCGTTGGGGCCCGGCTCTACATGGTCAAAGCGTTTTGCTACACTTGCAATCGGTGGCGGTGCCGTTGGCGCGAATTATTTTGGACGTGAATTAATCAAAGCATTCGGCTACAGCAGTGCCGCACTAAAAGACCCCCAAACCGGCAATGTTTCGTTCAACAGTTTTGGGCTGTTATCCGATGACGACGAAGAAGGGCGCGAAAACGTTGTTTCGCATGGTGCCTGGATTCAATTCGAAACAATCGGCACGCAAAATGACGATGACGCCATAAACGAAGCAACCCGTTTTGCCGAAGAATTAACCGAAGAAATCAATCGCATAAACACAGAAGACCCACAATGCAATGTGGACGTGTACGTGGTTCAACCCGCAATCAGCAACCCCAAAAAATTACCCGGCCCCAAGGCCATATGGTATATTTTGATGAACAATAACACAGACGCATTTAAAGTCAGGACAAGCGAATAATGCCACGAAAACTCGCGATACTATTTATGTCGTTGGCCACATTTGCGGCACACGGTGCCGATACCCCATGTGCGTCGCGCGTGTTTGCCGATGCGTTGGTACAAACCGCCAACACGGTTAATGAATACGCACACGAAACCGAAATCCAGACATGGATTTATCAGACTTTTGCGTTGCCTGATGTATTGAATACCGTACTGACGTGTCCAGAAATCGCGGGCGTCGCCGACGACGAAACAATAAAATTCACCCCCATCCAATATATATTCCCGGGCGGTCGCGAAATCGTTGTAAATTACGAAACCCAACCACGCGTATTGAAACAGCGATTAACACTGGCCAACAAACGTGACCTGCCGTCTGGCGGGGACAGCCCCCGCATCGGCGCAGCCGGCGACGACGCAATCTGGACCAACACAGACCCCGCATGGTACGCAATTATGGTGACCGAACATGGTGCACTGGATGAATTTGTTGGCCCGGACAAAAACAACACAATTTCATTGAACTATATAAAAAATAATATCGATAAATTATTCCCATCGGGGCGGGGCGGCAAATGTACAGACCGCAGTGCGAAATCCCGCGATACCACCGCTATAAACACCGTTATGCGCGAACACACCGTCAACATTGACGACGACACCAACGATTACTATATCGCAGGCGATGTTAATTTACAGTGGATTTCATATGCTGAAATAGCATTAGATGTCGTGATTACCGTTGCGACATTTGGCGGCGGCGCCGTTATAACCGGCGCGACGAAATCCGCCCGCGCGTCCCGCGCACTAAGGGGGCTGGGGACAACAATGAAAACACTGTCTAAATCAGACGATGTTATAAAATACGTCCGCGCAACACGCGATGCCGCAAAATTAGCCGACGAAATCAAAGCCCTGGACAAAGTTGCCGACGCCGCAAAAATCGCCGATAAGACCCGCGAACTGGACAAATTAAACGAAACAATCAAATCACTGGAATCCATCGACGATGTAAAAAAATATCGCGACGCAACACGTACATATTCTGAACTGAACGCATATCGCCACAGTTTGCGCGGTCTGCGCGCCATGCGTGGGGCTCAGCGCGGCAACATAATTGCCCGCGCTGTACGCGCGACCAAATCCGCCATGACCGGCAACAAACTAATCAGTCGTGCCGCAAAAATGGGACGCAGTGGCAAAATGTCGGCCCGTGTGCGCGATTGGCTGTTTAATTCCACAATGAAAAACATCGGCGTCCTGGGTAAAATGGAGGCCACCGGCGGTCTGCTGTACGGCGCGATAAAATTTGCCGGCGACATGTACGATTGGACCGAAACCAGTACCGGCGAATTTACCAACGGTGTTGAATTTGCCCCATTGTTATTATTATCTGCCGACGATTTACAGGGCCAAGAAAACGTTGTCAACCACGGCATGTGGCTGATGTGGGCGGGCGATTCCGTCAGTGCCGCCGACGATGACGCCGCATATTTACAGGCCATGGATTTCGCCGCAAAATTCCACCAAGATTTATCCGAATACCAAAACGACACTGCGTCCCCGTGTAATGTTGATATTTTTGTCGTACGCCCTGTGTTACGCAATCCCGGCACAGAAAATACCGAATTATATTACCTGATAATGAACGACGAACCATGGACAACAAATGAATAGGGCACAATTATTCTTTATTGTTTTATTCACATTGTCCAACGCACATGGGGCCACATCTTTTTTGCGTCCCGCGTCATTTCCAACCACATCCATGGACGCATCGTTCATCGAACGCCGCGACAGTGCCGCCGCCGGCTATAAACCATTTTCTGGTCGCAGTGCATACCACCCAATCATCATCGAATCCGAAGAACAATATATGACGCGCCACGCAGAATCAGTCCGCCGAAACGACCGCGCGACCATGACGAACACCCAGTACTGCGAAAAATATCCATTGGACGACACGACTTGCCCCCAAACCCCAACCACACTGGACGAAACAATCGAAATCGGCAACCGTCCACAAACGACACAAACCGATAAACCGGCAAAAACAGAAAAACCAACCGTCGTCCAACCGGCCCAGCCTGCGCCGGCACCATCCGCCCAAACTGTCGGCACCAGCCTGGACGGTCGCCCCGTAGTGGCCAGCCAACTTGTCCACAACGGCCCGTGCACCCCACCACAACGCAGCAAGGTCTTTTTAAACAAAATCCTGACCAGTGGCCAATATCGCCAATCCGACCCTGCGTTTGAAAAAACCATGATAACCACATTTCGCGCCGAAGGCGACTGTGGCAATCACCCGAACGATTCCGGCGGATACACATGCTATGGCATATCCCAAAACAACAATCCTGAAATCGACGTCCGCAACATCACCCGTGCCGATGCCGAAAACATTGCCCACCGCAAATACTATGCGGCGCACGGCATCGACAAATTACCCGACTATCTGCGCAGTGACGTATTCACATTTGGCTGGGCGTCCGGCCCGGTCACTGCGGTTCGCAACCTGTGTCGGGTTCTGGGGATACCCGAACGAAATAAAATCGACAGCGAAATTGTAATGGCGGTTGAAAACTATAATGGCGATTTGCACAACGACTATGTTGACGCGATGCAACAATACTTTATAAAATGTGCCGAAAAGCCCAAGAACAAAGTATTTCTGACGGGCTGGATGAACCGCGTAAAACTGACCCGCGAAAACAGTTGTCACTATCCAACCACAGACCCAATCGCCCAATAATTTAATTCCTGTTGTATTTCACGCACAAAACTCGTATAATAATCTCAGACGGGGGAAAATCATGAAAAAGATATTACTGTCATTGGTCGTTATTTTTACAGCCATATCAGCGGCAAGCGCGTACCAGGTTATATCATCCAAAGAACTGGGGCAAAACGATGCCAAGAATCAAAACGTGGTCGTAAAATGCACCACCGACACCGGTCGCACATCCAACCAAACCTGTTCCCTGCGCCGATATGCGAAATGCACCGGCACTGGCACAAAAAAACGTTGCAGCGGTTGGCAACCATGGCGTGATTTGCGCAATCCATCAAAGCAATTCGCAGACTGGCGTTCAGCGGCATCCGCCTGTTGTCGTGCCAAGGGCCTGCGATAAAACAAAAACAATAAATAAAAACCGCCATTTCGGCGGTTTTTATTTACTTCTTTACCACAAAGTTCACTAACTTTTTCGGCACGACAATGGTCTTGATAATTTCCACATCGGCCAGTTTGTTTGCCGCCGCCGCGCGTGCTGCTTCGACAATGGTTGCTTCATCCGCATCCGCCGGCACAACAAAGTCCGCTGCGCGTTTACCATTAACCGACACAACGACTGTCATTGATGTTTCCACCAATTTTTCCGCATCAAACGTCGGCCACGGTGTGAACACCAGCATTTCATCATGTCCGATTTTTTCCCACATTTCTTCGGTTAAATGTGGTGCAAACGGATTCAGCACCTGTAACAACGCCTCATACGCAGGGCGGGGCATTGTTCCACCCTGGAACGCATTGATATATTCCATCATTGCGGAAATAGTCGTATTAAACTTCATATTTTCCAGGCGTTCCGTCGCATCTGCGATTAACTTGTTAATCAAACGTTCTTGTTCCGCGTTCAATGGCGCATCCGACAAATTATCAGACAAATTTTCCACACGTTTCAAGAAACGCTGAACACCCGCCAACGCCCCTTCGGACCAATTAACATTAGAATCCCATGGTCCCAATGACAAAACCGTCACGCGTGCGGCATCGGCGCCGACTTCTGCGACTTTTTCATCGACCTGGAATCCGTTACCTGCGGACTTAGACATTTTTTTACCGTCAGAACCCATCAACAAACCATTTGTTGTGCGTTTATGATATGGTTCTGGGGTATTAACATGCCTCAAATCAAATAACGCCCGATGCCAGAAACGCGAATAAATCAAATGGCGCGTATTATGTTCGTTCCCGCCGTTATAGTGCCCAACCGGCATCCATTTTTCCATCTGTTCGCGCGAACAGAACGCATCATTATTGCGCGGGTCCAGATATCTCAGGAAATACCACGAAGACCCCGCCCACTGTGGCATGGTGTCTGTTTCGCGTTTTGCCATTTCACCACAGCACGGGCAGGGCACATTTACCCAATCTGTTGCGCGTGCCAACGGTGATTCGCCATCTTCGGTTGGTCTAAAATCTTCCATATGCGGTTGCATCAGTGGCAATTCAGATTCAGGCACCGGCACCCAACCGCATTTTTCACAATAGACCAATGGAATCGGTTCGCCCCAGTACATCTGGCGCGAAAATCCCCAATCGCCCATACGATATCGAACCTTAGGGCGTGCGAAACCGCGTTCTTCGCCAACTTTGATTGCTGCTGCGATTGCGTCGGCTTTGCCCATACCGTCCAAGAACCCCGAATTTATATGTGCGCCGTCACCTTCCCAGACTTCGTCTGGATTGCCACCGGCCAAAACCGGAATAATTTCCAGCCCGAACTTTTTCGCAAAATCCCAGTCACGACTGTCATGTGCCGGCACCGCCATAATCGTCCCGTGCGCATAGTTCACCAACACATAGTCCGCAACAAACACCGGAATTTCAGCACCTGTAAATGGGTTCACGGCCATAATACCTTCCAGTTTGACACCTGTCTTGTCCTTGGTGGCATCTGTTCTGTCAAATTCAGACTTTGCCGCAGATTCTTTGATATACGCGCGCACCACATCCGCATTAGTAATTTTCCCTTCGTCCAGCCATTTTGCCAACAGCTTATGTTCGGGCGCAATTGCGCAGAATGTAACGCCAAATATAGTATCGACACGTGTTGTATAAACGGTCATAACATCATCACCCACGCGGAAATCGACATCTGCACCGGTTGACCGCCCAATCCAGTTAATCTGGTCGCGTTTTACCTTGTCTGGATAGTCCACCATATTCAGCCCATCCAACAATTTATCCGCATATTTAGTAATTGCCAGGTTCCACTGCATTTTTTCGCGTACTTCGACATCGCCATGGCAACGATTACATTTACCGTCTTCTAATTCTTCGTTGGTCAACGTTGTACGACAATTCGGGCACCAGTTCATCGGCAACATAGATTTATATGCCAACCCCGCCCGAAAGAACTGAATAAACATCCACTGGGTCCATTTGATAAATTCCGGGTCAGATGTTGCGACCTGGGCATTCAAATCAATTGACCAGCCCATATCCAACATATTTTTTGTAAATTTTTCCGCCAACTCACGCACCACCACGGACGGATGCTTGCCAATTTTAGTGGCATAATTTTCAGCCGAAATCCCCAGCGAATCAAATCCCAACGGATACAGTACATCAAATCCCTGCATACGACGAAAACGCGCCATAACATCGCACCCTGTATAATTCAGCATATGACCGCCATGTAATCCGGTACCACTTGGGAATGGAAATTCTGCCAACATATAGAACGGTTGTTTGGTTCCATCATTTTTTGGTGTGAATACACCGGTCTGTTGCCATTTTTTTTGCCATTTTGCTTCGCGTTCATGAATTTTTTTGATATCGTCTGCCATATTGTATCCTATATTTATATAAATTCCGGCAAATATTACCGCGAAAACCCCGCAAAGTCCAGACTTTTTCTGTCCGACACAAAAAAACAATCCTATCTTATAAACAACGCCAAAAATTCAGTATTCCCGCTGCCACCTTTGACCGGTGACTGGGTTATCCCACGAAAATTAAACCCGGATTTAACAAATGCATCTGTCACCTGTTCGACCGCCCAATCGTGCCACTGGGCATCTTTTATCACCCCATTAAATCGCGCCGCGATTTCGCGTGGCACTTCGAACTGTGGTTTAATCAGAACAATTATATTCTGCGCCCCCCACGGCACCAATGCCGACACAATATTAGTTAACGACACAAATGAAACATCCACCACAATCAAATCAACCACAGATTGCACGGGCAGGGCGCGTATATCCGTCTGTTCCATCGACACCACACGCACATCCGTACGCAGTTCTGGTATCAACTGGTTTGTACCCACATCCACCGCATAAACGCGCGATGCACCACGCTTCAATAACACTTCGGTAAATCCGCCTGTACTGGCCCCAACATCCAGACACACCATACCATCTGGATTGATTTTGAACCAATCCAACGCGTGCGCCAATTTCAAACTGCCACGACCGGTGGAATAGGGCAACGCACCTGCAACCAACACATCAGAATCCATAACATCCTGGCTGGGCTTTTTCGCCGCCACCCCGTTCACCGTCACCAACCCATCTTTAATTGCCGCCACCGCCTTGGCGCGTGTCGGATATAAATTGCGTTGAACTAATGCCTGATCTAATCTCATACCAATTATGCTAGCCCAACATAAACGCAAAATCAACCACCACCATAAAAATCACCCACCCCACCACCATAAAAGTCCCTAAAAACCGCCCCACCAACCACAAAAAACACCCGCAAACCCGCAGAAATCCGCCATTTTTCGGTTTTTTTGACCCAGAATAGGGCACAAATCACCATTTTTTAGGCATTTTTACCTAAAAAGCCCCCATAACAACAAATCAACAAAAATCAATTTATAACACTGATAACAAATCACTACCCAGAACTTTAAATACAAAACTTTAACTTTTTATCAAATCACAAAAAAACGCAAAAAACACTCAAATCCATTATCAATATTATACCACAAATCAAACCAAAACACAAACCAGACCGAAATCTATCGTTGCACATCGGTCGAAAAAGGCAACTCATCCGGACGCGACCGACAAAAGCGTAAAACACCCCACAATCTCAACCGCACGTTCGCCGGCTTCGTCTGCGATTCCTCAAAACCCTTTGGCATTTCTATTTGCATTTTTAACACTCTCGACAATTTATCCAAATGCATCACATCTGTCTATATTATGTATACGTCTGCCTGTGCCACAGCACAGCAAACTATACATAATATACATTATGCGCCTTTTATAAATCACTCCTCTACGGTCTTTTTACATCCCTTTTTTGCTGTGTTCTGCTCACGCAACAACTCTATAATTTCCGCTAAATTTCGATTTACCCTGTCCAATTTAAACGGCATCGAAATCCACGCCACAAACCACAGAACACCCAAAACCAACAAAATTACATACAACAGTCCCACAATAATCATACCCACCCCCTTAAAACTTAACAATTCATTATACCACAAATATCAACAACACACAACGCCCCAAAACTATACATAACCCCAACCGCAGTACACAAAGAAACGGGGCCACACAGCCCCGCCCTAACAAATTAAAGTCGTTTATAAACAATCGCCGATTAACGCTTTGTAATCTTTTTAATTTTTTTGATTTTACCCAATGCGCCATCCGCAACATTTGATGCGATTTTTGTCACTTCCTTAATACCTTTTTTCAAATCACTTTCAACCACTGCGCCTGTTTCCACCGGCTTAACATCCGAACAACAGAACGGACATTTTGTCGCCGCATTGTTAATCGTCGACTGACAATATGGGCACGCATGCGTATTCGCCGGTTTTTTATCGCGCATCTTGTTCATCGTACGCACAAACAAGAATATCGCAAACATTGTGATAAAGAAGCTGACCACAGAATTCAGGAACATCCCCAGATTCAAAGTAGTCGCCCCCGCCGCCTGGGCCGCCGCGATTGTTTCATAATGACCGCCCGCAGGATTGCTCAACACAAAGAACCACTGTGAAAAATCAACACCACCAATCAACAGCCCAATCGGCGGCATAATAACATCCTTGACCAACGAATTAACAACCCCGGTCATAACACTACCAACGATAATACCGACCGCCATATCTATCGCATTACCACGCTGAACAAAAGTGCTAAATTCTTTAATTAAATTGTTCTTTTTTGCCATTTTTTACTCCTTGTCTTGTTTATTAGAATACTCCTCAATTCCACGCAACACCGCCCCCAGCGTTTTGCGCAAATTTTCATCATGCGTTTCAACGGTAATGTCCGCCAACGCATAGGTCGCATAACGTTCATCAATCAACTGCTGTAATATTTTCCGACTGTCGGTATTCAGCAACTGTGGCCGCGTATCACGCGCCCCTGTACGCTTAACCAACAAATCTAAATCCGCCCGCAGCCACACCGACAACGCACGCTCCAACACCATTTCACGAACCGCAGGCGTAATAAACGCCCCCTCGCCCGTTGAAATAACTTTCAGTGCCGGCGGCGTATCCAGCAAGCGTTCAATCACCCGCTGTTCTACACGACGAAACTCTTCTTCGCCATACAGCGAAAATATATCGACCACACTACAACCCGCCGCCGCCTCAATCTCTTTATCTGAATCCACGAACGGAATCCCCAGTCGTCGCGCCAACGCACGCCCAACACTGGTCTTGCCCGCCCCCATCAGCCCAACCATAACAACTGGCCGGTCTATAAAATCATCCTTCTTGTTAGCCATAACGACTTTTATCATATCAGATTTCACAAAATCCTCAATAAAAAACACATTATTATTTTTATTAGTGGGATTTTTATGCTATAATAAGCAATATAAGTACAGGGATTAACAAAAAAGAGAGAAAACATGAAACACACAACACTCTTTACCATTTCTTTGGTATCGTTGCTGGGCATATCTGGCGCAAACGCCGCATCAGACGCACACGTTCACGCAAACGCGATTGCCGCACACAATATCGCCACAATTCAGCATTCGATTACACAAACCGCGTTTTCTTCGTTCGCTGGTTCCATGCGCGGCAACATGGGTGCCCAAAAACAGCGCACAAAATCAATTTCCGCACAACGCAACGAAAATCCGGCCACAACATACGGTCGCGCACAAATGTACGGCACTGCACCAATGTACGGCGAATTTAACGATGACGGCACCGCCGGACGCAGTGGTGGCGACATTTACAACGCAGACGCTGCCCTAAACAGCATTTGGCTGAACTGGCAATATCTGGGCGACGACGCCGTATTCGACAATTTTTCGCACCTGGATTCCGACACAAACACATTTATGTTCGGCATCGCGGGCGGCCTGTCTGAATTCGCCGGTGGCGTATCAAAATGGGGGCTGTACGCTGGCTTTATCGATGGCGAACAACGCAACGACGAAATAACAATCGAATCCCAGGGCGGCCACTTTGGCATCTATAACGGCAATGTATTTGGCAACTGGGGCCTGTTCGCAACCGTGAACGGTGGCGTATTAAACAACACCACCGACACAATATTTGGCAGCGACGAACACTCTAATTTCTGGGTCGGCACAGCGGCCGAAATTACATACGACATCTCGTTGGATGACACATTTACATTACAACCCGGCGTTCACCTGGGGTACACCTGGATTCGTGGCGAAGATTACACATCTGCATCTGGTGACATTTTGAAAAACGACGCGTTCAGCATGTTCGAAGTCACCCCCACCCTGCGCGCAATCAAGCATATCGCAAACGGATGGTTTGGGGCAATTAACGCGAAATACGTAATGATATTCGATAACGGCGGCGACACATCCATAAACGACACCGCCGCATACGCGCTGGAAACCGACAACTATCGCGAATACAGCATATCATTGGAAAAATATATCAACCACTTTAACATATCCGCAAACTTTGGTCGTCGCGACGGCGCCCGCGACGGATGGATTGGTGGTGTAAATATCAAATACGCGTTCTAACCGAACAAAAAAAATCCCGCAACCGCGGGATTTTTTTTAATCAATTCACCATATAGAAATTACCAAACAGCACCCACCTAAAACCGACATCATCCGCAAATTGTTCTGCACAACGCGCAGCACAATATTTACCACAATTAAACTCTGACGCAAACTCCATACTAAACACCCACTTAGAAACCACAGGAACGGTTGTGCGACACCAACAGTATAAATTTTCTTCATCATACGACGACACAGTCAACACATCCCGAACTTCGTCAACCGCCCCCGCCTGATTTGAACAATACGACACCCCTTTTACAGCATCGCCATCCAGCAAACTGCCCCAGTTCACACTGTCACTCTGCGACTGAACCAAAGACGCACCAGCGCCCGCGTTGGCAACAAAACACAAATCAACATCTTGTGCGGAATAAACCTGATTCTGATACTTTACATGCAGCGTATTTTCTATATTATCTGACACAAAATGAACATAGCACACCCCATCCGCCCCAAAAACATGCAACGCAGGACTGGAATACTTGGCATTATACACAGACACCGCATACCCACCCCACGTTTCCAAAACCGACAACCCCATGCTGCACGAAATCTGTGGGAACGAAACAGTGTCTGCAGTCCCTATCCGCAAAGAATCCGAACAATCCGCCCGCGGCACAATACTGGCACTGCGCATCATGGCAATACGTCCATCAGGACAAACATCCGCCAACGCAGCCCCCGAACAAAACAGAAAACACCAAACCGCCCTATTCCACATCTTCCAAATTCCCAAAAATCCTTTCGCGATAACGGCTATCCGTTCCCTCATCAAACAAGAAACCATTTGCGCAACCACGCGTACAATATTGCGAACACACCGCCCCCGAACTATACGCATATCGCAATACCCAGCCAGACGTCACTGGTGCCAACGCCCGACACCAGCAATATTTATTCTGCGTCACATCCGTGTTAATTGTAATATTTTCCGCCACACTATCATCTGCCACACCTGATAAATCGCTGCACCGCCCTGTCAAAACCAGGGTCTGACCCGCACAGTCAACAAAACAATCCGACACATTATGACAATCAATCGACGCGTTACAAACTGTACTCGGGCTCATCTTTATACACTGAACCATTGCCGCCACCACCCCCGGCCACACAACCAAAACAATTAAAAGAAACGAACTGCGACAAAACATTTTTCCCACCAGAAAAAACCACCCAAAAAAATTGAGCGGCCAGGAGGTTGATAGCAATTACAGGAATTGTGTGCTTATTCAATATATTCACATCCCTCCTGACCCAATGGGCACCAGGAGTTTTTTCGTCGAACCGGCACACCACCGCACCGATTTCAACGCCTGTATCGGGCTATCACACCCCGCCACCAGAACACCCGATGGCACAGTTATTATACACCACACCAACAAAAAACGCAATAACTAAGACAAAACGAAACAGAAAAACCGCCAACCGGCGGTTTTTAACGCTGTTTTTGGATTTTTACGGGTAATTTTTTGTTTATTCCCAAACACCATCGCCACGTATCTGCGACAATCTTATCAAAACCACCCTTCTGTTCAAATTCCACAATCCAATCCCGGACATCTGACTGATATTTTGTGAAATCCGCATACGATTGCCAACAATTACGCAGGGCGCTACGCTGATACCGCAACCTTTTATCACATTCAGTATATTCAACAGGCAACTTTCCACCCAACGCCTTTTCGCACAGTGTATAAACCGCCTTGATTGTCGCCTTGCGTCGCACAAATCTACTCCATATTTGCCAGTTGTTCCAATTGGTCCGCCGCAATCAGCGCATCAATCATTTCATCCAAACCGGCACCGCCCGCCAAAATATCATCCAACTTGTACAGCGTCAGTTTGATACGATGATCGGTCACACGTTGTTCTGGGAAATTATAGGTACGAATCTTTTCACTTCTGTCACCCGACCCAACCATAGACTTGCGCGATGCATTACTGGCACTTTCCTGTTCCATACGCTGCTTTTCATACAATTTAGAGCGCAGAACCGCCATCGCCGCCGTCTTGTTCTGTAATTGTGAACGTTCGTTCTGACAGGTCACAACAATACCGGTCGGAAAGTGCGTAATACGTATCGCACTATCGGTTTTATTAACGTGCTGACCGCCTGCCCCGGACGCGCGGAAAATATCAATACGAATATCTTTGTCTTCAATAACAACGTCAATATCTTTGGCCTCGGGCATAACCGCAACAGACGCCGCACTGGTGTGAATACGGCCACCGGCCTCGGTTTCTGGAACGCGCTGAACACGATGAATACCCGATTCAAATTTCATACGACCATACGCGCCCGCACCATCAATTTTGAATACAATTTCCTTGTACCCGCGCAGCGATGTCGCGTTTTCTTCGATAACTTCAACCTTCCATCCCTGGCGCAGCGCATATGATTTATATTGATTATACAAATCGCCCGCGAACAACGCCGATTCTTCGCCACCAACACCCGCGCGAATTTCCATAATCACACTGTTATCATCCGCCGCATCACGTGGCAACAGCGCAATCTGTAAATTCTTTTCAATTTCCGGCAACCGATGGTTTAAATCATGTAACTGTTCGTTCGCAATTTCACGCAACTCCGCATCACCCATCATTTCTTCGGCGTCTTTGATACCCGCGACCGTCTGAAAATATTCAGCAATCATCGGCAATATTTCGTTCAGGCGCGAATATTCCTTGGACAGTTTTGTTAACTCGTCCCCCGACACTGCACCTGAATTCATTTGGGCTTCAATTTCGGCTGCGCGCGTTTGAATATCTTTTAACTTCTGTTCAACAATCATAATTATTCACCCCGCACAACTTTTATTGCGTCAGCAACCGTCAAACTCTGCTGTTCGCCGGTCGCCATATTTTTCAACGCAACAACTTGATTTTCTGCTTCCGTTTCGCCGATTATCGCACTGAATTTGGCGTTTATTTTATCGCTGTACTCAATTTGATTTTTGAACTTTTTATCCGCATCTAAATACGCAACCGCCGCAACATTTGCGTCACGCAACGCATTTAACACAGACACCGCATACCCCAGGTTTTCATTTCCCATACACAGCACAGAAACATCAACTGGCGACTCAAAACGCGACAAATCAATCGCCCCAGATTCCATCAGCGCAACAAATATACGCGAAAAACCAATCGCCGCACCAACACCAATAATCTTGGTTTTGCTGAATTTGCCCGCCAAGTCTGCATAACGACCACCGCCGGCCGCCGTACCCAGTTCTGGATGACTTAATAACTTAAATTCAAATACCAAACCGGTATAGTACGCCAATCCGCGTGTAATCGACAGGTCAATTTCAGCATTTTTCACCCCGAACAAATCCAGTGTTTTCATAAATTCGTTTAACTCTGCCACCGCCAAATCCAACTTATCAGATTTGTTCAAGAAATCAGAATAACCATTTGTAAAAACAGATTTAATTTGATTTTCTTTTTCCATGTTATCCAATGTATCACGCAAACCTTCGGCAAAATCTTCATCGCCCATTTTATCTTTTTTATCGATTAAAACGAACACATCTTTTTTCTGGACGTCTGTCATTTCCAAATAGTCAAACAACGCATCCCAAAATGGACGCGAACCGACACGCACCGCATTTTCGCCGATAAATTCAGACACAGAATCCAAAGTACGCTGAATCACAGAAATAATTTCCGCGTCATAATTCGTAGACAACGAATTAACGCCCATGATATCCATATCCATTTGATAAAATTCGCGATAACGCCCACGCTGTGCGCGTTCACCACGATAACGTTTTGAAAACTGGCTGGCACGGAACGGGAACACCAAATCGTTCAGATGCCCCGCAACATATCGCGACAATCCGACCGTTCCATCATACCGCAACCCCATTTTTGTATCGCCCTTTTGAAACAGGAACATCTGGGTTTCGATTTCATCCCAGTTATCTTTATCTGTCAAAACTTCTGCGCGTTCAATCGCCGGCAAATCCAACTGATTAAATCCGGACGTTTTCAGCACATCTAACATACGCGCCGCACAAAAGTCAAAGCAACGCTGCTGTGCGGGCAACAATTCTATAAAACCTGACAACGGTTTTGTTGGTTTCAAATCCATTTTATTAAATCCTATTGTTTTATATGAAAACCGACGACATTACTAATGTCAATTATACCACAGAAATACACAATATGCTAATATTCGCCCGCACGGGCGTGATGAAAGGCTACAAAAAACACGTTTTTATTATACATTTCCCGTTAATCTTAGGACAAATTTTAATTTTTTCAAGTACAAATAATAATTTCAGGCGGGGCGCAACAACCAACCTGCGCACACAAATGACGAAAGAAAAGAATCTTCTTGCTTTTAACATCTGCGGCCGGTGATTGTTGACGCCCCGGAAAGATATACTTACATCATACATCAAACCGCCCCACCCCGCCACAGGTACGTTTTCACAATTAAAAATATCGATGTAATTGCCCACCGTTCTGGGTCAACCAACGCTTTGCGCGTTCAACACCAAACCCGTATAATTCGCGCACAGTCGCCCAAAATTCCGCCGAATGGTCCATATGTTTAACATGCGCCAATTCATGCATCACAACATATCGCATAACATCCACCGGTGCAAACGCCAATCGCCATGAAAACGACATAGTCCCCGTTGACGAACAACTGCCCCAACGGCTGGTCGTATCGCGCAGCGCGATGCGTCGCGGCCAAAACTCCCGTGGCGCTGTGCGTATTATTTGTTTTAATTCGATTAGAAATTCCGCCTTGATAACATCACGCACGCGCCGTTCAAACATTTCTGGCGCACCGCCAATTAACAATTTATCACCATCAAATTTATTGGAACGCATACCCGGCACATGAACCAATTCCACCACACGCCCCAGAAATTCAATACTATCACCCGGGTTTAACCGAACCTTGGCCGGACATTTTTGAAATGTACACTCAATCCACTTTTGTTTTGAAACCAGAAATTTAATCGCCGCATTTTCCGACACCAACCACGGCTTAGAAATATGAATTTCACGCCTGGGCAGAACCTTGGGGCGCAACGTAATATTTCGCAACCCACGACGCGTTGTAATTACAACTGGAATTTCTTCACCCGACGACAAAGTAAAAATATATTCAGACATTTATTCTATATTTTCTATTAATTGTTCCAGCTGTTCTATAATAAGTAAAAAATTAGCATTATTATATATTTTCGCTTTCGCGTTGGCATATTCTAACAATTCTTGCTTTTGCTGCTTATCTTTGCCATATTTTGCCACATGGTTTAACGCACAAACTGCTTCATCTTCTCCTGTCCATAGAAAAGCGGTCATATCCAACACAAAACGCAAACCACGATTGATATCGTATTCAAACCCACACAAATCATCAACCAGACAATCTTTTATAAATTTTTCCTTATCAGAATTACGCCCTTGATTCCAAATATCACACACATATTCAACATTATCATAATAATAAGAATCCAGCATCCCCCTATCAACAACAGCGCCACCGCCATCCACAGCCAACGCTTTGGTTATTTCAAAGTGCCCAGGCGCATCCCTGTCTAATCTACACTCTATAACATCCGCCCTTGTTGAATCAGACAATTCTGTATTTTGTAAAAGTGTCGACAACTCATAAAACTCTTCAGCCGCACACAATTTTTTTGTTAAATCCACAGATGTTAAATCAGCAGACGCGTCCAAACAAAGCAATACCCCAAACGACGCCACAAACAATCGCCCAATCATAGTTTGCCCTTTATATCCGCAACAATCGCATCAACATCGAATCCCAACGCCGAACACACCGCATCCGCATCACCCGACAAACCAAATCGATCAATTCCAACAACCGCATCCGCAAATTCAAACCACGGGGCGGACGCCGCTGCTTCTATGGCAATAACAAAACCGCGCAAAATCTGTTGTTTATATTCTGGGGATTGGGCGCGAAAATCCGCAACCGACGGCATAGACACAACCTGAACACCATTACCCAATTTTTCCGCCACCGCAATCGCCAATGGCACTTCACCACCTGTGGCAATAATTGTCGCACGCACACGCGCGGAATTTGCCGACCGAATAACATACGCGCCGCGCGCCAAATCCGCCCCCAGTGGCGTCGCATACTGTTTAAATTTCTGACGCGACAAAACGATACACGACGGACGCGCTTTTTCAGTCAACGCGCGCCGCCACGCATAAATCACTTCGGTCCCATTACACGGGCGAAATACGTTCATATTCGGAATCATACGCAGTGACGGCAACTGTTCAATCGGCTGATGCGTTGGGCCATCTTCGCCAACCGCAACACTGTCATGCGTCAAAACATAGACCACCGGCATACCCATCAGCGCACTTAACCGCATGGCCGGCCGCATATAATCACTGAACACCAAGAACGTTGAACCAAACACACGCATACCCGACAACGCCATACCATTTAATATCGCCGCCATCGCCCCTTCGCGTACGCCAAAGTTTATATAATTCCCCGAAAAATCATTGGCCGCAATATCACGCGACGCAGACACACGAACATTAGTACTGTCCCCCAGGTCGGCACTGCCCCCAACAATATCCGCCCCCGCCTGTATCAGCGAATTCAAATACATCCCCGACAATTCGCGCGTTGAAATCTTTTCCGGCACATCTGACAGCACCGCATGTGGCAACCGATGATCTACATCCGTTCCAACAACCGGCAATTGTTCCATCGCGACATTTCGCCACAAATTATCACCACACGGCGATATAAATTTCTGGACCAGCTGCATCAATTCAGAATCAGAAACACCAAACCCATGCGCCTTGTTCGTGCCCGCCACAGACGCCCCCTGTCCAATCTGGGTCACACACTGTATAAACACCGGCACATCAGAACGTTTTGCCACATCCAACGCGCGACCAATCTGGGCAAAATCATGTCCATCAACCGACATTACACGCCATCCCGCCGCCGTCATACGCGCCGGCACATCCATATCTGTTTGGGCATCACCATCAATACTAACCCCATTATCATCCCACAATAAAACCAGATTATTTAATTTATAACGCCCTGCAAACGCGATTGATTCCTGGGCGACGCCCTCCATTAAATCACCATCAGAACACAAACAATACACACGCGAATCTGTATTCTTTACCTTGGCCGCCAATGCCATACCAACGGCATTACCGACACCCTGGCCCAGCGGCCCCGTTGTCGCATCAACCCCATCAATTCCATATTCTGGATGTCCTGGTAATCCGCCAACCTTGCGAAAAGATTCCATATCGCCAATATCATATCCCGCCAATTTCAGCACAGAATACAACAGCGCACTGCCATGCCCCGCCGACATAACAAACCGGTCACGTCCACGCCGCAAAAAATTCGCAAACACCACCGTCACAACATCAGCCGCCCCCAGTACAATTCCAATATGTCCACTGGCCGCTGTACGAATTGCGTACAGTGCCCACGCGCGCACTGCACTTGCCATTTCTTTTAAATCTTTGGATTTATAGTTCATGTGTGATATTATATCATAAAAAGGACACATATAAAATGCTAAAAATTTGGACTGATGGCTCTTGCCTGGGGAACCCAGGCCCCGGCGGCTGGGGTTTTGTTGCGACCGACGGCAAAAATATCGCCGAACGCAGTGGCGGCGAACGCAACACCACGAACAATCGCATGGAATTGATGGCGGTGATTTGCGCATTGACCGCGGCCCGCCGCCACGACGAACTGGAAATCCATACTGACAGCCAGTATGTCAAAAACGGCATGCAATCATGGTTGTCCGGTTGGAAAAAGAACAACTGGCGTACATCCACAAAAAAACCGGTCAAAAACCAAGACCTGTGGCAGAAACTGGATGAATTAGCATCTACTAAAAAAATCCATTGGTTTTGGGTACGCGGTCACAATGGCGACACAATGAACGAACGCGTTGACCTACTTGCCCGCACCGCTGCTGAATCACTAAAATGATAAAACCGCCAAATGGCGGTTTTATTTTATTTCCACGCGCTGGGCATTGTTGAATAGTCGCTCAACTTAGAACAATTCGCATACATATCTGTTCCACCCGATTCCCAGATATTATACAGAAATTCCCCATTTATCTTGGCCGAATCCCCCGTCAGCCCCGTACAGCCTGAAAACATATACGAAAACATATTTGTTGCCGCGGCACCTTCTATCTTGCCAAACAAATCCGATGGAATCGATGTCAATTTTGTACATTTTTCAAATGTATAATTAAACATTTTTTCCGCCGGCGCCCCATTTATATGCTTAAACAGACCGTTTGGGATACTGGCCAAACTGGTACAATTACTGAATGTATTATTAAACATTTCGTACACAGGCACCCCTGAAAAACTGTCAAAAATCCCTTCGGGCAGGCTCTTCAAGCCCGTACAACGATTAAAAGTACTGGAAAACATAGAATCCGCCGGCTGACCGCGCAACCCCGCGAACAACCCCGCCGGCAATTCCGTCAATCCATAGCAATACTGAAACGTGCGTCGAAACATTTTTGTTGTCGCATTACCATAAATTCCCGAAAACAGCCCCGCCGGCAACGATTGTATATCTGGATTATTCGCAAAGGTTTCAAAAAACCGTGGTTGCGTACCATCGGCCAGCGTCCCAAACACACACCCCAAACACCCATCAAACGACTTAATCTTGGATGTCGGCGTACCACTGCCAAACCATGAATTACTAAGCGTCCCCGCGAACGACACCGCCGCCACTTCGTCACTGGTACTGTATGCAGTCGCCTTGCCCGACACATAAACCGTATAATTTGATGCCGCGTTACTGTATGTATGTGAATATGTCGTACTGTTTGTATCCGTCTTGTTTATAACATCAACGACGCTGCCATCGCCCCAGTCGATAACATAATTCCCCGCCGCACTAATTTTAAACGAAAACGAAGTACTGGTTCCCGCGGGCACAATCCAGAAATCCCCTGCGCTTTCATCTTCTATCACCTTTTTTATCAGGGTTTTTACCGCCTGATTTGCCGCCACTGTATCAACGACCTGGCCTGTGGCATATTCACTGTTGGCATAATCTGTCGTTTTATACCCGTTCAGTTTTTCATTTGCCACATCCACCGCAGTCAGCAAATATTTCATGTTCACCGCCATAAAGGGCGAACCTAAATTAACATTATACAAAACGTCAACATTATGATATCGGCTGATTAAATTGTGAACATATTCCACATTAACGACCTGGGCAGCACGCGCATCACACACGGCAAACAACAAAATAACAAAACAAAGAAATTTTTTTATCATACCGCCCGGCACCCCTTAGTCTGCGGTTGGTAACGGCGGGGTTGGCACCACCAAAGACCCCGACACAGTATAACTGCCTGCCATGGTCTGATTTGCGCTTGCTGACACGTCCACTTTGTTTTCAACAACTTCGGACACGTACTGCACAGACGCCACTGCAAAAAACACAAAAGAAATGATTCCTTTCCTCATACGTGCCCCATATATAAAACCATCCTGGCACACGAACACCGCATGCCGAACAATTTTATCCATCCACAGAACGCAAAACACCTTGAATTCTGTGAAAAAATCTCTTCCTATGGCACAACTATACCGATTTTCCAGTTTTAACGCAAGCACAAAACAAAAACACCGCATTAACTGCGGTATTTTTGTTTATCTCATGCCTCGGGGCGACAATGAGTAGATTTCGCAAGCAACGCACAGCGAAATCGTTAGGAATGCCACGCAGGTTTGGCGCATTTCGCACCAAACCGAGGGAATCCGAGTATATAAGAACAAGCCCCGCGCAGTTCGCATAAATACGAGGATACACGCAGATTTATCACATCTTGTGATAAATCGAGTGAAACGTTCGAACCTTGGTAAATTTTAATTTACCGTTCGAATCCGAACGTTCCAAACAGAAAATTAAAACCGCCGCGAATGCGACGGTTTGAATTTTCTGGTCGGGGCGAAAGGATTCGAACCTTCGACATCTTGGTCCCAAACCAAGCACTCTACCAGACTGAGCTACACCCCGAAAACAAGGGCTATTATAACAGCATTTTTTTAGATTGCAAATTTTTCTTTTATTTTCATATCAATTTTTCTATCATTACAGTAATGAGAAAAAGAATATTCTGTTTTTTGGCGTTATTACCATTGTTTTTCGACGCGTCCGCCGCAACACGCGACGCGCGCCTGACCAACACAACTGGTTATAATTACAATTATATGTACCCATATATGAATAACCAAATGCGCACAGACCTGAACCCTGGCGTAACACCAACCCAGAATTCAAACCTGATTGACACAGTCGTAAAAACAACACCACTGTCCGGGGCACGGCGCGTTGTACCACGCACCACCAAAACCACCGCACGTTCGGCAACCACATCAAACGCAGCATCCACACAAAACACGCGTCGTGTTGTGGCGCGTCGGGGCAACCTGCGTGGCAACCAAACACAAACTGTGCTTTCCACCCCCGCAACAAATCGCAGTCATCCAACAACATACACAAACCGTTCTGCGACAACACAGACCGTAAACACCGCAACAGAACGCGTATCATCTTCGCGTTGCCTGTCTGATTACACAGAATGCATGAACCAATATTGCGAACGCGCAAACACCGCATACAACCGTTGTTATTGCAGTTCGAAATTATCCCAAATCGATTCGGAATACCAACCTGCGATTGAAAATTTGATTACCCAGATTTTGTCACTGCGAACCAAAAACAACTGGACTGACACAGAAATGGACGAATATTGGGAAAATATTTTCAGCAAATATTCCGCCCACGACGAACGCCTGACCGACCTGAAACAGCAGGTCCAGACAGCCAACCCAACAAACACCTGGACGGACGCGGAAATGGACGAATACTGGATGTCCAGCGTTGGCGATTACAGTGGCGAAAATTCATGGACAAATCTGGACAACGCGTTAAACATTAACTGGGCGGACATGGACAGCCGTGTTCGCGGACAAAACGCATATAACACCGGACACGAATATTGTGTCCAGCATCTGCAGGGCTGTTATTATATGGCGGGCAACCTGCGCGATGCTTATCGTTCTGAAATCGCACGCGACTGTGCTGTGTACGAACAATCATTACAAAGATTAAAAAACGCCGCCGAAACAGTAGTGGAGTCTTATCATGAATAATATAATGGGTATTGAATACGGTCGCGGCTGCTTGCGCACTGCGATTAACGGCGGGCCTGCGCTAGCCCCAGCGGCAGTCAAAGAAATGTTTCCAAACGCAGACTGGACAACGGTTATTGCCGATGCGTTCAATCCGGACGAATGTGCCCGTGATCGCTTTGGCGAAAATTACAAGATTCAGCAAAAAATCTATGCCGCCACACCATACGAACGCCACATTATGATTGGCGGCGACCACTCGGTTAATTACGGGCACTTTGCCGCATTGGCCGACCGCGCACCAAACAACGACCTGTGCCTGGTGTACATTGACGCGCACCTGGACATCCACACACCCCAATCTGCCCAGGCCCAGGCATCCGGTGCCCCACACGGCACAAATGTCCGCGCACTGATGGGCGACGGCGACGAACGCTGGCTGTCTTTGTTAAAAACCAAACCTGCCCTGACGCCCAATCGGGTGTTCTATCTGGGCACACGTTCATTTGAGCCCGCCGAAATCGATTTTGTTCGCGCAAACAACATATACATGCGCACACCCGAACAATTGAAAACAGGCGACGATTTGCGCAATGCTGTAAATGAAATCCGTCAAGAAATTGGCAATCGCCCATTTGTTGTATCATTTGACTTTGATGCGATTGACCCAAAATATTTTAACGACGTTTTGGTACCGGCATCCGGTGGCATAACCCCAGACGCCGCCGCGTACCTAATTCGCGAATTTGACGACGCCACCAGTATTGAATTCGTCGAATACGCCCCATCTGGCGACGCACGCAGTGCCGAAATCGTAAAACAATTGATTGGATTGGTTGTTGGCGAATAAGCTATCGTTGTTTTTGTACCCGATACAGCAACTGGGTCAATGGCTGATTATCGTCGTACCACGCGACCGTTTCAGCCAACCCCAGCGCATCCCGCACATCACGGCGTTCAAAGTTATTTCGCGCATTTGCGATTGATTTACGCAGTCCCGCTTCGTCCAAATTTATCGCCTGACGATATATTTTACGTGCCGGATATGACAATTGCCCATATTTAGACAGGTACGTTTCACCCCAGTCAATTCTACGTCCACCACGACGATTTCTGGATTCATCTTCGTTCGTACGTGTGACAAAGACCCGATACTTGTTATCGCGCTGTGGCACACCATCTTCACGGTCACCCGCCCATTGACTTAACATATACTTTTCATATTTCAGCGACGCCATATACATCGGCACATTATCACGCGCTTCGGCCTTGTTCGCGGCCAACGCAGTCCCAAATTCAAACCACGGCCCATGAGTATGATGCGTCACTTCTGGAATATGATTATAATACAGTTTCAATGCATAGTGCGCATTGATGTCTGGGAACGACAACTTACACACAAACCCCAGGCATCCCGACCATGGATTTACGCCATACACATTAACCCCACGCGCCACCAGATTACACCCAGTTCCAAACAACGCGCCTATTTCCGGCAAATCATAAATCCGGTCAGATTCCATTTCACGCAAATCGAAAATATTCTGAATCAGAAAGTTTTCCAGACACTCGCGAAACTGGGCTGTCACAGATGCAATCTGATTCTGTGGCACACGCGCACGCAGCTGTGGTGGCAACGCCCCCAAATATGGCGACACATCTGTATTATACACAATGCGCTTCAGCGTATTTGGACTGCGCGACCAATTGCGTCGCAAAAAACCCGTCAACGCACGATGGTGTACGCGCGGTGCATTTATATCTGTAATCAAAGATTCCGTGTCCTTTATCATACTACAAATATAGTACAAACGCCCCTGTTGTCAACCGTCTATTTATTATATTCCGCGCACAGTTTATTATGCCTGTAAATATTCCGTGCCAAATCATCACTAATTACATCCCAGTCCCCCGCACGCCCATATATCGGTTCACATACGATTGGCATACATACATTATTCGGCAATGGTGTATTTTTCGCGCAGGACGCGACGAATATCGCCAACCCCACGACTAACTGCTTCGGCATTAACTACCTCCTGTATCTTGATTAATTCCGCCTGTTGGGCCACCGCATTATTCGCCGCCACCCCCCGACACTTTTCCAACGCCCCATGCCGACCTACAAAGAAAGCGACAAAAATGGCGACAACCGTCGCCATTATTCCAAATAACAAAACTTTCATAAAAATACCTTTATTTCCATATTCCTGGGATGTCCGCATAATCAGACAAATTGATACAACCGGTAAATGTCAGGGTGCTAGAATTTGGTTCAGACCAAATATCATACAGATACTGACCATTTATTTTGGCAGACGGCCCCGTCAGCCCACTGCAACCCAAAAACATACGTGTAAATATACTTGGTGAACTCTCAGAAGAAATATCACCAAACAAATCCGATGGTATTGATGTCAATCCTGAACAGTTCGCAAATGTACTATTAAACACACCGTCCCCTTCTGCCACCCCTGATATACCTGCGAACAGAGCATTTGGAATTGCGCCGGTCAACCCAGTACAATTTTTAAACGTATTATAAAATGTCAGATACTTTCCAGGCCCCACAATCCCTGCGAACAGCCCACTTGGAATCGCACCGGTCAATCCAGTACAACCCAAAAAAACATCGCGAAAAGATTCTTGGGCGGGCGGCCCCGATATAGCCGCAAATAAACCACCAGGAATCGTCCCCGTCAACCCACTACATTGCTGAAACACACCATGAAACAACGACATTGCTGGTGCGCCAACTACCCCCGAAAATAACCCCTCTGGAATTGCCCCCGTCAGTCCGGTACAGCCCTCAAACGTGCGGGTAAACAAATACGACGCAGGCTTTCCTGTAATTTTCGCGAATAACTCTTCTGGTATTGTACCTGTTAGGCCCTTACATCCAGCAAAAGTATCCACAAACAACGCCGATGCGGTTCCGCCTGAGAAACCATCAAACAGTCCACCCGGAATTTCACCGGTCAATTTCGCACAATCTTGAAAAGTACCGGCAAACATACGCGATTCAGGCGCCCCTGAAATTCCACTAAACAAATTTTCCGGTATATTCCCAGTTAAATTTGTCGCACCATTAAACGTATTAACAAAACTCGGCTGTGAACCATTGTCCAATGTCGAAAACACTTCACCTAAACTGCCGTCAATTGTCATCAAATTTGTATTTCCGCTGAAACTAATTGCCGCCACAGTTGTACCTGATTTATACCCCGTCGCGCGCCCACCAATTCTTATCTCGTACGTTCCAGACTCTTCATAGTCATGCGAATATGTAATATTATCCGTGTTTGTTTTATCGATTATTTCCGTTGTTCCATCACCCCAATCCACACCAAACACACCAGACGCAGAGATATCGAAACTAAAACTTGCCGTATCTGCTACGGTTGTTGCTGAAAATTTATACGACACATCAATCAAAGTATCAATCGCAACATCAGTCGCAACCGTATCCGCGGCAACACCAGTAGCATATGTTCCAACCCCATATTCACTTTTTGACCCCAACATTTTATTCGCCATATCAATCGTCGTCAGCAGATATTTCATATTTACCGCAACCTGCGGATTGACTAATTTGCTGTTATACGGCACAGTAAATCCCCACCTGTTCGCAATTGCGCCATGTACATATTCGGCATTTACAATTTGCGCTGCATGCGCCGTGCTACACAGAAACAAAAACAACCCCAGCACCAGTTTTTTCATCGTGCCCCTCCTATTCCGCGCCCGGCAACGGTGGGGTTGGCACAACAAATGTTCCCGATACAGTATATGAACCCGCCATAGTTTGATTTGCCGACACCGATGTATCCACCCGTGTACTGACTGCCCCAGCAACATGTTCAACAGATGCAATATCTGCCAACGCCGCTATTGGCACCAGCACCAGACAAAAAAATATCATTCGTCTCATCTATTCCCTCGCACAGAAAAAAACCGTCATCAGGAATGACGGTCGGGGTGTTCGAAAAGCTATTGCACAAATAACCCCGTTGCTTTCAGATATGACAACGGCACCCCGACATAAATTGGGGCAAAAATAACGGTGCGAACAGCACCGATTTTAAATCGGATTACGATGCATACCGCACCGTGTGCAAAGGGCTTTTCGAAGGCCCGAACCCAAATCCCTCTGGATTCACAACCATTATAGCACAAAACACAACAAAATTCAATTGATTTAATTCCCCCCTAATAAAAAATCCCCCGAACGGGGGATATTATCCACGAAACCCAAGCGCGACAATAAACATTTCCACGCTATCCTTGCGCGAAGACGGCGGTTTGATATGGTGAACCGCTTCAAAATGTTCCTTGATTTGTTTCAGCAAATCCTGGGTCGTGCCACCTGTAAATGACTTACAGACAAATGTTCCGCCCGGCTTTAACGCACGCAGCGCGAAATCAAATGCGTATTCCAGCAACACCATCTGACGAATATGGTCGGTTTTTTTATGCCCCACCGTATTTGGTGCCATATCCGACACAATCACATCTGCGGTACCCGCGCCAATTTCATCAGGCTGTAATCCCAACTTGTCTTCCAACCATCGCAGGGCTGCATCCGATGTAAAATCACCTTGGTATGTTTCCACACCGACGATTGGTGAAATTTCCAACAAATCCATCGCAAACACGCGCGATTTCGGATATGTGCGCGCGATATATTGCGACCAAGACCCCGGTGCCGCCCCCAAATCCACAACCACCTGGCCGTTGCGCAGAAACTTGAACTTTTCGTTCATTTCAATCAGTTTATACGCCGCCCGCGCACGATAACCTTCTTTTTGCGCGCGCGCGACATACGGATCCGCCGCCTGGCGTTGCAGCCACGCGACCGACGACTTTTTGCTGGCAATCTTTTTATTGGTTATTTTCATTATTTGTCTTATTTCTGACGCGCCAACTGCATTTTGCGTTGCTTGGCGATTTTGTCCTGATAGAACTTCACCGTCTGCTTTGCGGCCTCTTCTGGGCTGCCATACTGCGTCCACAAATGTTCATCTTCCATATTAAAGAACAATTCATCCGAACCATGATGCGTGTACTTTACAACCACTTTATACCCACGCACGCGACCATATTTATCATATGTTTCGCCTGGACCACCGACACAATCAACACTCCAATCAAACAACTTTTTCCAATTTATTTTCATTTTATATCCTTTAGGTTTTTGTTTGAACTACACCCTCTCTCTCAAACAGACATTACACACCCTGTGGTTTTGGGCCTGGCATACCGCCCTGTTGCATTTTCTGCATAACGGCCTCCATACCGCCCATACGCTGAATCATTGCCATTTGTTGTTTCATCTTGGTGTACTGTTTAATAATATGTTCCACATCACGCACAGTACATTTGGCTGTTTCAGCAATACGCGCCTTGGCGTTGGCGAACACTTTTTCTGGTTCCGCACGTTCAGCCGGCGTCATTGCTTCCAGTATTTTAATCTGGGCATCAACACTGCCATCCTTAATCTTTTCCTTCATCGCAGACACTGCGCCACTCATACCCGGCACCATCTTTAACAACCCGCTAAAACTGCTCATTTTCTTGATTTGCTTTAACTGTGCCAGCATATCGTTCATATCGAATTCGCCACTCATCATGCGCTGGGCAGTTTCCTTCATACCCGCCGGCATTTTATCAACGCCTAAATCCTTCTCGGCCGCTTTGATATCCGCATCTGTAATATTGTTGTTAACCTGCGCTTTGTCTTTCTTTTTTCCAAAACCAAACATAATTACTCCTTTTTCGCCTTTATTGTACTATTTTTTGATGGTTTGTCCAGATACCGCTGTAAATATTTTCCAGTCTGTGACGCTTCAACATTTGCCACCTGTTCTGGTGTACCGACTGCGACAACCTGACCGCCACCGGCACCACCGGTTGGTCCCAAATCAACAATCCAGTCTGCGGTTTTAATAACTTCCAAATTATGTTCAATAACGATTACGGTATTGCCTTGCTCGACCAACTCGTGCAGAACAGACAACAGCATTTTAATATCTTCGAAATGTAATCCGGTTGTAGGTTCATCCAAGATATAGATTGTTTCACCCGTACTGCGCGCCGCCAACTCTTTGGACAGTTTAATACGCTGGGCTTCGCCCCCGGACAAATCCAATGAACTTTGTCCCAACTTGATATAATCCAACCCTACACGCTTTAACAATTCCAATTTACGGGCAATTTTGGGCACATTGACAAAGAATCTGTACGCTTCTTCGACCGTCATATTCAGAACATCTGCGATTGACTTGCCCTTGTACTTTACCGCCAACGTTTCTTCATTATATCGCGCCCCATGACACCAGTCACATTCAACATACACATCGGCCAAGAAATTCATTTCAATCTTAATCTGGCCATCACCCTGGCACGCTTCGCATCGGCCACCCTTGACATTGAACGAAAACCGTCCCGGCCCATACCCACGCGCCTTGGCATCGGGCAACCCCGCAAAGAAATCACGAATATCGCCAAACACACCGGTATATGTTGCTGGATTACTGCGCGGACTGCGTCCAATTGGCGACTGGTCAATATCAACCACCTTGTCTACATTTTCCATCCCGCGAATAATATCATGCGTTCCTGTTTCCATCTTGGAATTATACAGCGCGCGCATCAACGCCGGATATAATGTATTCAACAACAGTGTCGATTTTCCAGACCCCGACACCCCCGTCAACGCAATAAACTTTCCCAACGGAAATTCAACCGTCACATTTTTCAGGTTATTGCCACGCGCCCCTTCTATGACAATCGATTTACCATTGCCATTGCGTCGTTTTGCCGGCACATCAATCTTGCGCACACCCGACAAATATTGCCCGGTTATTGAATCTTTGTTCTTAATCACCTGGGCGGGCGTACCATGTGCGATAACATTACCCCCGTTAATACCTGCACCACGACCAATATCAACCAAATAATCCGCCGCACGCATCGCATCTTCGTCATGTTCCACAACGATAACAGTATTATCTTTGTCACGCAGCATTTTCAGCGTTTCCAACAATTTATCATTGTCCGCCTGGTGTAATCCAATTGACGGTTCGTCCAACACATACAGAACCCCAGACAACCCACTGCCAATCTGCGACGCCAAACGGATTCGTTGCGCTTCGCCCCCCGACAGCGTTCCCGCCATACGCGACAATGTCAAATATCCCAACCCAACATTTTTCAAGAAATATAATCTGTCTGTAATTTCACGCAGCACAATTCGCGCAATATCATTATCCTTTTGCGATAAATGGTTTGGCAAATCACGGAACCAATCCAAACTGTCATCCACCGACATATCACATACATCCATAATATCCGCGCCATTGATACGCACACACAGCGCATGAATATTCAATCGTTTTCCATGACATACTGGGCATGGCTTTTCCGATTGATATTTTGCCAATTCTGTACGCATTGCTTCGGAATCAGATTCGCGCCAACGCCGTTCAATGTTTGGGATAACACCTTCGTATGGTTTTTCATAAACGAACCCGTTCCAATTTATCTTAATCGGTTCATCACCACTGCCATACAGAACTAAATCTTTTTGTTCCTGGGTCAATGTATGCCACGGCTTAGACAATGGAATCTTGAATTTTTTATGTAACGCATCCAGCAAATGTTCAAACTGGCTCAACATCCCGCCACGCGACCACGGCGCGATTGCCCCACCCAGAATTGATTTTGATGGGTCTGGCACGACCAAATCCGGCGACATATTCAATTGAACGCCCAACCCGTCACAGTTCTGACACGCCCCCATCGGCGCGTTAAACGAAAACAATCGCGGTTCAATTTTTGGCACCGTAAAACCACTGACCGGGCACGCATAGTTCTGGGAATACAGGGTATCTTCATTCGTATCCAAACGACGCACCAACACCGACCCCGGCACCAGGCGCAACGCCCCTTCGAACGACGCATACAAACGCGAACGAAATTCTTCGGTATCCGAATCGACCGGCGGCATCTGCAGACGGTCAACAATCACAAAGATATTATGCTTTTTATTTTTATCCAGTGGTCCAACCGCCGACAAATCCACCAATTCGCCATCAATAATTGCGCGTTGATACCCCTGTTTAACCAAGAACGCCAATTCCTTGCGATATTCACCTTTGCGTTCCCGCACCAGTGGGGCCATTATAAATATTTTCGTACCCGCCGGTATTTTCATGGTCCAATCGACCATTTCCGCCACAGACTGTGACTTAATTGGTTTGCCCGTGACCGGCGAATGTGGCACACCAATTCGCGCCCACAGCAATCGCAGATAATCATACACTTCTGTCACAGTCCCAACGGTTGATCGCGGATTTTTTGAAGTCGTTTTCTGTTCGATTGAAATCGCCGGCGCCAACCCCTCGATTAAATCTACATCGGGCTTTTTTTGCATATCCAAAAACTGACGCGCATAACTGGACAGCGATTCGACATATCTGCGCTGACCTTCGGCATAGATGGTATTAAACGCCAATGACGATTTTCCCGAACCGGACACGCCTGTAAAGACCACCAACTTATGCTTTGGTATGTCTAAATCAATATTCTTAAGATTATTTTCGCGTGCACCGCGAATTTTAATTATTCCTGCCATAGTATGAATATATATAGTTTTTCAGAAACAAAATTCAATACAAAGGGCGAAAATTCCTTTCGCCCTTGTCTGTTATTTTTTTATTTGTTTGCCTTCAACAATTTTTCGGGCACCAGTTCCACACCAGAAACCTTTTTATATTCCTGGCCGACCTGGGGTGCCAGTTCACCCTTGACCCAAACATCGATGCCGCCGGCATTCCCAAATGTCGCCTTGTACGAACCCTTGACCGGCACATAATAAACATCACCCGGCATCAAAACACGGCTCAGTTCCGTACGGCCACGTGCATCTTTGATTTCGACCCATGTACCTGCCTCGCCGGTCTTTTTATTTGCCTGTAAAATAATTTCTGCGGTTGCGCGGTTATCTGTACCAAAGCGTTCACGCACCGGCTGTTTATACTCTGGTTCTTTGACCATATCTTCGACCGAAACAACCACCTGGGCGGGCGCGACGGTTTCTGTTGTTTCTGCCGGGGTCAGCATAACCAGTACCACCACAATCAGCGCAATTGCCACAATACCACCAACGAACCAAATCCAGTTCTGATAAACGAACTGATATACCTTACCAAACGCAACCTTGGTCCAACTTTCTTCTTTGATGCTTGGCATCGCACACGCAGTCACATCTTCATCATCATCGGACACACAATCCGACACCAATCCCATTTCCTTTTTAATTTTTTCAACAACTTCATCTGGGTTCAGCCCCAATTCCATCGCATAATTACGCGCAAAACCCAAAATATAGACCGGTTCTGGAATCACATCATACTGACCATTTTCCAGGGCCTCTAAAAATTCTTCACGAATACACAACTGCTTTGAAATCGTTGGAATTTCACGTTTTCTGCGTCCTGTGGTACGCGCATTACGCAACATTTCCCCCGCCGTCAGCACGACCGGTTTTTCAACAACTGAATCAACATTTTCAATATTTTCTGTCATTTTCAACAATCCCCTAAAAAATTTACTGCGCCTAAATGATACCCCAAAATTCGCGAATTGCAACCTTTAAGACATCCGCTTCATCTATTCTGTTAACCCTGATACGAAAATCCGACGAATTCGGCATACCTGCGCTGTACCACGCAGCATGCTTTCTGAACATCGGAATTGCTGTTTTTTCGCCATAGTATTCAATCGCATATTCCAGATGCCGCAACACAACATCCCCAACACGATATGTTGGCGCACCACCGGCAATTTCCGCCAATACCCACGGCCGTCCCAATATTCCGCGTCCAATCATCGCCCCGGCATACCCCAGTTTCTGAACCGCATTAACATCATCTGCGGTTTTAATATCACCATTTGCGATAATTGGAATCGGTGCATCCGACACATCTGGGTGAACCGCATTCCCCAGATACAACTGCGCCCGCGTCCGCCCATGTAACGCCGCGAACCGCACACCAGAATCCGCCGCAATATCAATCAATTCGCGCCAATCCCGATTATCATCATCCCACCCCAAACGTGTTTTAATTGACACCGGGATATCAACCGCCCGCACCACAGCACGCATAATTTTCCCCGCCAACGCGTGGTCCCGCATCAGATGCGCCCCTGCGCCGGCGCGTGTCGCCACCTTGGGCACAGGACAGCCCATATTTATATCAATCCATTTTGCGCCCGCATCCGCCAAAATTCGCGCTGCATCCGCCATTAACCCCACATCCGCACCAAATATTTGCGCCCCAACATTACCTTCGTCCGCATAGTTATCGAAATTCCGCAGGCAATTTTTATGCGCCCCCACCAACGAATGGCACGAAATCATTTCCGTCACAATCGGCGCATTTGGGGAAAATTCACGAATGACGCGCCGAAACGGCCGGTCTGTAATCCCAGCCAACGGCGCAGCAAAAATTTGATTATCACTAAACATTTATGATATAATGCCATCCATGAAGGAAAAAATCAAAAATTTATTTCATTTTTTGGGTTCTGCCTGGTCTGGTGGTGCCCGGGGCAAATTGGGCATTATTTTGGCATTATTTGCGGGCTTTATGTTTGTCGGCATGTTCTGGGGCGATGTCAGCATCCAGCGTTTCGGATACAACGTATGGCAATTGGGCAACGAACGCGAACAACTGGCGTCTGAACAACAGACCCTGAACGAATTACACCGCCACATTGAATTATTACAAAATTACAGTCCCGACTATGTCGAAGAATTGGGCTTGAAATACCTGAACATTGGCGACCCACATGTCAAGATTCTAAAAATTTAATCCCGCGAACGCGGGATTTTTTTCATCAGTTCAACACCAAAATCGTGCCGTTCAAATACGCTGCGAATATCAGCCACACAACATATGGCCACACCAAAAAAGACGCCGCCCGGCTGATTGGCTTGAACGCAATCGCCATCCAGAACGCCACCCCAACCAGTGCCACCACACAAATCATCGCCCATCCGACCATATGCAGGCCAAAGAACAGATAACTCCACAACGCATTCAAAATCATCTGCACAATAAACAGTGTATATGCCGTCGCCTTGTTTTGGCGCGTTTTACCACTGCGCATAATTAAATACAGGGCAATCCCCAACAGTGTATATAAAATCAGCCACGCGATACTAAACACCCACCCATTTGGGGTCAGTACCGACTGTGCCAATCCATTATACCAATCGTTCACACCTGGACTCATTGGTGAAAAGAATCCGCCAAAAATCCCCGGCACAAACGAAATCACGATTGCCAAAATAAAAGTCCAAAATTTTTTCATTATTTCCTCCCTTTTACCCCACCCAGTATATCACACCGCACCCCACCCATGCCCCAGGAACGATTCCCCAAAACACTGCAAAACAAAACCGCCGAAATGGCGGTTGTTTTATTTTGTCTTTTGCGTTGCGTAATATTGCGGGAACAGCACGCGCCCAACTGTCGCACACACATTTTCATCAACACACTTGCCCGTGGACAGTTTTTCAAAACAGAACCGCCCGCGTCCCTTAACACTGTCCGCCATAACATCATAGTTTTTATCACACTTACACGATGTAATATCACAGACGCCAATTAAATCCGCATTACCAATTACAAAGTTATTATCACACATCCCACTGACTGTGAACGACACATCCAACAACAACCCATCACGCAGGCATGAATCCTGCCACTGCGGTGCGCGCTGTTCAATTGTCTGGCCTAAATCCAGCACCTGTCCCAACGACAGTTGCGTTTTAATTCCGGCCCGCTTTAACTTTCTTGAATTAACATACGGCACAGAACAATTAATATTCATAAACACATTATCTTCAAACATCTTAAATCCCATATTTATACCCCTTTTGGCGAACAATACCACATTTTCCCCCATTATCAACAAAAACAAAACCGCCGCAATCGCGACGGTTAAATTCTGGCATTTTATCATCTATTGGTGTATTTCAATAAAGACTCTAATTGATTGTCGTTTAATAAAATAATACCACACGCATGCGCGGCTTGACGCGCCGATTTAGTGAACCCCGCATTAGAAATCACCACTCCATAATCTTTTTTATAAAAATCACGTCCCGCATTCGCTTCTTGAACAGCCTTATTGCCCACAGGTTTAGAATACATTTTGCATTGTATCGCAAATGACACACCGTCCTTACTGGCCAGAACATCCGCTCCCTGATCACCTGACGCCTTGGTAGTACGCGCTTCAAACCCAAGTTTTTTCAAATTTGTAGCAATTTGTTTTTCATAATCAATAGGACTACTGACATTTGCTAAATCTCGTAAAGATCTAGTCGTTCCTTTACTCATTATGAATTCCAAATATTCTACTATTATACTAAAAATTGTCTGTTTTCTGCTTAATTCTTCATCACTTTCATCTATACGAAATACAATTTTATGAAAACACTTATCGCCAACCTCATCACACTCCACACTCCCTGTTTTTACAGGGTCTATATGCACATAAAAATCAAAAAAACCTTCTTCATCATGCCATTCTGCAGATTTAGAAAAATTATATTTTTTGGGTATAATATTCAATATAAATGATGAAATTTCTTTAAAAAAATCATCATAAACCGCTTCACCCCAATCATCTACATAAACAGTTTGATTATATTTTTGCAGCAACGTATCCTGATACTCACGCACAACAACAAAAACCCCTTGCGTAAAACTTCTTCTTGCCATTAACAACTCACGTTCCATTTGCCGTTCTTCTTCTTCCATTTCTTTCTGCCATTTCGCCAGAGCCTCTGCTTGTTTTTTTGCTATTGCTGCCTGTTTCCGTACCATTGCCGTCCTTTCCTTTCTTTTCTGGGCCATTACTTCTTGCCGCCTTTTTTCCGCTTCCGCCCTCTCTATTCTTTCTCTTTCTTGCTGTTTTCTTTTTTCGTCATCTAACGCCTCCTTAAATTCATAAAAGGAAAGAAGCAGAAAAGCCAAAAAAAGACACAATATTACTATCAATACTAGCATTTTTGTCACCTATTTACATTTATTACTTTTCTTCGCACAATAATCTTTTGTATACGCAGCCAATGTCAGGATAGTAGAAACGCCCGCCGCCAACGACACAGAATAGGCAAATGCATAATAGACGCAACAGGACACACAAGCATACTCGCCCACAACAATAAGCAACATCGAAAAAATAAAAGTCAAAATATTTTGATTAATTGACTGCTTCACGTTTACTCCACTCATTTTTTATCCTTTTTTAAACAAAAAACCACCTGACAAAGCGGGTGGTTGGAGGTTCGAAACTATAATGCTCAGAAAATAGCGGGCTTATTCAATATATTCACCGCCCTCCAACCATATTGGTTGGAGATATTTTCTACCTTCACAGGCACTGAGCATAAACGGGTTTCGACGCCCAACACAGCAATCGCCATGTCAGAGTATATACTACACCAAAAAATGACAAAAATCCAAATAAAAAACAAAACCGCCGCAATCGCGACGGTTAAATTCTGGCACGCCCTACAGGATTCGAACCTGTGACCTGCAGATTAGAAATCCTTGGCTCTGGCATACGCCGGTATTTTATTTTTAAGTATTTTCAAAAGATTGCACCGTCAAATGTGTTTTAGCCCATATCAACGGCAAACTTATGGCTAACCTCAAAAATAAAATATTAATTATTTACTGGCGCACCCGGCAGGACTCGAACCTGCAATCCACAGATTAGAAATCTGTTGCATTATCCATTGTGCTACGGGTGCACATGCGGTGCATTATACCTTAAAAATCCCAAAAAACAAGGACGGATTTTTATATGACTTTATTTTTTAACATCACCCCGGGCATCCCCCCACAAAAAATTCACCACAACCAGGTATTATAACCAATACTCCGATTCGAAGTTGATTTTTTGAATATTAAGTGGTACGGTACACCAACAATCTAAGAATTATGTAATTACAATATGTTTTTTATTAGATTTATTTTCTAATGGGAAAGACATATAACTTGTGGTACAATTCTTAAGAGAAAAAGGAATGTGAATGCGTAAAAATTTTTCTGATTTACCTAATCTAGAACTTCAAATTAAGCGACAAATACAACTAGGAAACATTGCGTTGTATTTTCAACCAAACGGTTTGAATAATGACTTACGCATAAAATACGTCCTTCGCATAATGGAAGCGATTAATTACCACCTTGATGAAACAGGGAAGATACTGGGAGTTTCGCCAAGCGATAATTATGATAAAACGAATTTGGTACTGTTAACCGAGGATTAATAATGGTTCGGATTCTCAAAAATTGCGAAGATTCCAAATGGGTGTTTATATGCGGCCAAGAATCAACCCCTCGCTTTATGTTTGACATAGTAAACGCTGCAAAGACCGTTAAAGAAAAACAAAACGGCGTAGAAGCCAATATATATTATTTTGCCGATTTTCCTAGTGCCAGTAATGTATTAACATCAAATGGTCTATCCGCAGGACAACTTTATCCTACAAGCCAATTATTCGACACGATAAGTTCTTTTTCTAACATATCGTTTCTTGGATGCGTTGTATCATCTCATGGAAACATAAATGGAATTAATTGTGCCTCTGATATAAAGCCGAATGAATTATTAGCAAAAATGCAGCAAATTAACGGATTGACAGACGGCTTACTCTTATTGGGCCAGTGTTATTCTGGCATTTTTAATATGCCCAACCATTCAAATATTTGCGTCATTGGTGCAAGCAACTTTTATCCATCTATCAGTGCCCCAATAAAAGACGGTATATGCAATTGGGCCGCTAATGTGTTTTTATACTTCTTCTTTGAATGGTTAAAAAATCCTGTCGATATAGATGGTGACGGCCAGGCAACAATATTAGATGCATATAAATATACTTCTTATAAAACAAATCAATTTTTGGTTCGTTCAAAAATTGAAGACTCTAAGACATTTGAAACTTGGTGTTTGTCGGAACAGCGCAAAATAGAAAACCCTACTACTGAAGACCGAGACAAAGGGATGACGTTTATGCGAATACAAGAACTAAATGATAGACTTTCGCTGTATCATAATCATCAAGAAGCATGGATATCAAACCAAAACGCCGCAATGAGGCTATTGGCATAATAAAACACTCATTTACAAAAAATATAAATTCTGATATAATTCACATTGAATCCGATGGGAATTGGATTCGGGGCTTTCAAACCCCATAGGACGCGGTGCGTTTGCATCGTAAAACTGTTTATGGTGCATCGCACCGTTATTGCCTGACTATGTTGGTCGGGTGTCTGTTGTTATATAATAGGGGTCTCCCAAAAGCAACAGGGTCATTCGTCTTATGATTTTGAAAGCACCCGACCGCCAATTCCACGGCGGTCTATTTTTTACGGAGACAAAACTTAAAGGACACAAAATGAGCAAATTAAAACATATAGGCTTATTGATAATTATTGGCGTATTGAGCGCATGTGTAGACTCTGCTATAGAATACAACAAAATGTGTAGCACGTGGCTAGGCGCACCCGAATATGCTCTTATTCAGGGTTGGGGGACACCTATAAGGACGTATGATATTGAAGATATAAAATACATAACATTCAGCGATTCAAGAATCGTATCGCTTCCTGGCACATCTCCATCATATCATACAACTTTTACAGGATATTCAGCACACACAACAGCAGTTGGAGGCACATCGCCCACAACTTTGCAACTATGGTGCGAAACAACATTTACAATTCACAACCACACAGTTATAGATTATCGTTTTGATGGCAACAATTGTGTGGCACCGATTGAAGAATCACCAGATTACACGCCAATGAGTGTAGCTTCCGAAGTATTTTAAGCGACACAAAAAAATCCATATTTATACCGCGGGACAATAAAAAAATTTAATTACATTGACAACAGTTATATCGATGATAAATTGACCATGAAAGGAGTTTATTATGTGGGGCGCAATTATTGGCGATATCGCCGGGTCCAGATTTGAGGGCAAAGATATGCGAAGTAAACAATTCGCATTATTTCACGG
>JAZQCH010000003.1:0-12142 GCA_045546195.1 Candidatus Enterousia sp.
GCCACAAACAATGTTGTGTCAGGAAATGTCCGCAGAATTCTAAGGAAAAAATAAAACTTTCTCCAATTCGGCAAAGTTATAAAAAAACACCCCCGCATGAATTAGAAATCTGATGCTCTATCCAGCTGAGCTAAGGGCGCAACGCCATCTATTCTATACTATTTTTCTAAAATATCAAGTCCCAGATTTTCCGGGGTTAAATCCCCCACCGCCGCCAGAACCGCAAAAAACGCCGCAATACGCGCGTGTTTGGCACGCGTATGCGCCACACGCGAATTCAGCAATTCTTGTTCCGCATTCAGTACATCCAGTACCGTCCGTCGCCCATGCGCCTGCGCATCGCGCACCCCATCCAGCGCAGAGATATTCGCATCAATACTGGCCTGGGTTGCACTAATCGCATATTCCTGGGATTGATATATATTCCATGCCGCGTTCAGGTTTTCCACCACAACCCGTCGTGCGTTTATAATCTGTTCATGAATACCGGAAATATTTGCGCGCACCCGATCTGCATTGGCAAATGCATTCCCCCGGTCATACAACGGCACACGCAGATACACACCAATCCGACTGTCCGTTATATCATCCAGAAACGGCACATTATCCATCTGTTGTACCGCACCGCGCACATCAATCGACGGCAACATAGACTTATATGCGATTTTTATGTTTTCACGGGCGGCCACTTCCTGGGCATCTAATGCCCGCAACACCGGATGATTTCGCAACGCATATTCTGTGGCATCACGCACAGATTCGGGGAACAAATCCGTAACACGTGCCAAATCAATATCGACAAATTTAGCTGGCACATTACCATATATGCGCCGAAACACTTCGATTGCGTTTTCATACTGCGCCACCGCATCCACCGCGCCGTAACGCGCCATTTCCAGGCGCGCTGACGCCTGGGCGACATCTATCTGGGTTAAGTTTCCCACATCCGCCGCATCGCGCACAAACGCATAATATTCCCCCAACACGCGTTCATTATTCCGGTTCAAATCCATAACTGCGCGCGCATTTAACACTTCGATATAGGCATTTATCGCCCCCATCAGTACATCTTGTTCAATCGCACACAAATTCGCGCGCACCGCATCATATCGCAACTGGGCCCCACGCACCTGGGCAAACATCGCCCCGCCCTGGAAAACATTTTGCTGAAATTCCAATCCATACTGCATTGGTGCATAATCAAAATCATACCCCAGTGCCGTTGTCCGCGCCATCCCCACATTACCTGTTATGCCCAAATATGGTTGCAGTTCTGTCTTGGACGCATCAACACCTGCGCGTGCTGCGTCTAAATCCGCCCGTCCCTGACCAATAATGGGATTGGTATCGTACACATATTGTAATTCAGAATACATATTCCCCCACGCCCCATTGGCGACCAGTATCAATGTAATAAAACACATAAATTTGTTCATATATCCCCCCTGCTTACAAAGTCGTCTTGAACCGTCGCAATGCCACCCCCCAAACAACCACACCCACCACCAACATCACCCCTGCGTGTCGCGCAAAGTACACCCAGTCAGGCCCTTTTAACATAATATTGCGCACCAAAAATGAATAATGACTTAATGGATTTATATAACTTATCCAGCGCAAAACAATCGGCATGTTTTCCGTTGATATAATTGCCCCCGATAACATCAGCGACAAAAACGCCACAATAATCAGCCCCAACATCGCCTGTTGTTGGGTTTGTGTATATGTTGCCAACCAAACCCCAATCCCACACGCCGGCACACAAAACACTAAAAACGCCAACAAGAACATAAACTGCGACCCAACGAACGGAACACGAAAAACTAAAATCCCCGCAACGACAATCGTCAGCATCACCAAAAAAGACACCAATACATACGGCAAAACCTTGCCCATAATAATATCGTATTTTGACACCGGCGCCGATATCAGCGTTTCCATCGTACCTGTTTCTTTTTCCTTGGTAATCGACACAGAAATCAATATCAACAATGCCAAGAACACCAAAATTGCGACCATTGACGGCACCATAAAGAATTTAGTATTTAATTGCGGATTAAACAGCACCCGTACATTAAAATCGATTGGTCGCTGTTCCACCCCATGCGTTTCATCAGTTAACACACGCGCAATTATGGCACGCAAATATGCTTCGATACTGTGCGCCTTTAATATATTCATAGAATCAATCAGTATTTGAATTTCCGCGTCGCCACGCACCAAACTGCGCGTCAGCCCCCCTTCTGGCATAACAATCGCAACATCTGCTGCGCCACTTTGTACTGCGTCCACCGCCGCCCGATTCGCATCCACACCTGCGTCAACAAAGAACCCTGACCCAACTGCCCGATTATAAATCCGTTCGGCCACAACATCATTTGGCGCACTTTTTATAACCAATCGCAAATTATCCGCCTGAAAAGTAATCGCCCCCGACAATAAAATCATCTGAACCACAGGCATAATCAACACCGCCACCATCAGCACCGGTGCCCGCAACAATGAAATTATTTCCTTCTTAAAGAATCCGTACAGAACCCCCAGTTTCATTCTAATGACCTTTTAAATCGAAACACACTCAACGCCAATATCACCAACGCCTGAACCATTAACACCGCATACAGCCACCAAATATCAAAAAACAAACTGCCTTTTAAAAATTGGTCACGCGTTATATCCATATAGAAACGTGCTGGAAATATCGACGACACAATCCGATACCCACGCGACATATATTCAATCGGGAACACAAACCCTGATAAAATCACCGTCGGCAACAGACCAATTATCGCGGCGTATTGAATAGCCACCTCTTGCCGTTTAGTGGACACAGATATCAACAACCCAATCGCCAAATACCCCAATATAAACAACCATGTTCCGAATATTAACTGCCAATAACCACCAACAAACGGCACACCAAAAACGATTCGCGCCACAACAAACACCAACACGAATCCAACAAAACTAAGCACTGCATACGGTGCGACCTTGCCCACAACAATGTCCAAACGCGTTGCCGGCGTTGACAGCAACATTTCCATAGACCCCCGTTCCCATTCCCGACATATAGTCAGCGTCGTCAACATAATCGCCACCAGCGCAATTATCACCGCACTCAATCCCGGCACTGCAAACCACCGCGAATTCAATTCCGGATTAAACAAATACCGCACCTTGTACTGTGGATTTTGTTGTGCCATATCTGCCGGCACATCCCAGATTTTGAAATACGCATTTTGATTTATCGTATTCAAATAATTAGACACCGATGACATAGTTGAACTTTCTGTACCATCAACCAAAACCTGTACCAATGCGCCATCGGCCATCATATCTTTTTCAAACCCCGGCGGCACAACCATACCAACACGCGCCCGTCCCGCGACAATATCATTATGAATATCATTTGGGTTGACAATATCATACGGCTTGAAATAATTTGAACTGCCAAATGTTTCGACCAGTTTTCGTGATGCGCTGGTTTTATCGCCATCAAAATACGCCATATCAATCGACTTAATATTAAACTCAATCGAACTGCCCAGTATCAGAACAATTGCCAACGGCAACATCAACGCCATCATCAACGTAAACGGGTCACGCCAGATATGTTTAAACTCTTTGAAAAATATCGCCCGCGTTCTACGCCACGAAAATATCTTCATCTGTCTTGCCCTTCGACCAACTTTATAAACACATCTTCCAACGACGGCTGAATTGGCACAATTTCCCAATCGCGTTTAAGTTTTCGCAACTGCGTTGCAACATTTACCCCATCACGAAAACGCAAATGAAACCCCGCCCCATACGGTTGCCAAATATCAACAACATCCGGGATTGGCATTATTGGTTGTCCGACACGCGCCCGCAGGCCATATAACGTATCACCAAATGTTTTTTGTTTCAGGGCACCTGGCCCATCAATCGCAATCAGTTCCCCCGCACGCATCAGCGCAATCCGCGAACAATTTTCTGCTTCGTCCATATAGTGTGTGGTCACAAATACCGTCTTGCCAACACGCGCCAATTCCTGAATCAATTTCCAAAATCGCATACGCGCATGTGGTGCAACGCCCGCGGTCGGCTCGTCCAGGAACACAATCGCTGGGTCATGTATCAACGCAACCCCCAGTGCGACCGCCTGCTTAATGCCGCCCGGCAAATCCTTGACCACCGTTTTCAAATTTCGATTAAAGCCAATAAAATTTAATAACATATCCCGACGCGACACATACATCCCGCGCCCAACACCGCGCAGCGCCGCCGCAAAATCAAAATTTTCACCAACTGATAAATCTTCATACAACGTAAATCGCTGTGACATATATCCAACGCGCCGTTTAATATCATTGGCATATTGTGGCCTAAATTCGATTCCATCTATTATCACCCGCCCATCTGTCGCCGGCAACAACCCACACAACACCCGTATAGTCGTCGTTTTTCCCGCCCCATTTGCCCCCAGAAATCCAAATATTTCGCCCCGCCCCACATCAAACGACACATCCCGCACGGCATAAAAATCCCCGAAACGCACAGACATATTTTGAACACTTACTATCGGCATTTTCATCGCACATTTCCCCCACGCCGGATAAACAATTCATCAAAATTCCGACTGCTGTATTTTTTTAACAGCGCATCTGGCGCCCCTGTTGCCAACACGCGCCCACGTTCCATCAGCACAACCCCACCACAACGTTCGGCTTCGTCCATATACGCAGTTGACATTAACACCAAAATACCCTGCGCCACAGAATCATGTAACAAATTCCAAAATTCACGCCGACTGATTGGGTCAATACCATTGGTTGGTTCATCCAACAACATAATTTGTGGTGACCGCAATAACGCGCATATCAGCCCCAGTTTTTTATACATCCCGCCCGACAGTTTTCCCGCCGGCCTGTCCAGAAAATCCCCCAGGCGCGCCAAATGCACTAACTCATCCTTCTTGCGCACAAAATCTGCATCATTGATTCCATATAAATCCCGAAAGAAATCCAAATGTTCATCAACCGACAAATCCGCATACAGACTTTGGCTCTGTGGCATATACGCGACATGTTCTGCGATATTACGGAATCCAATTTGTCGCCCATTTTCACGATACAGCACCGCCCCCGAATTTGCCCCCATCAAATCCAGCATTATCCGAAACAGCGTTGTTTTTCCCGCCCCCGCCGGCCCAATTAGGCCATACAAACTACCTGTTTCAAATCGTACAGACACATTATCCAAAGCTATAACTTCTTTGAAAGACTTAGACACATTTTCAACAAGAATTTCAATATTACTCATCTGTCAACAACGTACTTTCGATTACCATACCCGACTTCAAAATTAAATCCGGATTTTCAAACTGCACCTTCACCCCATAAACCAGGCGCGTTCTTTCATCACGCGTCTGAACATTCTTAGGGGTAAATTCTGCGACCTCGCTAATTTTTATAATCCGTCCTGTAAATTTCATATTTGCGGCTTCGGGCAAAATTCCCGTCACAGGCTGCCCAACCCGCAATTTATACAACATCCCATACGGCACATAGAAATACGCCCATATATCATACGGATTTGCGACCGAAATCAATGGCGCGCCGGGTGCGACAACCTCTCCTACCTCGCGAAAGCGTGTAATAACCATACCGTTAATTGGCGACACAACCCGACACCACCGCAGTTTCAAATCATTATCTTGCTTGGTACGCACCAACGCATCATATTCAGAATCCGCCAAATGTCCGCGCGATTGTAATTGCCTTGCCCGCGCATAGTCTTTATCAATCTGTTGTGCTAAAATCTTGTACACATCACACGACATTTCCATTAACGGCTGGCCCGCGGATACATTATCACCTTCGATTACATACACATCCGAAACATCTGATGCCACCCGCGACGACATCACAACCTTGGTTGTTTCCAACGTACCTGCGTAATAAAACGGCCGCCGTGCAACAAAATATTTGATAACAACAATACAAACAACAATTGCGATTGCCGCAATCGCAGACACAACAACAACTTTAATCCACTTTTTATTTTTCATATAAAAATTATGCCAGAAACCTGGCATAATTTCGTCGGGTATGAATTCTTAATCGATAATCTGATTGACCTGGGCAATCAGTTTTACAAACGCATCAAATTTTTTTGCCCCCAGTTGCGTTTTAATCAAATTCAATTTTTCATTATTTGCCCGGGCAATCTTGTTAAACAAATCCTTGCCACGTTTGGTTGGCATAACATATACACTGCGCCCATCTTCGGGTGACGGCACGCGCACGACCAGCCCACGTTCCATCAATGCCGCCAAATGCGCACTAACCATTGCCTTGGACACCCCCAGTATTTCCGCCAACCCAACCGGCACATGCGGTCCCGGCATTGTACACATAATATTCAGCACAGCATATTGACTGTTCCGAATCGGCATATCACCCATATCACGCTGAAAAGCACGACAAAAACGCATTATTTCCGCATCCACACACCACACCTTTGATTAACCTGTGTTAACTATTATAATTCACCTATATTAACTAAATCAAGCACAAACAAAAAAACCATCGCGATTGCGATGGCATGGTTAATTTATTTTGTTTTAAACAACGCAACAAACTTGCGACGTTCTTGTTTGCGCGCCCACATATCGTACAAAAACTTCTGCAGACCCATATACTCTCTGCGCACCACTAACTCTGGCACATCTACCCCCATCCAACCGGCCGGATTTGCTTCATACAGCCCTGTCTTTGGATTAAACGCAATAACATTACCCATAACAAAGACCGAACGTTCACTGTTCAACGGATATCTTTCAAATTTACCTACACCTGGCCACGATGCCTCTGGCACGCCCTGAATTGCCGCCAACACAACCTTTCGGCCACCAAATTCCGGCATACCCTCAATCGCCAAACGTGCTTTATCTGCGTACACATGTGCCACACCCGACGAATACCCCGCATAAGCCAACCGATTCATCGTCCCCATACGATAATCATACGCCAAAACACACCCATACGGCACATCCAACAAATTCTCAATATTCGCCTTGGTCAATTCTGGCATCTTGTCTGCTTTCATCTAAATCCCTTTTTATAAGCGTGACACCCAGATTAACACAAAAAGCACCAACGTCAACAAAAAAGCTACAGGATAATATTCACCAAAAAAATTCCCCAGAACACTGGGGGATTAAAACTTTTACATTTCGTTGCCACTATTTTCGCCAACAAAGACGTTTCGCAAACGAAATTCCTTCATAATATCAACTTTTGCGCCTGCGTTCTTGAAACCACGCACCTTGCCACCCTGTTCCAGGGTCTGCATCGCAACATTCAACTCTTTTACCATATCAGTCATTTCAAATGCCTCTTATCAAAACATCTCTCTGACGGCAGTCAATATATACCACAAAAAACTTTTTGTCAAGTCTTATTGTACTATAAATTACTGTTCGCAACCATATTCACCACATGTGCCCGCCGAAAATTCTTCAACCTCTATCGCCATCGGAACCGGTTTTGGGTCTTCTGTATAGTGAACTTCTTTGACAACACGCACACGACGATTTGCCGCATTTGGCGTATTATCTGGTGTTGGCACTGCCAAATCTTCTTCACCGGCTGACACCGCAACAATCTGGCTGGCTGGGATACCATACTTAATCAGCATTTTCTGCACCGCTTCTGCGCGACGCCCACCCAACGCATAGTTATAATTCGATGTTCCCGATGTATCTGTATGTCCAACCACAGAAACCTTGATATTCTTATTTTCCTGGGTTGCATCAACCAACTGCTTAATCAGTTCCTGATATTCCGGCTTAATCGTCGCCTTGTTAAAGTCAAAGCGCACTTCAAACACCTCTTCCATAACATGCTGCGTTGGTTCCAGTGGAATCTGCTGAACCTTAATCATGGTCTTTTCACCCTGCGCCGCCTGAATTTGATCCAAACGCGCGTTAATCGCCGCCAATTCGGCACGCATCGCCATCATCATATTGATAAATTCTTCACGCGACACCAGTTCGTCACCAATCATTGGGATTGGTTCACACGCCTGACATTCCGGCACTGGCTGTTCTTTTTCCGTCACAACAACCGCCACAGATGGTGCATTCTGACAGTTCACATCCCCATGATTACATGTATGTTCATGGTTGTGCGCCTGGCATTCCGTATCACCCATCGGACAATCAACCGCCATCAAACGATTTCCGCTGTTTGTCACACTGTTATCATTTGCGCTTTTTGAAATTGTTTTATCGCCACCATAGATATTCTGATTAAACACCATCGGCTGAACCGGCACTGGGTTAATCAAATTTTCAGGCACATTAACATTGTTAACAATAATCACACCTTCGCGCGCCTGTCCGCCCCCACGCACAGATTTCATATCACGCGTTTCTGGGTAATAAGAACCGGCCGTGCGCTGTGTTGTTGTTTCCACAACAGTTTCACCATTGGTTGCGACAACCGTTTCTTTGGCGACAATCTTTTCACTCTGCTTGCGCACAATTTTACCGCCGTGACAATCGCGCAACGCGACCAATGTCTTGTTAAATCTGTCTTTACATTGATTGGCGGTCGCAATCTGGCCACTGGCCGATGCCGACAGCCAGCAATCAAATTTCGCCTGCGCTTCGGCCGCTAATTCTGGATTTGTGTACGACGCATCATTTTTCAATTGATTCATCAAATCGTTATACGCAGTGTACAATTCGAACGATTCCTGTTCATTTTCCACCGGCCAATTTTCCAAAGATTCTGGGAACGGCACTTCACCACTGAACGCGGCCACTGCCTTGTTTGCGAACAATTCGCCCATATCGGCATAACCACTGGTCCGTGCGTTATAGATTGCGTACGAACGATAATTCATCGCCAACTGATTCAAAAATGAATCCTTGTGCGGTGCGGAATAAACATCCAACGCTTCGACATAATCCACAGTCGGTGTTGCAGCCACACCTGTATATTCCATTACATCGCCACCCGAACGCGCGCACGCGCCAATCGCCACAACGCCCGCCAGCATCAGCATACGTGAAACAACCCATGTTGCAACATCAGATTTATATTTCATGCTTAATTCCCTTCTTTCTTTAATCCCCACTATTATACGATTTTTCAACAATTTAGTAAAGCAGAAAAAACACACCCGCACTATAAATCAAGAACCGCCATCTGGCGGCTCTTTTTTATCTCCCTTTCAAGATTCTTGCTTTATTCTTATCCCACTCGCGCTGTTTAATGGTTTCGCGTTTATCAACCTTGTTCTTGCCATAACCGACCCCCAACAGCACCTTTAACTTACCCCGATTGTTAAAATACAATTTCAGCGGCACGATTGTAGCACCCTTTTCCTGTAATTTTCCAATCAGTCTGTTAATCTGACTGCGATGCAGCAATAACTGGCGACTGCGCCGTTCATCAAAGTTCACAATTCGTGCTGCGGTTGGCAATTTTTGGATTTCCACCCCCGCCAGCCATAAATTATCCCCCCGACGCTGAACGAACCCATCAACAATGGTCACCAATCCGTATCGGATTGATTTAATTTCTGCACCTGTCAAAGAAATCCCGGCCTCTATCGTATCTTCAATAGAATAATTAAACCGCGCCTTGCGGTTTTCTGAAACCTGACCAGATTTAATAATTTGTCGTACCATAATGCGCTGATTTTATATCAAAAACACTTAAAAAGCAACATTTCTGTTCACCGAAACAACAAATCCCCCGGACGGGGGATTTATCAATCAATCGAGTGATACGTACCAGACGACATTTTGACATTCAAGGTCCCCGACAACCGACCTGCTGCCAAACTGCCATAACATACACTGTTATTAAACTTGACATTTATCGCCGGGCTGGTGCGCGCACTGCTGTACAGCGGTATCGACAACCCGTTCCCCAATTTCAGGTGCGTCACACCCGCCGTACAGAACTGGGCACATTGATTATCATCCGTCTGGTTATACCCACTGTTACACGCCCACGCACATGCATTCGACGCCGCCGCCCCAGTATAAGAACTGTTTGCTGGCTTATTCGTACATGCCGCGCACGCTGATGCCCCACCTGCGCTGTATGTACCCGTACCACATGCTGTACATGCGGGACTGCTGGTCTTGTTCCCCGATGCGCCATACTTAGCATTACAATTCACATTATATGTACATACTGGATATGCGCTGCCAGTGTAATATTCCTTGGAATTTACAACCGTGGTTGTACCATTACTAATTGTCTTGGCACCACACGACACATAGCAATTTGTATTCGCCGCACGCGTACCATCCGACCCACTATATCCACTCGGACACGTGCTACGCGACGTAGCCCCCGCAGCCGAAAAATACCCACTGGTCACATCCACACAGTCTGAGGCCCCAGAACTGGCCAAATAATACCCCGCATTACACGACGTGATTGAATAAGAATCACACCCCGCATTACTATTCCCATTATACACTGCGCTGGTTCCAGAACCACTGGTATAATAACAATTCCGCGTTCCAGACCCATATGAACCAGTATACGACACATGTTTATAACATTCGTACACAGAATCATGCAACGTATCACCATCCCAACTATAATACCCTGTTGCGTTATTCGGACATGCTGTACAAGACGACGCCCCACTGCCAGAATACGTCGTACCCGTACACGCTGAACGCGACCCCGTACTACCATAATACACAGTCGCCGATGGACACGCATAGCCTGCCTCACACGTGGTCTGTGTTGAACTGTTTGCTGTGGCAATGTATTTACCCGCAGTGGTTTTGCCCGAACATGCCGTTGCCGCCGTTGCGCCCGCGCTGGACGTGGTATAGAACGAACCTAACGAAGTACACAAATTTGCCCCCCATGTATCATTGTATGTCCCGCTGCTGCACTTTGGCACACTGCCACCTGGACAATAACTGCCGGCCGGGCACACCACCGCCTTGCGATACAACATAGGGTTCGTTGACGTATTACAATACGTACTACTGTAAATCGTCTGCAAATAATACCCCGGCTTTACATTACCCGTGTACACCGACCCCACATCGGAATTATACCGTCCCGTCGTGCTGTTATATTTTGCCGCTTCAACATTAAAAGTTGCGCACGGTGTGGACACGGTCATTGTGGCCGGACATTGTGTAATCGCACTTAATCCTGTATTACTCCACGTTTGATAATTTGATGCCGTCAACGTTGAATTAGACGTTGTCGCTGTTGGGCAACGTTCGGTCAACCAATCCATTTCCGCCACTGTTTCCTTGTACGTGCTGGACGTTGGGTCCGGACAGGCCTGAATACCGCCAACATTTGGATAGTACAACTTGGTCGCCGGGCAATAACTCTTGGCTGGGCAAGTGGTCTGCGCAGTATCGGTCGATGCGGCGATATACTTTCCCCCCGTTGTTGTGAAATAGCAATCTGTATTCGCATCCGAACCCGCATTACTGTTGACATACAATTTACCACCCAGGGCTGAACAACTCTTTGGGCATGCGGTTGTTGACCCAGTTGTATCTGCATAACACCCCGCGTTCACATTTGTACAACTGCTGGCTGTATTCGCAGATGACGTATAAGTTCCCTTGCCACAAATTGTACATGCGCCACTGGCCGAATAATAACCCGCACCACAATTAATGGTTAAAGCATACGTTGCGCTTGCAGCATTATAATAACTGGTCGCGGCACTGCTGACTGTGATTGTGGCACTGCCCGCCTTGACGTAGGTCGCCGTAACGGTTGACCCACTGATTGCCGCCGTTGCAACCCCGGTCGCATTGGACGATACACTTAACGTACCGCCACTGGTATTGGTGCTGACCGTAAAGGTTTTGGTCTTGGTTGACGCATTATATGTCAATGTTCCGCTTGTCGCACTAAGGGTCAAAGTATTAGTCCCCTTCGCTATCGTCACTGCTACTGTCTTGCTGGACGCGTTATAGTTAGTAGTCGCAGCACAACTAACCGTTATCGTCGCAGAACCCGCCGCCTTCCACGTCACAGTCGCTGTACCACTGCTAATACTTACTGTCGCTGTACCGGTCGCATTAGATGACACGGTTGGCGACGCACCACCACTACAACTGGCCGTAAATGTCCCTGTCGTC